>CAZVDM010000013.1:0-11464 GCA_964625555.1 uncultured Chloracidobacterium sp.
GGATTCGATGTTGACAGTTCGGTCTTCTTGCTGCTTTTTCGCCTCTGCTTCGACGGCTTTGATCAGTTCTTCGTAATTTGCGAGTGCAAGTCGTGCCTCTTCGCGATACAGCCGGTACCGCGAAAGAGCCAGGAAATCAGGTTCGTAAAACAATACGATTCGGTCGTAATTGCCCATAAAGGGCTTGATCCGCGTATCAACTCGACCGGCGATCTCTTCGATCGCTTCATAACTGAGTGCGACAGTCTCAAGAATTGCTTTGCCGTTTTCGTTCTCAAACTGCGTCTTCCCGCCGGAATTGTCGCGAGTCACGCCGCCGGAACCGGCGGACTCAGCGTAAGCCTTGAGATACGCGGTCCGAGCCTTTACCAGCTCGGTCTCTTTTTCAATGAGCTTTTTTTCTTCGTCAAGTACATCAATTCTTGGAATCGGTGTCGGAGACGGCGTTCCCTCTTGAGAAAAGGTCGAGATCGCCATGTAAACGAGCGAAAATGCGATAAATAGAGTGCGTTTCATAATGATGCCTCCACCTAACTTGTTTCACATTTTCGCGATTTCTTCAAGGACTTCTGTCCCGCCGGAAACAACCGGTAAACCTGTGGAAAACTGTTGTGGAAATCGCGGATCGATCGATCGACCCAAACTGTATTGTTCTCAATAACCTACATGGTAAATATTCATTTACAACTTTAGGTAATTTATGTATGATGGACGATGAATTTGTAAGCGCGAACAAATTTAGCAACTTAATCCATCGAAATATCATCAATTTGCCGGCACGAAGCACGGCTAAATGTATCTTTTGTCACGCTCGTCCTGTGGAGGAAATATGTCAAAACGGCCCGGTCTTTTAAGCGTCTTTAGCTCGTTGATTCTCATTTTGTCGCTCTCGCTGATGGCTTTTGCTGACACGATCAGGCTAAAGGACGGCAGCATCCTCAAAGGCAGGATCACGTCGTTTGCCGGCGGTAAATTTACGATCATGATCGGCGAAGGCTCACGGAGCCGCCAGATGACGTTCAGCGCGTCGGAGATCGAATCGATCGCGTTCGATTCGCCAATGATCCCTCAAACTAACGAGAATACGAACCGAAACGCTTCCTACAAGCCGCCGACCAAGCCCGCCGATCCGCCGCGAGTCATAACTTCGGACAACACGAGCTCAACGCCCGTGGTGAAACAACAAACGACACCGACGTCCAAGGCGATCGCAAACGCCAAGCCGATCTCATGGAGCGTCAAGGTACTTGCCGATAATACCGCTAACGGTTGGACTAACACCGGCTGGGTCATCAAGAAAGGTCAGCGGATCCACATCTCAGGCGACGGGAAAGTTTCGTTGGGCAGCGGTAATAGTTCTTCGGCGTCCGGGATCGGCGAACTCGAGGACCAGAACAAACTTCTCAAGAATGTCCCGACCGGTGCCTTGCTCGCTGTTATCGGAGACGATAACAACGATTTTATATATATCGGAGCCGAACGCGAGTTCACCGCAACCCGTGACGGCACCCTGTTCCTCGGCATCAACGAAGGCAACCTCGACGACAATTCGGGTGCATTCAGCGTAAAGATCGAGGTATTTCCCGACGGCGGCGAATAGTCCTCGGCAGAACCGCTTGTGCCAGCGGGCGGGATGCACTTCCCAAAAAAATATCATGCCGATGGTCGCCGACGACGCGGATAAGGAATTGATTTCCTGTCCGCGTCATTTGCGTTGAAACGTATCGTTTGAATGCAGATCAATTTTCGTTTCACATATAATACTCTTGACTATCGTCGCAACTCGCTTTAATCTTATATTGATGAAAAGAGCTTTACACACAATAGTTACGGCGAAAGGTAGCGGGACAGACTGGACACGATGTACGACGTGGACACGCGGGACACGCGGGACAGTTGAAGAATTCAAAAACCGGCCCGACCGACCACCTAAGTATCTGAATATGAACGGTTTATTGCCCCTGCGTGACCTAAAGGGCTGTAATAGTTTGTAATACAGTAGCCCGCGGATCGCTGCGATGCCAGCGCCGGATCGTGAAAACCGATTTTCCTTGATTTTGACCAACTAAAAGCGGACAATCGGTATCTAACTTATCAGTCTTGTGTTCAAGGGATCTATTATGAGGTTTGACGGTCTACGTACTTCTTTCGCGGCGTTTTTGATCATATCCGCATGCCTGTCGGCGATCGCTCCGGCATCGCTCGCCCAGTCAAAACCGCAGCGTCCAGACACTCCGGCCGGCGACGGCAAAAAGAACAACCGGCCGAAACCGCTCACCGAAGAGGAAAAAAAGGCGATCGAGGAAGCCAAAAAGCGCGAGGAAGAAGAAAAGAACGCCATCATCGACGACACAATCGAAAAGATCGACACCAATATCGTAAATGTCGATGCGGTCGTGATCAATAAAAAGTCCGGCGGCATTATCACCGGCCTCAGGAAGGAGAACTTTGCGATATTCGAAAATGGAGTGAAGCAGAACATCAGCAGTTTCTCGACACCGGAGGCACCGATCACCGTCACGCTGGTGGTCGAGTACAGCAAATGGACCGAGGATCTGGGAAGAGCGGCGGGCGGACGTTTCGAGCCCGGCGTCTATGAGGTCATCAAACCGGTCGCATATTTTCTCTCTAATTTCATCAAGGCTCCGAACGATTACGCGTCGGTCATCGCATTTGATATGCGGCCGACACCGATCACCGATTTCACAAACGACCCGCAGCGTTTGCGTCAAACTATCGATATTCTTCTCCGTAACAATCCTGCGTTTCGTGAAAACAACCTTTGGGATGCCCTGAAATTCACGCTTAACGGCGGCCGCGGCGATTCAGTGGTTCTCGACAAGAGCGGGGACTATGATAAGGGGAAACAAGCCGAATACAGCGGTATGGCGAGCTTGAAAGCAAAGCGCAAGGCGATAATTCTGGTTGCAAGTGGAATAGATACGTTCAGCAAATCAAACTACGCTGAGGCACGACGGATCGTGCAGGAAGCCGGCGTGCCTGTCTACGTCATAAGCACCGGCAATCTATTCTATAAAAAGTATGAGCAATACTTGGGTGCGATCGACGGCATCGACGGATCGCCGGGCCGCTTGACATTCCTTCAAGCCCAAAATGCGATGAACACCATCGCGAAAGAATCCGGCGGCAAGCATTTTCCGATGACCTTCGAAGGCGAAGTTCCCGGCTACTTGCAGGAGATCAACGCGTTGATGCGTAACCAGTACAGCCTCGCGTACGACCTCGCCGAAAAACGCCCTCCTGGCTCGCGGAACAAGCTCGAAGTCAAGGTCGACATTGACGGCGACGGCGTCTACGACGACAAGGTCTATCAGGTCCAGCACCGCCCGTTCTATATCGCTCCGGGTAAAGAAGAAAAGAAAAAGAAGTAGTCTTCATTTCTACTGCAATATTCTGTCGGTTGAATTGGGTGACCGTTGTCTCATAACCGGCACGATGATCAATGAGGATCTGTGCAAATACGCGTGAGAATTTCTGACACTGCGAAAAGATGTCTGCTATTATAGAAGTTTGCCTTTATGAGCCGAAAGATCACTGAGAGCTACAAGAAGAAATTGTCCGCCGAGGAAGGGTACGTTGTTACCCGTTCGGCGGATATTCGTATTGCTCTTTGTTATCCAAATACGCACGGCATCGGGATGGCGAATCTTGGCTTTCATACGATGTACGAGCTCTTCAACGCAATTCCGGGCGTTGCGTGCGAACGCGTGTTTCTGCCGGACGCCGACGAGCTAAACGAATACGACAAGAGCGGGACACCGCTATTATCGCTTGAAACTCAAAGCCGTGTACGCGATTTTGATCTTGTTGCCTTCTCGATCTCGTTCGAGACAGACTATCTGAACATGGCCCGAATGCTGCAGCTTTCGGGCATTCCTGTTTGGTCAAAGGATCGCACGCATTTCGATCCGCTCGTCATCATGGGCGGGGCCGCATCGTTCCTTAATCCCGAGCCGATCGCCGATTTTACCGACGTCATCGCCGTCGGCGAAGGCGAGATACTCGCCTATCAATTGATCGACGCGATCACCGAAAACGACGGTAAGGAAGACATACTGCTCGCTCTCGCTCGTATCGGCCGCGGTTTCTACGTTCCTTCGTTCTACGACGTGATCTACAACGACGACGGCACCGTTTTCGATTACATCCCGAACGAAAAAGGCATACCAAAACGCGTCGGCCGTGCCGTGGCGTCGGTCAATCCGAAAGAAGGCACGCTTCGTCGGGCTCTAAAACGCGGCGAAACCGAGCTTGCTGAGTTCCTGGTCAATCAAGATACATTCTGCCCTTCGACCGCGATCTGGTCGCCTGAGGCCGAGATGGGCGATCGGCTGCTCGTCGAGATCTCACGCGGCTGTTCGCAGGGCTGTAGATTCTGTTGGGCCGGTTACAACTACTATCCGCCGCGTGTCGTCCCGGCCAAAGACATCCTCGCCAAGGCCCGCGAGTGGCGTCACAAAACAAACAAGATCGGCCTCGTCTCGACCGCCGTTTGCGATCATCCGGAAATTTCGACGATTCTACGCGAGCTGCGGGCAATGGACTACCGCATCTCTGTTTCCAGTCTTCGCCTGGATCAGATCTCGGACGAATTGCTCGACGCCCTAGTCGAATCACGCGACCAGCAGATCGCCGTCGCACCTGAGACCGGCAGCGATCGTCTTCGCCGAGTCATCAATAAAAACCTGACCAACGACGAGATCGTGGACATCTGCGGTGCCGTATTCGATCGGGGAATGCTCACTATCAAACTCTATATGATGGTCGGCCTTCCGACTGAAACACAGGAAGACCTCGATGAGATGTTTGTGCTTGTCGAAAGGATCAAGGACCGTATGCTCGAAGCCGGAAAGAAATTCGGCCGTGCCGGCAAGATCATTCCGTCTCTGAATGGATTCGTGCCAAAGCCGAACACGCCGCTCCAATGGGATGCGATCTGCAACGAAAAAGAATTAAAGAAGCGAATCAAATATGTATGTAAGGGCCTGAACAAGATCCCGAACGTCGAAGTTCGATTCATGTCTGCTCGCATCGCTCACGAACAAGCACTCTATTCCTCCGGAGATCGGACAATTTCAAAAGTTATCGACGCGGCCGCGAGAATGAAAGGTGATTTGACTGCCGCGATCCGTCAAACTGGAATTGACCCGGCATTCCACACGTCACGAGATCGCAGTTACGAAGAGTATTTGCCGTGGTCGATCGTCGATTCGGGCCTGTCATTCGATTTTCTCAAAACGGAACACGACAAGGCTCTCGAATCGCTGTCGAGTCTTCCTTGTCCGGCTGTCGAAAAATGTACTACGTGTGGTGTATGTCCAACGACATGGCTAGCTGATGCTCCCGAAGCACTCGTTCAGATCCAGCCATTGAAGATCCGTCAAGCCCTTGCCGCTTCTGTTTAATCACTGTTTTAGCAAAAACCCGGTCGGTGTCGCGGTGTTATCGAACTGGTATTGATATGTGTAAATGCCGAACGGCAGGATCGAGACACTTTTGGTATATGTGACGCGAGCCTGAATCACATTCCCCTGCTGAATAACATTTAGCGTTGCGTCAGCCGGCACCGAGTTTACGACCATGGCCTTTTGCACCCGTGCCTTTACGTTATCAACAGGGTTGATCTTTCCGGGCATTGCCAGTCCTTGCAGCACAGCCGCCGACATGTCGGATTTTAGACTTTCGGCCTCGTACGCGATCGGAATGTAGTTGAATCCGGCATTTCCGGCGAGGATCAGAACCGTAAGAACTATCGCAAACTTAACGCCGGCGCTGCCGCGCTCACCGGAACGGTTTTTCAAAGCATCTTTCATCTTTGTATTACTCCCCAAAACGCAGAAAATTCCCTGTCGTTTTGTTCAGAATTTCAGAAGTTGTTTGAGGGCTTTGGTGTGGGCAGAACTAGGGATATCGCAGTTGTTGACTATCACCGGTTTACCAATGGCTTTAAGCAGTATCAACTGCAGCGAACCTGCGACGTGCTTTTTATCAAAACGAAATGCCTCAAACACTTCTTGCGAGTCGATGTTGACAAGCGACGGTAAGGGACCGACGCTATGTACAACATCGTACAACAATTCTACATCTTTGTTGTCACATAATGCAAGAGTTTTTGACAGCTCCGCCGCATACAGAATCCCGTATCCGACAGCCTCACCGTGTTTGAAATACTTATAGTCTGTCACTTTCTCCAACGCGTGCGCGAGAGTGTGTCCAAAATTTAGGATCTTTCGCGAACGAGAATCGGCCCGCTTTGCAGACTCGAGTTCGTCGCCTGCGACGATCTTTGCCTTGAATTCGACATTTTCGCTAATCAGATCCGCGATTTCATATCTCAAATTTGAGATTTCAGATTTGAACTTGCCATCTTCTTTAATGCCGGCAAATTGCCCCAGCGGATATCGTGTCAAGAATTCGGCTGTTTGACCGAGCAACTTCTGTCCACTCAATCCGCCGTGCTTTATCACTTCGCAAAACCCCGCAGCCAGTTCCCGTTCGGGCAAAGTCGCCAGCACCGCCGTATCGATCAAAACTCCGCTCGGCTGATGAAACGCACCGATCGAATTCTTTCCAAATGCCGCGTTGACGCCGGTTTTTCCGCCAACTGACGAATCGATCATCGCAAGCAGCGTCGTCGGAATCTGCATGAATCGTACGCCACGCATATAGATAGATGCCGCAAATCCAGCTAGATCGCCGACGACCCCACCGCCGAGGGCAACGACAGCGTCAGTTCGCATCAATCCTGACTGGCTGAAAAACTTGAGTGCACTTTCAACGTTGCCAAGATTTTTATGCTCCTCGCCGTCCTTCATCAGCCAATGCGAGACAGAGAATCCGGAATCCGCCAGACTTGCGGTTACAGTTGCTCCGTAGAGTTTGTAGACCGTCCTGTTCGAGACAATGGAGATCTTAGCGGCATCTCTGCCAAGACACTTTCGCGCCCATTTCCCGCAATTACCGATTCCCTCGTTACCAATGGATATTTGATATGAAGAGGCGGTTCTTGGACATTCAATTTTGACGTTTCGGTCTTTCATTCGCTTTTGACGAGCGGTTCCATATCCGATCTGAGAAAGTCGGCTTCGACTTCAAGCAGAACTTCCGGAAACGACTCTTCGATCGCCTCGATCATCCCCGGACGCGCCGGATGCTCAACTCCTGTGGCAAACGCTCTATTCCGTTGTTCTAGAGACGGCCACTTGGCGTACCCGTAAAAAAGGCCGTCATTCCCGCGATGAAGCCTCGACCCGTTCGAGCCGTGATTTTCAAGGTAATAAAGAGTGATCTTCGACCAACAGTCAATAAACTGCTGCTCATATCCGGGCTTGATCTTCCAACGATATAAAGCGGTCAGCATGGTCTAGCCTATATTAGCCAAGATCACATTTGCGAGCCTTTTGGCCTGCGATTCGATCTCAGCCTGGTCTTTTCCCTCGATCATTACGCGCGCCAGGTTTTCGGTTCCGGAGTATCTCAAAAGCAAACGTCCCTGACCATGCAATTCGGACTCGATCTGTTTTGAAAGCTCGACGACTTCGGGAAGTTCACTGAACGGACGTTTTTCACGAACCTTCACATTTTTTAGCGTCTGCGGATATTTTACGAATCCGGCGGTCGCCTCCGACAGCGTAACTCCAAGTTCGTTTACCGCGTGAAGCAGCAGCAAAGCTGTCATCATCCCATCGCCAACCAGGCTGATCTCGGGAAAAATGATATGTCCCGACTGTTCGCCGCCAATCTCGGCACCGGTTTCGATCAGCCTTTCAAGCACGAATTTGTCACCGACATCAGTCCGCAAAAGATCAATACCTCTGGAGCTAAGAGCGAGTTCGAGCCCGATGTTGCTCATCACTGTCGCCACGACTGTAGAACTCGCGAGTTTGCCGTGAGCTTTCAAATATTGTGCAACTATCCACAGCGTCGCATCGCCGTCAATGATCTCGCCGTGTTCATCGACGAATAAAGCCCGGTCCGCGTCGCCGTCAAACGCCACGCCAAGATCGGCTTTCGATTCGACCACCTTTTGCTGCAAATTGCCAATGTGTGTCGATCCGGAGTTCTCATTGATATTTCGTCCGTCGGGTTCGCAATGGATCGAAATGACTTCCGCACCCAGATCTTCCAGTAGTTTCGACGCGAGTCCGGTCGCCGCTCCATTAGCGCAATCTACTACGATCCTATGCCCGGCGGTGGAAAATTCACCGGCAGATTCTCGTAGATGGGTAAGATACGCGGTGCGAAATTCATGCGAACGAGGAGTTTCCAGTGCCGGATCGTCGGCACAGCCCGTTTCTTCCGCGGCCTCAAATACGTCGGCTTCGATGAGCCGCTCGGTCATATCGTCTATCTTTCGACCGCTTGGCTGGAAGACCTTGATACCGTTGTCGTAAAATGGATTATGCGAGGCACTAATGACAACCCCGGCGTCAAAATCGAACGCCCGCGTCAAATAGGCGACACCTGGCGTCGTTATTACACCAGCCGATTCGCATACTGCACCTTCACTTGCCGCACCGGCGTGAAATGCCTGCTCGATCCATTCGCCCGACTCGCGTGTATCGCGACCGGTAACAAATCTAGGATCGCGGCCGAGATTTTCGGCGTGCTGCCTCGCAAGCGACGCCCCTACTTTTCTGATCGTGTTCGCGTCGAGCGGGAATTCGCCGGCAAGTCCTCGTATTCCATCAGTGCCAAAGAGTTGATCCATATACAGTTAGCCAAGGGACAGTTCCCTCGAAAAGTTTAGTTATACCTTAATGACCGCCGCTAAACAACCATTCACATCCATAAGGATCTTTTGTAATATCGATCATTTATTCGAAAGTGGTTGACAACCATGTGCGATTTGAGCGAATCTTATACCTGCTGAATCTCTTCGAATCGACCAAAACCATCAGCCGCTCTCCGATTAAAGAAATTATGAAAATCAGCCTGCTCTTTACCGTTGCCGTCATCGTTGCCGCTGCGGTTCCGTCAGTAGCTCAGTCGATCCGAATGCAGCCGGTGCCGACTCCTTCACGCGTCGTTGTAACGAGCACGCTGCCTCCGGCACAGCCGTCTAGAACGCCGATGCCGCAGCAATTTCGACCGACGCCGACGCCGGCACCGGTCATCGTCGGACAGCCCCAGCCATCGCCGCAACAGCCATTGCAGAGCAGCAACCTGAATTACCGAGGACTGAGTTTTGCCCAAATAAAGGCAAAGATAGCAGAGGCCAAACGCCATTTGACCACCAAGCCGCTGACCATCGCCTCGGTCGATCCGGTCGTGCCGACCAGCCTTATTCGCGTCGCGTTTTATGACCAGAGCACACGGCAGATCGATTCATACGTGCTGACAAAAGATCAGTTTCTCCTCTCAGGCTCCGGAACAATGGCTCTCACGGCGGCCGGCAAACAGGTTCTGTCGCGAACGATCCGAGGCAATGGCGTCAATACGCCGATCACTGTCACCGATACCAGTGGGCGGGAACATCTTGCACTGGTCGTGCAATATCCGCGCGAAAATCGAGGTGTGATGCAGGAAATGGCATATTACGTTTCGTCGCATCCGGGCTTGATAACACCTGAGGTCGTAAATGCCGGAACGTTCTACGTTCGCAATACTATCGACATCGCCCGCGAACAGCTCAAGAAAAAGGGCTACGGGATCGAGCCCAAGGTCGCAGACATCGCCGAACGCCTCTCGACCGTCGAGCATGTCGATCATTTGCGTTTCCGAACCGAGCCGCACGCCAATATTTACAACGATATTTTCACGCTTTACGCCTTGAACGAAGGTCAGACGTACCGTTATTCGGTAAGTTCGGCCGGCGCCGGCGGAATGGTGCAGATGATCCCATCGACCTATCGGATGGTTCGTGCGAGATTTCCGCAGGCCAATCTGATGCCGGATTTTGTCGAGGGAATGCGTAACCACGTAAATGCTTCGCAGGCAATGTTGCTCTACATGCAGATGACCTGGAACGATCTTAAAGCGAGCCCGACCGTGGCAAATGCCCTCGCAACCGGCATCGCGAAACAGGAATACCTGATGGCAGCCGGCTACAATTCGAATCCGGCGAAGCTCGCCGGTTACATCAATCGGGGCGGCGAATATTGGACTTCGTTGATACCGCGAGAGACCAAGATCTATCTCCAGATCTGGGATTCACTCGAAAGAGAGGTGTCGTTAACCCCAAGAAAGCAATAAGGTTCTCGGTGATCTCTCCGAAAAGCTCAGCGGCCTCTGCGTTAGGAGATCCTACAACGCAGAGGCCGCTTTCTTTTATCTCGATCTGATCCTATTCGTCCGGCGTCTCCGGCACCGGACGCAGTTGCGAACCGATCCGTTCGACCTCAGCCCTTATTTCGGCAAAGTTTTTCGTTACGAGATTCTCACCCGCGAAGAACGGATCGCCGGTGATCTCGATGAGTGCAAACGGCGGCGGCGCGAACTCAAACATTTGTTGGCGGGATTCGAAATCGATCTTCGCAATGTTCAATCCGCGCGGTTCGCCGAGGAAAACGTCAAATGCCCACATCATCCGGTCGAACTCATGAAAATACCTATTCTTGCGTATCTCCCGGCCGCGAAACCGCTCGAACTCGGCGTATTCGGCATCGTTCAAATGGATCTCGGCAAGTTTGGTCACTGCCTGGTCGCCGTCGTCGATGGCGAATCGCTGCTGTAGGATTCGTGTCCACGCAGAGGTCGAAGGGTCACGCATCAGCCTCAATCGGATCCGCGTGTTTTCGATGTAATTGTCAAATATCTGCAGATGGCTGCTGGCGTGCGTCAGTGGTTCGGGCAGGCTTTCTATCAGGAAAAGCCGGTGAAATTCAGTTTGAGCAGTTTTGTTCATCATTCCCAAATTTATTATACTCGTTGCTTCGCCAATTTTAGGAGAACGACCGATATGAAACTCAATATTTTAGCTATTTTTTCACTTATTTCTTTATCAATATTCATCGCTGCCTGCGGAGGCACACCGACAAGTAATGCGGGAAATGGCAACGGCAATACGCAGAAGGTAAACACCGCTAGTCCTGCCGGACCTCTTGCGGTAACCACGCCGACGCCGGCGATCACAACGAACGATGCTCCAACCCTGACGCCGGTGTATAAGGCCCTTTGCGAAGCTCTTTTGAAGAAGGACGAAGCCGCGGTCCGAAGGGTCTATTCGGCTGATACGCTCAAAAACTTCGCGCAACAGATGAAGGACAACAAGGTCACGTCACTGTTGAAGTTCCTCGAGGACGACGTCCCAACCGGTCCATGCTCAGTCAAAAACGAAGTGATAACCGGTGATCGAGCGGTCGCAGATCTCGTCAGCAATATTTACGGCCCCAGGGGCTTCCCGCTTGTCTTTGTTAAAGAGAACGGCGAATGGAAGATGACCAATCAGAGTCCGACTTTTGATAACGTCAAACCGAGCGGAGTGAATCCCGCGATAAAATAG
>CAZVDM010000013.1:11564-36560 GCA_964625555.1 uncultured Chloracidobacterium sp.
GAGTCCGACTTTTGATAACGTCAAACCGAGCGGAGTGAATCCCGCGATAAAATAGTCAGAATGTACTCTTATTAACTTGCAATACACTGCAAAAATGCTAGTATTTGCCAATTGTCGCAGGGCAATTCAGAGATTTATCCGAGTTTCTGAAAGATAGCAAAATAAATGAAAGGAAGAGAAAAAACATGAGAACCAATATTATTTTGACCATGTGCGTTGCAGCAACCGCGGCACTTTTTTCGGCTTGCGGAGCGCCTGCGGCCAATAACACTGCCAAGCCTGCAAACGCCGCCACTGCTACTGCACCTGCATCACCAAAACCGGCAACACCGGCAACGCCGGCAACCTCGACCTCGACGGCACCTGAACCCGCCGGCGGCGCTCAGGATTTCAAACTGGTCAACAAAACCGGTGTGGTCATCAGCAGCCTTTACGTTTCGCCTTCGGATAAAGAGGAGTGGGGAGAAGATATCCTTGGTAAGGATGTGCTTGGTGACGGAGAAAGTGCTGATATCAAATTCAAACGCACCGAGAAAGCGGCTAAGTGGGATCTCAAGGTCGAAGATTCACAGGGACACACGATCGAATGGACAGATTTTAACCTGCTCGAGATCGACAAGATCACGCTTCACTACGACGGCAAAAAGGCTACCGCCGAAACTGAATAGGTTTTTGTTCACAACAAACCAAAAAGGCCGCCGCGAGCAGATCGCAGCGGCCTTTTTTCCTAAGAACCGTCTAACTTTTCTTTGCCTAATTCCTCAATTGTCGCAGAATTGCATATTGGATCGCAATTCCTTGATTTCAAGGCGTTTTTGACTTGCATTGACTGTCAAAAATGCTAACATTTTCAATTTGCCGCAAGGCAATTCTGACATTTACCGGAGTGTCTGAGAAATACTAAATAAAAGGAAGAGAACAAAAATGAGAACCAACATTATTTTAACCCTGTGCGTAGCGGCAACCGCTGCACTATTTTCGGCTTGCGGAGCACCTGCAGCCAACAACACAAACGCTAAACCGGCAAACGTTGCACCTGCAACGCCTGCTACACCTGCCGCAACAACGCCGGCAACTAAGGCTGACGCTCCTGCCGCTGACGGCCAAGTCATCAAGATCGAAGAAGCCGGCATTCAGGTCACCGTGCCTAAAGGCTTCAAATTCAGCAAAGATGGCGAAGACACTATCATCATGAGCGAAGACGAAGGCATCGATTTCCGCTTCTCAGTACCTGCTGACGGTGACTACGAAGCCGCTCTCAAAAATGCCGCGACCGAGATCGACGACTATCTGAAAGATGTCAAGGTCGACAAGTCGGGGGACAAGCGTACCGTTGCCGGTATGGAAGCAACTTCGATGAACGGCACCGCCAAGAACCAAGGCGAAGACGTCGCTTGGAACCTGACCATCATCAAGGCTCCTAAAAAGCCGGTCCTCGTTAATGTTTACGCTGCTAAAACAAGCATCGACAAATATGCTAAAGAGACCGTAGCTCTGATGGAAAGCATCAAAAAGCTGTAAATTCATTTCCAACTGTTACCATCACAGGGCTGTCCGGCTTAGGACAGCCCTTTTTTCGTTTCACTTGGCGATCCCGTACGTCGCTTGAATTTGGTCTTTATCCGGTTCCGTTATATAAATTATGGATAGACATCGATCGGGCATTCGGAGATCAATGAGTATGAAACACATTATTTTCGCCGTTGTTTTGGTGCTTGGGATATCATCGATCGGCTTTGGCCAATATGCGAAGGGAAGTGTCGAGGATAAGCTCATCCAAATGGACAAAGCCTGGACGTCCGCCGAACTGAAAGGTGACAAAAAAGCTTCTGCGGCCTACGTCGCTGACGACTACGTCGGCACGACGCAGCGTGGCGAGATCGAGACCAAGGCCCAATACCTCGCCGGGATCACGGCCAATTCCGACATGGTCAAGTCTGACGAATACAAGGTCACTATCCACGGCGATACCGCAATAATGACCCACCGCGGCACCGTCGAGGGCGTCAGAAACATCCAATTTCGCAGCACACATGTTTGGATGAAACGCGGCGGTAAATGGCAGATCGTCGCCCACCACGGCAGTCAGATATCACCGCCGATCGAATAACGGAGTGCGGACACTCCTGTCCGCAGCCTGAAAACGCAGCCAGTCTTCGCCCAGGCGGCCGTCCGGCAGATCTCCACTTGATCCAATGTGCCTCTCTCCGTGTCCGTCGATGTGTAGCTGAGATCGCATTCGCGATTCGCGAATTGCGAATGCAAATGTGGCGGCGAGATAGACATGGCTCCATCTCGATGTGGGTGGATCTTTTGTGCAACTCGCATCAACGTGATACCGTCAAACCGTGCTATCTCTATTATTTGAGGTTATTTTGAACATGAAATTTAAGTTTTTGGGAATTGCGGCCATTCTTTTTTTCGGTCTGGCGGCGGCCAACTCCGCGTTTGCTCAATCTGGCGGTTCGCTGTTTAGCGGATTCGTTGGCGAAGCAAAAGTGGTTATCAACTTGACGCGTGACGGCGAAAATCTCACGGGCGACTATTACTACCGTAGATCGGGCAGTACGAACCGCTTAAAACTCAGCGGCACGATCGCCGAGGACGGCAGTTTTACGTTGCTGGAATCGAACGCGGCGGGCAAGCAGACCGGCTCATTCAAGGGCAAATGGAAGAATGACCAGAACGCCCCCGGAGCGTCGCTCGAGGGCGAGTGGCTAAAGCCCGGACAGAAAGAAGAAGGACTCGGATTCTACGCGTGGGAACAGATGATCAGTTTTACGACGACCAAGATCACGACCCGCGAGATCAAGGAAGCGATGAAGCCCAAAAAGGCGACGCTTTCGGCCGAATATCCTGAGCTGTCGGGCAATACGGGCGCCGCGGGCTTTAACGCACTTGCCAAGGCTGAGGTCATGAAAGCTCTTGCCGCATTTCGAAAGGATATGAATTCGCTGACGGCCGCCGATGTCAAGATGATAGGCGCCGGTATGGGCAACTACATCGATGTGGGCTACATGATCGAGTTTGCCGATGAAGACCTGATCAGCGTCAATTTTACCGAGAGCACGTTTGAGGGCGGAGCCCATCCGAACAGCGGCACGACCGCGCTCACCTACGATCTCAAAGCCGGCCGCGCACTAAAACTCGCCGACCTTTTCAAGCCCGGCTCGAAATACCTCACTACGATCGCCGACTATGCCACAAAAGATCTGCAAAACCGCAAAGACCCCGAAAGCGGCGAGAATATGGGCATCGCCCAGGACATATGGGAAGACGGTGTCAAACCGACCGCAGACAATTACTCAAACTGGAACGTCACGAAAAAAGGCCTGCTGATCACTTTCCCCGCGTATCAGGTCGCCGCCTACGCATACGGCCCCCAAACCGTCATCGTCCCTTACTCAACCCTAAAAGACATCGCCCGCCCCGACGGAGCATTGGCAAAGTCGAAATAGCAAAGACGAGCTTCATTGGAAATAGAAAAGGCGGCTGGGAATTGGCTTCACAGCCGCCTTTTTTCTTGCCGATAGGTCAATTCAAAGGGATCCCGGTGCCCGACCACATTTGTTACACTTCCGAATAACACCGATCGCCTCGAAAAGAGTGTCTGGCGAATGGAGGCGGATGGGCGGTTGGGCAGGTTGGGTGCGAAACTGGACGGGCGATGGGAAGTTGGCGACGGCACATTTGACTGGGCACGTTGGGAAGCGATGGGATTTTTGCTGTATTTGGACGGCATCGGCAGCATCGGCAGCCTGCAACAGTCTTTTAGACACGTTTCTTGATTGTCGCAAGGCCTGTTTTTATTGTCGCTGACCTCGTTTTTGACTGTCGCAAGACTCCGAAAACACTGTCGCTGACCCCTAAAAAACTGTCGCAGAACTCCATTTTAGGGCATTTTCATTAAATTTGCTGTTTAAATTGTGGTACGTACCACAATTGGAATGTGAGGTGAAAAATACACATTTGGCGTTCCCCCAAGATCGTGCCATTTCGAACAATAAAGGCGGCAACTTTCAACGGCTCGCCGTAAAACCGGATGGGATAACCGCTGGGCGAAAATGAAAGCCGCTTCGAATGATCGAAGCGGCTTCCTATTTGGTTCTTGACCACCTGCGGGCCATTTACATTTTACGCACTAGCCGATGCCGCATACGGCGGCAGAATGACCCTCGCGGCTTTTTCTTTTTTGGCTCCGAGTGCCCAGTCGGCCTGCATCAAGGTGTGGATGTCACGGGTTCCTTCGTAGATGACGGCGGCCTTGCAGTTGCGCAGGTAGCGCTCGACCGGATAATCATTGGTGTATCCGTTTGCTCCGTGGACCTCGATCGCCATAGACGCGGCGGTCTCCGAGCGGATGGTCGCCTGCCACTTGGCGAGGCTCGCGGCACGTGCGGAAGGTTTGCCTTCGTTCTTTAGGTAACCGCATTTAAGCCAAAGCAGATGTGCCATCTGGTAGTCGGCTTCCATATTGGCGATCTTTTGTTTGACGAGCTGAAAATTAGCGATCGTCTGTCCCTGGACCTCGCGCGTGTTGGCGTACGCGACCGAAGCATCACGTGCCGCACGGATAACTCCCGTCGCACCGGAGGCGACCGTGTAGCGTCCATTCTCAAGCGAGAACATAGCGATCTTAAATCCTTCGCCTTCGTTTCCGAGCATATTCGCCGCCGGCACGCGAACGTCCTGAAGCGAGAAATAGCCCGTGTTGCCGGCACGAATGCCTAGTTTGCCGTGCAGCGTACCGCTCGAGAAACCGGGCATTGTGCGTTCGATGATGAAGCACGAAATGCCACTGTGGTCGCGGGCCTTTTGCTTCTCGGCGTCGGTCCAGCAGAAAAAGAGGAAATTGTCAGCAACGTCCGCTAGCGAGATCCACATCTTTTCGCCGTTCAATATCCAATCGTCACCGTCGCGGCGAGCGTAGGATTTCATACCGACGACGTCGCTGCCGGCGTTCGGTTCGGTCAGGCCGAACGTCGCCAGCTTTTCGCCCTTAGCCTGCGGGACGAGATACTTTTGCTTCTGCTCTTCGGTGCCCCAAGAATAAACGCTCAGGCTGTTGAGCCCGACGTGGACGGACATAGCCACACGCAAAAACGTGTCGCACGCCTCAAGCTCTTCACAGACCAAACCTAGCGCGACGTAGTCAAATCCGGCACCACCGTACTGCTCGGGAATACAAACGCCCATCAGCCCGAGATCGGCCATTTTCTTAAAGACCGAAGGCTCAAAATAGGCCTTTTCGTCCCATTCCTTGATGTTAGGAGCAATTTCGCCCGCACAAAACTCGCGAACGGTGTTCTGCAATGCAATATGTTCTTCTGATAATTCAAAGTCGATCACGGTGTTTAATTTCCTCGCTTGCTTAGGGTTGTATGATAGAATTTTCCTCGTAAATTCAATACATAAGTCTATCATTTTGAGTATATTTCCGCTAAACACTCGCGATTCATTCGCCTCACCTATGTCAATACGAAAGCTAATATTTACGGTCATTTGTGTCGCCGCTTTTGCTCAGTTTATCGCCGCCCAGAACCGTTCCAACGAGCCTATCCCAAAGATGCCGAGACTGCTCTCGCAGCTCGAACAGATGAATGTCCGCGAAGCGTGGCTCAAGAAACGGCTCGACACGCTGCTGCTGCCGATGATGCGAAAACACGGTATCTCGATGTGGATCGTCGTGAATGAGGAATTTAACAGCGATCCCGCGACCGAATACATCGTACCGCCGATGCCGATGGTCGGCAGCCGCGATTTCTTCATCTTCGCTGACACCGGCGAAAAGCTTGAGAAGATCGCGATCGTCAGATATTCCGAAGAGCGTCTGAAAAACCACTATCAGATGATCAGCGTTTCGCGGGACAAACTCGGCGAAACCCTGCGAGCGACGATCGCCAAATACGCTCCGAAGAACATCGCCCTCAATATGAACGGGCCGCGAGGCCAGCAAAACGGCCTCTCTCAGGCTTCGTACAAAATGCTCGCCGAAACTCTCGGAGCCGAGACCGAAAAGAAATTCGTGCCGGCCGCGACTTTCCTGAGCGATTTTTTTGACACACGTTTGCCCGAGGAACTCGAACACTATCAGAACGCTGTTCTCGTGACCGACATTCTCACGCGGCGTGCCTTTTCGAACGAGGTCATAACGCCCGGCAAAACGACCGTCGGCGATCTGCGTTGGTGGTTCCTGCAGCAGATCAGCAACCTCGGGCTGACGACCTGGTTCCAGCCTGACCTGAGGATACAGCGTCGGGCAAAGGCGAGTGCGACGAGCCAGCAGTTCCTATCGGTCGCCGACGAAGCCACTGTCATCGAACGCGGCGACCTGATCCACATCGATTGCGGCCTGAATTACATGGGCCTCTCGACCGATTGGCAAAAACACGCATACGTTCTGCAAAAGGGCGAGAAAGACGTTCCTGCAGGCATGAAAAAGGCTCTCGCAAACACAAACGCGTTGCAGGACGCGATCTTTTCGGCCGCACGCGCCGGAATGACCGGAGCTGAGGTTTACGACGCCGCAATGGCCGACATGAAACGCCGTAATATCGAGGCGATGATCTATTCGCATCCGATCGGCACACACGGCCACGGCCTCGGTGCATCGATCGATTTTCGCCGTTCGATCACGGGCTCGGAAGAGCGATTTCGGCTCGGCTCGTTCACTTCGATCGAGCTGAATACGTCGACGCTCCTGCCCGAATGGGACAACCAGAAGATAACCATAATGGCCGAAGACGACGCCGTGATGACCGCGAACGGCTATAGATTCATACGGCCGCGGCAAACGGAGATCTATTTGGTCAAATAAATATGATCCCCGTTTCCGATGCCATCGACATTATTGACCGCGAGACCGGCTCGCTTGGCTCTGAGCGCGTTGCGATCGGTGCTGCGGTCGGACGCGTTTTGGCCGAACCGATCGTTGCCGACAGCGATCTGCCGCCGTTCGACCGGTCGCAGATGGACGGCTATGCGGTTGTGGCTGAGGACACGAAACTGTCGCCCGTAACGCTTGAGGTGGTCGGCGAATCGGCTGCCGGTCGCGGTTGGCATCGCGAACTAAAACGCGGCCAGGCAATCGCGATCATGACCGGAGCTCCCGTTCCGAAGGGAGCGGATGCCGTGCAAAAGATCGAACTGTCGCGGCTGGCCTCAGAAGGTTCGGTCGAGATCCTCAAACCGACTGAAACGGGCCGATACATCATCCGAAAGGGCGACGAGATAAAGAAAGGCGAGACCATCTTCAAGTCAGGCGAGATCATTACGGAAAACATGATCGCCGCGATCGCGGCTTTTGGATACGCGAAAGTGAAAGTTGCCAAACAGCCTCGCGTCGCGATCCTCGGCACAGGCAGCGAGATCGTCGAGATCAACAAAAAGCCCGGACGCGATCAGATACGCAACTCAAATTCGGTAATGCTCGAGATACTGAGCCGTAAACTCGGCGGTTCGTCGGCCATACTTCCGATCGCGAGAGATGATATCTCAGAACTTAAATTTCAAATTTCAAATGCGGCGAAAAATTCGGACGTTTTGATCATTACGGGCGGCGTTTCGGTCGGGAAATACGACCTCACAAAAACGGCACTGAACGAACTTGGAGCTGAGATATTTTTTGAAAAGATCCGCCTCAAGCCCGGAAAACCCGCGGTGTTTGCACGCCTCGGCAAATGTCTCGTTTTCGGTTTGCCCGGCAATCCGGTCTCGGCCGCGGTGACGTTCCATCTATTTGTGCGTCGGGCGATGATGCACCTGCAAAACGCGTCGAACGCCGCGCCAAACCAAGGTTTCGCGGTGATCGAAACGGACATTCCCGGCGCTAAGGAACGCGACACTTATTTGCCGGCAGGCCTCTCGACGAACAGTTCGGGGCATCTGGTCGCTCATCCGTTAAAATGGTCAGGATCGTCTGATTTTGTTGGCTATTCACGCGCAGAGGCTCTGATCGTGATCCCGCGAGGAACGGTCTTGGTGAAAGGCACGCCAGCCGCGATCGTCTATCTATAAATGGAAATCCCGTTTGCCATGGCCCACCCGGCCATCTACGCCACCGTCGAGAGAATTCTCGGCCCGATGCCGCGGGGCCGTCTGCTCGATGTGCCGTCGGGACGCGGGGCGTTGGCCGAGAGCCTGATAAATATGGGCTTTGACGTCTCGTGTGCCGATCTTTATCCGGAGATATTCCAGCTCGAAGGTGTCGAGAATCTAAAAGGCGATCTGGACGGCACTATGCCGTACGGCGACGCTTCGTTCGATTACATCGTCTGCGTCGAGGGCCTCGAACACATCGAAAATCCGGCGAACGCCATCCGTGAATTTTCCCGAATGCTCAAGCCCGGCGGCACGCTGATAGCGTCGGTGCCGAATATAATGAACATCGAGGAGCGTCTGCGGTGGCTGTTCTCGGGTTATACGTCGCATTTCAAACCGCTTTCGAAAGAAGTACAGTCCGAGTACGTCGAGATCGTCGGTTCGATGGAAGAGATCGCTTTCCATATCAATCCGATCGGATACTCGGAGATGCGGTTTTTGCTGGAAAAGTCCGGGCTTAGCGAATTCAAAGTGCATATCGACAAGGCGAAGAAGAATTCATGGCGGTTCAAGCCGCTGACGGCGCTGATCAGGCTTTCGTCACGGCTCACCCCCGAGGCGAAACGCCGGCGACGCTGGGCCGACGAACTGAACAGCAACGAAGTGCTCGTCGGCGGCAACACACTGATATTTGAGGCAAGAAAACAATGAGCGAACTATCGCATTTTGACGACGCAGGCAAGATAAAAATGGTCGATGTCTCCGCCAAGGACACGACCACACGCCGCGCCGTTGCGTCCGGTCGTGTGATTCTGTCTCAAGAGACTCTAAAAACTCTTAAAGCTCAAAACTCGCCTAAGGGCGACCCGCTTGAGATCGCACGCATAGCCGGGATCTTGGCCGCCAAGCGGACGTCCGAGCTGATACCGCTCTGTCATCAGATCAATTTGTCGAAGGCGAACGTGACCGCCGAATTCGATGATCACGGCGTCGTTCTGATCGCCGAAGCCGTCACAAACGCGGAGACCGGCGTCGAGATGGAAGCACTCACTGCCGTTTCGGTTGCCGCCCTCACGATCTACGACATGTGCAAGGCCGTACAGAAAGACATAGTTATCTCAGATATTAGGCTGGAATCAAAAACAGGCGGAAAGGCGGATTACACTCGAGCTTGATAGCTCTCTATTCAATATTGACGATCTGCTATTAACCAAACGCGAACTTTCGCATACAATACTCGTATTCGCTTGTAGCCTGTGGATGGAGTTTAAACTATATGAATTACAAGCTTGCCGAAGACGTCAGACCGCAATTTAAGCTGCTCGTGGCCGCGACCGCTATCAGCATACTATTATGGGCGATCGCGTGGTATTTCCCGCTTGTCGGGTATATCACGTATCCGCTGCAGCTATTTGCGACGTTCATTCACGAGAGCAGCCACGCGCTTGCCGCGTTTATCACCGGTAATACCGTGACTAGCCTGACTGTTTCGCCCGACACAAGCGGTTCGGTCTGGTCGAGCGGGTCGGGGCTCTCGGGCCTTTTCATTTCAAGTGCCGGTTATCTTGGCGCGACGGCATTCGGAACGGCGTTGCTGGCGTGGATCAGATTTGGAAAGTCGCCGCGAACGGCACTTTATTTTTCCGGTGGTTTGGTCGGTGCGATGACGATCGTATTCGGATTTATTCTGCCGTTTTGGACCTTCTTCTCGACCGCGACGGTCGGCGGCGTCGCCTTTACGGTCTTGTCCGGGGCGGCATTGTCGGCGGGCCTTTTTGCGATCGCATACTACGCACCGCTGCGATGGGCTCATTTTGCACTTGCGGTCCTTTCGGTGCAATGCCTGCTCAACGCATTCTTTAGCTTGAAAGACCTGTTCGTTATCACTGCGGTCACTGACCGCCACACCGACGCCGCAAATATGGCCGCCGCGACCGGAATCCCTGGAATTGTCTGGGTGCTCGTGTGGTTCGTGGTCTCAATAGTGATGATCTCGCTCGGGCTTAGGCTCTATGCGGTCGGCGGTTTGAAAAAAGCCAAAGCCGATTCGGTTTTTGAGGATTAATATGAAGTTTCTCGGCGTCGCGACTCTCGCAATCTTGCTTACGATCTCCATTTCGGCACAGGTCAAGACGCCCGAGCCACCTGCTGTCAAGGTTCCTTTCGAGAGTTCGCTCCAGGCGGTCGTGGTCACCGCAAAGAACTGGGATGTCGTTACGGCAACCGCGCGGCTTTTCGAACGAAAGGATGTTAATTCAAAATGGAAGATGGCCGGCGATGAATTCCCGGTCGTCATTGGCACAAAGGGCCTAGCTTGGGGCGACGAAATTACGCGTCAGACGGCAGCGCCAAAACTGAAACAGGAAGGCGACGGCAATGCTCCGGCCGGACTGTTTCCTCTTACGGCGGCCTTTGGCACGAGCACGAAGCCAAGCGGTTTGGAGCTGCCCTACACAAAACTCGACGAATTTACAGAATGCGTCGACGACACGCGATCGACTTTCTACAATCGCATCGTCAACCGCATGCACGTCGGTAATTTTGATTGGAAAAGCTCGGAAAAGATGCTTGCTGTGGGTGATGAGTACGGCCTCGGCGTGTTTGTCGCGTACAATTCGTTTCCTGTCGTAAAGGGCAAAGGCTCGTGCATCTTTATGCACGTTTGGAAAGACCAGGCCACCGGAACATCTGGCTGTACGGCAATGGATCGTCGCAATGTCGAGCGGATCGTCGCCTGGGCTTCGCCCGCCAAAAATCCATATCTCATCCAGTTGACCGAAGAAGACTACAAGAAATACCAAAGATCGTGGAAACTGCCGAAACTCTAGTCAGACTTGATACGCTGGTCACCGGCTCGCGGCTCGTAGTGCGCTCGAGAAAAGACTGGCGGTTCGCCGCCGTCTCAAAAATGGACGAAGGCCGCGTCGTCCTGACAGTCGCATCACCAAGCGGCTATTCCTACCGCCTGCGACGCGACGCCGACACCGAGATCACATTCGAAGGAACGATTCCGGTTCTCAAATACGACGATACTGACACATGGCGTGACAATCTCGGCCACTACGACGTTCGTTGGTAGATCAATTCGCTGCCTGACCGACAGCGAGCACTTTCAACGAAGCATCTTCCTGTACAAGAAGCACATAACGCACATTCTCAGCTTTCCAGCCTGCATTAAGCGGCAATTGAACACTAAAGTTACCTTCATTTTGTTTGCCTGAGATCGAACCGACGGGCTTGAACTGACGCACGACCGACGCATGTTCGAGTGTCGTACCCGAATTCTCCCCGCCGCTCACCTTATTAGAAAGCCCGCTCTCGGCAACGGCCAGATAGACGGTAGCATCTGTGTGCTCATTGAGACCGGCGATCGAGGCTGTTAACGTCGGTCCGTCTATCTTGAGGTCGACAGTTCCTTTCGGCTGCAGAGCACTTTTAGCGATGGTGCCGTTCGCTATTGCTCGGTTCGACCCAACAAATTCGAACGCTCCGTCGACAACTATTTGTGGTGTGTAGGTTCCATCGGTCTTTAAACGATCAGCATAAGCCTCTTGCCGACGCGTGTATTCTCGCGAAGAAAAACGGTCACGCCATGAACCGCTATCCCAATAATCGACGTGAAACCCAAGCGTGATCACCTCCGTATTCGGCACGAGCTGATCGTTTTGAAGTGTCAACAGTACTTTGTCCGCAGGCGGGCAGCTCGAACAGCCTTCGGATGTAAACAGCTCAACCAGGACCGCTCGCTTTGCTGCTTTCACAACCGGAACGGCGGGCATTTCGACGGGCGTTTCTGAAACAGGCTGATTCAAACACCCCGAAAAACTGCTCGATATCCCAACCAGGATCGTAAATATTAATGCTTTCATACGATGTAGATATTACGCCGGGCCGACAAAATATTCCCGCTTTGCCGTGGCCCTTTTGGATTTGGTAAAATAATTAATTGCGCTTAACGCGAATATCTTACCTATGCATGCTGCGAAAACAAAAGAGGAACAGATCGTCGTTCGCGGTGCCCGCACGCATAACCTCAAGAACATATCTGTCTCGTTCCCGGTCAACAAGCTGACCGTCATTACCGGCGTGTCGGGCAGCGGCAAATCGTCGCTCGCATTCGACACGCTGTATGCTGAGGGACAACGGCGATATGTCGAATCGCTTTCGGCATACGCACGTCAGTTCCTTGAGCGAATGGACAAGCCCGACGTTGACGAGATCACCGGCATTTCGCCAGCGATCGCGATCAGGCAAAAGAACGCGACCAAAAATCCGCGTTCGACCGTAGCGACGCAGACCGAGATCTACGATTATCTGCGGCTTTTGTTCGCTCGTGCCGGAACCACGATCTGCCACGTCTGCCGCCGCGAGGTGAAAAAAGACTCACCCGAATCCGCTGCTGATGAGATACTCGCCGCACTCGACGAAGGCACGCGATTCTACGTCCTATTCCCGATCCAGGAAGAAGTTTCCCGCGAACTTGTCCGAGCGGCTCGAAAGGGCAAGCCCAAGGCTTCGTCAAAAGATCTAAGCACACAGGCATTTCTCATATCGCTGCTCCAACAAGGCTTTTCACGCCTGTTCCGCGACGGCGAGATGATCGAACTGCAAAAGCCAGAGGATTATGCGTTCGACAATTTCGACAACACGTACGTCCTCATCGATCGCCTAAAGGCAGCCCAGGACATTCGCCAACGCCTAGTCGATTCGCTCGAAATTTGCTTCCGCGAAGGCCACGCGGCGGTCATCAAGATGTCAGAACCACCTGCGGTAGCGGGTGGTTTAACCCAGCCGGCCAAAGCCACAAAGGCTCCGCAAAGCGCCACTTCAAGTGGTACTGAATTGAGATTCTCGGACCGCTTTATCTGTAAATACGACGGTACGCGCTACGAAGAGCCCGAACCGCACCTCTTCAGCTTTAATTCGCCTTTCGGGGCTTGCCCGACATGTCAGGGTTTTGGGAATACGATCGGTATCGATTACGGTCTTGTTATTCCAAATCCGCTGCTCTCGCTCAAGCAAGGTGCGATCGAGCCTTTCACACGGCCGACGCATGCGTGGGCGCAGAAGGAGTTGGTGAAATACTGCGTGTCGGCAAACATCGACATGACCGAACCCTTCGCCGATCTGCCCGATTATCAGCAGAATTGCGTCATCTACGGGGACGAAGGCTGGCGCGGTTTGAAGGGATTTTTTGAGTTTCTCGAAACAAAAAAATACAAGCTCCACGTTCGCGTATTCCTCGCGAAATATCGCGGCTACACCAAATGCCCCGACTGCGACGGCCAGCGTTTGCGGCAGGCTGCACGTGACGTGAAGATCGGGATGCGTTCGCTGCCTGAGATCATCGAAATGTCGATCGCGGATTCACAGGTTTTCTTTGACAAACTCGAACTCGACGCCGAGCGTTCGCAGATCGCGGACAAATTACTGCTCGAAATTCGCCGGCGTTTGAAGTTCCTCGTCGAAGTCGGCCTCGATTATCTGACGCTCGGCCGCCTCGCGGCGACGCTTTCGGGCGGCGAAGCCCAACGCATTCAGCTCGCGACCAATCTCGGCTCGCTTCTCGTCGGCACGCTCTATGTTTTGGATGAACCGAGCATCGGACTGCATCCGCGAGACAATTCGCGGCTGATCAAGATCCTCGAAAACCTCCGCGATATCGGCAACACTCTGCTCGTGGTCGAGCACGACGAAGACACGATGCGTGCCGCCGATCACATAGTTGATATCGGTGTATTCGCGGGCGAGTTCGGCGGAAATCTGGTTTTCGAGGGCGATTTCAAAGCGTTATTAAAAAGCGAGACGTCGCTGACGGCAAAATATCTTCGCGGCGATTCCGAGATCAAGGTGCCGCAGAAACGGCGTCCGGTCACCAAAGAAACCATCGAGATCATCGGTGCCCGCGAACACAATCTTCGGGATGTTTCGGTCGATATTCCGCTCGAAATGCTAGTTTGCGTGACGGGCGTTTCAGGTTCGGGCAAATCGACGCTTGTTCACGACGTGCTTTATGCCGGCCTCAAGAAAAAACGCGGCGAGTGGAATAGCCATGTCGGATTCTTCAAGGAAATAAAAGGCGGCGAGAATATCGACGACATCATTCTCGTCGATCAATCGCCGATCGGACGCACTCCGCGTTCGAATCCGGTGACGTATATCAAAGCCTACGACGCGATCCGCGAAGTCTTCGCCGGAACCAACACGGCCAAAACAAAGGGCTACAACGCATCGCATTTTTCGTTCAACGTTCCCGGCGGACGCTGCGAGATATGCCAAGGCAGCGGTACGGTGACGATCGAAATGCAGTTCCTCGCGGATGTCGAACTGACGTGCGAAGACTGCCGCGGGATGCGGTTCAAACAAGAGATCCTCGATATCAAGTACAAGGGCAAAAACATTCACGAGGTCCTGAACATGACCATCCGCGAAGCCCTTCTCTTCTTCAAAGACGTCGCCAAACTGACCACAAAGCTCAAGGTCCTCGACTCCGTCGGCCTCGGTTATCTGCGTCTCGGCCAGTCGGCAACAACGCTCTCCGGCGGCGAAGCCCAACGCGTCAAACTCGCTTCGCATCTCGCATTAAAAACAAAATCGAGCACGCTCTTCATCTTCGACGAACCGACCACCGGCCTGCATTTCGAGGACATCAACAAACTCCTCACCGCGTTCCGTGCCCTTATCGACAACGGCGGCAGCATCGTCGTAATCGAGCACAACATGGACGTCATCAAAACCGCCGATTACGTCATCGACCTCGGCCCCGAAGGCGGCACCGGCGGCGGCCACATCGTCGCCACCGGAACTCCGGAGGAAGTCGAGAAGGTCAAAGGGTCGTTTACCGGGAAATATCTTGAAGCGTATCTAAAGCCAAAAAATGCTTCGCGACGGAATTAAATTCCGATGTTCTGTAACGACGCAAAATGCGACGCTATTGTTTATTCGGATCAGCGGTGAAGCTAAAATGTTCGGCCACGATCTTCCACGCGGTGCCGCGTTTTTCGTAAACGCGGGTATAGCGAAGCCAATTTACCTCAGTGTCTTTCATCTTGCTGTTGTACTGATATTTCAACCTAGCGGTCACCAGCACAGCATTTGTCATCACGCGAACCGAAACGTCGTCCGAAGAATTGACCGCAAGTACCGGACCGTCCTCTGAGTAAAAAGTGACAATATTGGTCTTTTCGGTCTTTCCTCCCGCCGCATTTACGCCGGCGAAATCATCTGCGTAAAGTGAATCCAAGACGGCGCGGTCGCCGGTGAGGCGTGCTTTGTGGTTGGCGTCTTCTAATTTGAGGATCGCGACCCGAACATCGGTCTGCGAGGCCGCCGGATCATTTGCCGGCTTCGATGACACACGCTGCCCAAACGCCGTTGAAGCAATACACAGGATAAAAACTACTATCGCGATCTTTGTTCTCATTTTTCGCACCTCCAAAGAACTTTCACGAGCACGATAACAGTCATCGCCGAATTTTGCACGCCCGAGCGGGGCGATCTGCTCCATCACTTTGCAGTCGCAATAGCCGCCGTTTTCGTTGAGCCAGTTTGTTAGTTTTGGGAAATCGAGCCCGTTCTTCATCATGAACCGCATCGAGTGCCGCAGGCTGTGGTCGCACTCGGTCTCGTAGAGTTCGTCCTCGACGTAATCGAGCATCTGACTCACCGATTCCTGCCTCGCCGGCATCAGATCCAAAAACGCCTCAAGCTGCTCGCCGCTCATCTGTTCGAGATTCTCGATCTGCCTTTTACGTACAATTGCCATAGTTAAAACTCCGCCTCCGAAACACGCAGCATCTCCGCGCGTTCCGCTTCTTCGATCTCCCGTTGTTTGACGCCTTCGCGGCCGTCGTAGGTTGCGAATTTCGGCAGGAATACCGCGGCTCCGATCACCGCGACGACACAAAGCACGCCGCCGCTGACCACTGCGGTCTTGACGCCGAATTTCTCTGCGACGATACCCATTTTAGCACTGCCGAGCATCGGGCCGGTGAGATAGCTCATCATTTCGATGCTCGCGAGGCGGCCGCGAAGGTAATTTGGGATCGTCTGGTTCCATATCGAACCTCGAAAGATGCCCGAGATCATATCAAAGAAACCCGCCGCCGCGAGGAACAAGAGCGCCGGCACGAGCGAATCGACCAGCCCGAAAAACACGATCGCTACGCCCCACAAAACGGCCGCGATCGTCACCATCAAGCCGTGCCGATGGACCTTTCGCGTCCAGCCGGATGTCAGGCTCGCGATCAAAGCTCCCGACGCGATCGCCGCCGGGAAAAAGCCGACGTATTTGTCACCGTATATGACCGCGAGTGCCGGATAGAGTGCCTGCGGCATTGCAAAAAACATCGCCGCTATGTCGATGAAGTACGTCCCGACCAGTTCCTGTCGGCTGAAAGCGTATTTCCACGCACGCCTGATCGACTGGAAACTCGGCTTCTCAGCGTTCTCCGGAGGCGGCACGAACCTCAGCATGAACACCGCACAGAGCGAGGCGATAAAGGTGAACAGATCGATCGTATATGCGATCGACGCGCTGAACTGCGTCGCTATGAGCCCCGCGACCGCCGGGCTGACGATCGCGCCGACGCTGTAACGGATCGAGTTCAGGGCCATCACGGCCGACATCATTTCGACTGGAATTACCTTTTGAATGAACGATTCGAACGCCGGCCGCTGTATCGCCGCCAACCCCGCGTGCATCGCAACGGCTACAAACAGAACCCAGATCTGAGGCTGCGGCAGCAGCGAATTCGCGAGCAGGATCGCCGTCACGGCCGTTTGCCCGATCTCCGTGAGACGCAGCATTTTCCGCTTATCCAGAAAATCCGCCATCGCCCCGCCGACAAACGCCAGTACGACCATCGGCACAAATTCTGCCAGATAAATATATCCGACCATCGCCGACGACTGCGTCAACTGATACATCTGCCACGGCACGACGATAAACGTCATCATCGACCCGAAGAACGATACCAACTGCCCAATAAACAAAAGGCGATAATCGCGAGAGGCCTTCAGTGGTGAAAGGTCGAGGAGCATCGATAGATCAGGCTTGCCGCCGTTAGCCGATTTCGTTAGAACGCTGAAATGAACTCAGGTCGCTATCATCTCAAATTCAGACTTCGCCGGAAACCCACCGCTCTAAATAACCGGTCCAATGAAAAATGTAGGTCGCGTAGACGTTTGCGACACACGACAAGATAATCAACGTCAATTCGGCCGGCGACACGTGCTTTTTTCCATTCTCGAGCATGATGACGAAAATCCACGGAAGCAAAATCATTGCGTACCGATATCCAAATTGCCAGCCTCCCGAATTGCCATGGATCCACAGCAGGAACGTGAGTATCACGATCGAAAACCACGCGGCAAGTTTGAGTGCCGTGTCACTGGCTCCGCGTCGAAAAACAAGTAATAAAAACGGACTGCTAAACACGATCGACGAACTAAATCCGTCAGGAACAATAAATGGGAAAGTCTTGCTCCAATTCCACATTTTGAACAACATTTCCCATGCCTGCCTCCAGATATATTGTATTGAGAATATCCCGTGCTCGTACCAAGGTTCATCCAAAACACCCGGTATACGTGCGTAGCCAAAATCCGTAAACGAATGAAAACGCACATAGTTGTAGAACAACGTCGCGACTCCGAGAACGAAAGGGACCGAGCAGAATCTTATTAGATTTGAAATATCAAATCTGAAATTGGTCTTGCGAGCGACGATCCTCTGACCTTTCTCCCATTCTCCTATTTTGCCGTTCTCTTCTTCTTCCCCACGGCTCAACAAATACATAAATACCGGTGCCGTCAAAAGATTCTCTGTCCTATTCCCAAACGCCAACGCAAAGAAAACGCCCGCGATCAACGGTCGCCGGTCATAAACCGTAAAATATATCGCTCCAAGCTGGCCGACCATTGCGAACCCGAGAGCCAGTTGCCACGCCCCGGCAAATATCAGGTTCGTCCACATGAATGTGCCGAACATGATCGCCATAGTGAGCAGTATTTGCCGCGTCCGCGACGTGTCATACTTCGACGCGATCCTCAGCAGAAACCAGCAAATGACGCCTGAAAGGATCGCTGCCAACCAAGCACCCGGCATCTGGGTCACGACCCCAATGGTCTTCAGCACCGCTACGGGGATCATCGAAAGCACCGCACCGAGCGGAAATACCGAGTACCAAGCACCTTCGAAAGGCACAAATTCGTTCAGCCAGGAAGGACGCCTCTCCGCAAATCCGATCGAACCGTGCAGAAAGTTCACCGCGACTCGAAATGTATAATCGTAATAGTTCTGTGGCTTAGGATTCGAAAAGAAGTAGACGATCGCGGCAGAGGCCGAGATAAGATAGTCCAGCCTACTTTCAGTCAGCCATCTCTTCGGCCTGCCGGCTCCCATCTCGGGCATCTCTATGCCGCCCATATTTTCAGTTTGAACTCATCACCTGCAATGTAGATCTCCGGCTTACGCCCCGAAAATCGTGTCGACTGCCTAAGGATCATGGGCAGCCCGCCATGCGGGGCGTTGATCCCGTATTCTCGTCGGGTGAAAATAGCGGCGATCTGCGGATTTAACCGTTGAGTGATGCCGTACCGGATCGCTCGCGAGGCGGGCGGGTTAAAACCGTTGGTTCGCCGCGGATTTATAAATTCGATGGCGTTATCGTAGATATTTATTCGAGTCCGGATCTCACGCAATGCAAGATCACGATGGATGAGAGCGTTGATCATTGCCTCCGAAATGGAGTAATAATGGTAATGAGCGCGGGCCTGGACGACCGTATCAGTGACCAATTCGAGTTTACGTTTTGGCCGCTCTTTGCCGAGATCAGTGTAACGCTTGACGAACGTCATGATAGTCTCATACTGCGAATGCAGATTTCCTTTGACCTCGATTGCCTCGATGAGCTGGGCGGAGCCGTTCGAGCCTGAGTATCTTGCGACCGTCACATTCGACCGCGGCAGTAGTTCGGCGACGCGCTCATTCTTGCCAAAGAGCAAAACAGCCGCGACTGTCGGAAAAAAATCGTCAACATTACCGACCGCCAGGAGCAGATCTTTTCGCAGAAAGTCACTCGTATTGTATAAGGCGAGATTTGGGGCATTGTCATCAAAACCGCTCGCGAACGACCACAGCAATCCGTCGTCAAAATCGTCCTCGGTCACCGTCTGCAGCGGAATATTTTCAAATCCAAGAGGCCTTATCTCGTCGAGCCAGCCCGAGAGTTCGTCACGCGAAACTTCCCTCTTCTCCGCACCAATCCGCAGATAAAACCGCCCGTCCTTTGTTCTGTAAGGCCGCTTTTTACCGTCGATGTCGAGCGCGACGATGCGCTTGCCGCTGTCGAACGCCATGGTGTCGATCATCGGCACTAGCGGCGGTACGATCTCTTCGCGGCAGATGCGTGCAAGCTCCGACTGCACCCATTCCGGATTCGAAACGCCCTCGATCCGCAGTTGGTCATTGACGCCAAAAATGATCGTCCCGCCGTCCGTATTCGCAAGAGCGACAATTCCCTGCGCGATCCGCTCCGGATTCGACAGTTTTACCTTGAGTTCGAGATAGGTGTCCTCGCCTCCGCGGATCAACCTGAGCAGTTCGGAACGCGTCGTCTGTTGTGTGGGTTGGTTTAGGAGATATTCCTGAAAGGTGCTGTCACCCGAAGACTCAAAACGCTGTGTATGACGAAATTTCCTTCGCGGCATCAGTGTTTGTACGTGCGATTTATGTAAAAGACGGCCACGTATCGCCGCCCGAATGTCACATGTGGTTGCGACATTGCTGGTGTAAATTTTCAAACATTTCCATTGAACCACCGAAAGCGCGAAAAGTAAATCAGCCCTGATTTATAGCGTGCGTCAGCGAGCGAAAGATGTCTCGGCCGTCGTTTGAGCCAAGGAGCGGTTCGCAGGCGCGTTCGGGGTGGGGCATCATGCCCATTACGTTGCGGTCGAGGTTACATATGCCGGCGATGTTCGAGCGAGCACCGTTTGGGTTCGACTCGGCGGTAACATCGCCGTTTTCGTCGCAATAGCGAAAGACGATCTGGCCGTTTTCTTCGAGCTGCTGAAAAGTGGCATCGTCGCAAGTATAGTTCCCTTCGGCGTGAGCGATCGGTATAGAAAGGACTCGCGTTGGATCGACGTCTGCGGTGAACGGCGTATCAGGGTTTTCAACGCGGAGATTTACGTGTTTGCAGATGAAATGGAGACCCGCATTTCGCATCAATGCACCCGGCAATAGGCCGGCTTCGCACAATATTTGAAAGCCGTTGCAGATACCGAAAACGAACTTGCCTTCGTCGGCAAACTCCTTAACGGACCGCATCACAGGCGAAAAACGCGCAAGGGCACCGGCCCGCAGATAATCGCCATAGGAGAAGCCGCCGGGGACGATCAAAGCGTCAAATTCGCTAAGGTCGGTCTCCTGATGCCACACAAAATCGACCGGCTGACCGACATGCTTTGACAGCACGTGATAAGCATCATGATCGCAATTGGAACCGGGGAATACGATTACGCCAAACTTCACGCGTCGACCTCCACCTTGTAATCCTCAATGACCGGATTCGCGAGAACGTCGTTGGCGATGCGTTCGATAGACGATTGAGCAACATCGCTCGGGATCGCATCGTCGATCTCGAGTTCGAAATACTTGCCCTGCCGTATATCGCCGATACCTCGGTAACCAAGTGAGGCGACGCTGTGGTGGATCGCTTTGCCCTGCGGATCGAGCACGCTTGGCTTGAGAGTGACGTAAACCTTTGCTTTCATAAATCGCTCCAAAATAAATTCTAGATTCTGACGCAGTACGTTGTATAAATCAAAGTCTTATGGTAAATTTCACGTGAATTTCGCTTCACGCAATAGTTACAATTCAAGAACCCTCTAAAGGAGACCAAATAAAATTATGCAAAACCCTGATGGAAAATCCGCTCTCGGACTTGACGCCAACGTCGCAGCGGGACTTTGTTATTTACCAATATGCGGCATCAGCCTGATAATGAGCATTATCATTCTCGTGACGGACAAGACGAATAAATTGCCTCGTTTTCACGCATTCCAATCGCTTTTGCTCCTGGCTTCGACGATTCCCCTAGTAATTGTCTATGCGGTCGGTTTCGGTATCGCGTTGGCGATCGATGCGATGATCGGATTTCCGCTGTTTATGATCATTGTCTGGTTGATCATGGTCGTCCTTGGTCTCGCGATATTCGTGTTCCTGATCATTGCTTTGATCAAGGCGTTTCAGGGCCAGATCTACAAGATACCGGTAATCGGAAATATGGCTGACAACTGGTCGAACTAGTTTTCATCGTACATTATGGGCTTCTGTACAGCCTTTCCGAGGCAGTCAGAAGCCCGCTCAAATTTCGACGGAGAACCAGAATGAACAATAATTTGGGGAAATCAGCTTTCGGGCTCGACCCAAATGTCGCAGCCGGACTCGCATACGTTCCGGTCTTGTTTTGTCACTTGATCGTTAGTATTGGCGTACTTGCCACTGACAAGACCAACAAACTTCCGCGCTTTCATGCTGTTCAGTCGTTACTGCACACTGCCGTAATGTTCGTTGCTGCTATTATCTTTGTGATCGCATTTATTGTAGTTATGGCGATAGTGGCCGTTTCCCAAGTGCCGGCATTGGTTTTTTTGATCTTCCTTGTTTACATCGGCTTTTTGCTTTTCGCCCTCGTCTGGGTCATTGGACTCGTGATCGCATGTATCAAAGGCTTCCAGGGACAGATCTTCAAGCTTCCTATCATCGGCAGTATGGCCGATAAGTGGTCAAATTAGGCGAACACTCTCGCAAACACTTTATCGACATTGCGAAGATAATGTTTCAGATCGAACACGCGGGCGATCTCTTCAGCCGAAAGGTGCGAAGAGATGTCCGCGTCTTTCGTTACCAAGTCAACATAAACGCCGCCTTCGTCCCAGACCTTCATTGCATTTCGCTGTGTCCAGGCGTAGGCGACTTCGCGGGAAATGCCTTTTTGCGTGAGGGCGAGCATCAGTTGGCCGCTGAATACGAGGCCGCGCGTCAGATCGAGATTCTTGAGCATGTTCTCGGGATAAACGATCAGCGTATCGAGCAAACTCGTGGTTTTAGCGAGAATGTAGTCGAGAGTCGCAGACGAATCAGGCAACACGATGCGTTCCGCCGAAGAATGCGAGATATCGCGTTCATGCCAGAGAGCGACGTTCTCTAGTCCAACGATCGAATTCGCCCGAACAGTTCTCGCCATTCCGCAGATGCGCTCCGACAGTATCGGATTCCGCTTATGCGGCATCGCCGAAGAGCCTTTCTGTCCGGTCTTGAATTTCTCCTGAGCCTCGCGAACCTCGGTCCGCTGCCAGTGCCTTACCTGCAAAGCGATCTTCTCGAGCGTCGAAGCAATTATCGCCAGCGTACACAGATATTCGGCGTACCTATCTCGCTGAATGACCTGCGTCGAAACGTCCGCCGCTTTGATCCCAAGTCGCGCGCAAACACGCTCCTCCACATCCGGAGCCAGATGCGCAAACGCCCCGACAGCACCGCTGATCTTACCAACAGCTATCTGTTCCTTGGCTTTTAACAGCCGCTCGCGGTTCCGTTGCGTTTCCGAATACCACAACGCCCACACGAGCCCGAACGAGGTCGGCTCGGCATGTATCCCGTGTGTCCGCCCGATCTGCGGCGTGTCCTTGAATTCGAACGCCCGCCGTTTCAACACGGCCAGCAATGCGTCGAGCTTCGCCAGTAGCAGATCGCAAGCGTCTTTCAACAACAAAGCATTCGCCGTATCCACAACATCGCTCGAAGTCAGCCCGTAATGCACAAACCTCGCGGCGTCGCCGATGTTCTCGGCGAGGTTGGTCGTAAAAGCGATCACGTCGTGGTCGGTCGTCTTCTCGATCTCATTGACTCGCTCGACCGTAAACGCCGCCTTAGCCTTGATCTCGACCAGAGCGTCCGTCGGTATCGTCCCGTCCTCCGCATGCACCTCGCACACAGCGATCTCAACATCCAGCCACTTCTGAAACTTATTCCCCAGCGCCCAAACCGCTCCCATCTCCGGCAATGTATATCTTTCGATCATGTAATTCTGATTTTATTGTATAATCACCGCGATGTCAGTAGCAGTATGAATTAAGTCCTACCTCGCCAAGATAATATTAAAAGAGTTAATCAACGTGCACCATAACATCTTTGGTCCATAGAAAAGCGAGGCACCTTTCGGCACCTCGCTTGTGATTCCAGATTGAAAATATTACCTACCTTCTTTCATCTCGTTCAGTACAAACATCAGGGTCTGAGGATAAAGCCGTAGTGCTTCATAAGCAGATTCGCTCCTTCCCATGAGCATTGGATCTGAGTTATGAGCGCGAAACTGCTTAATTGTTGCCTGAATCATGTCATCCGGTTTGAAACTAGGTGGCTTTGAGATTTTCCACGAATTATTATCTTGTATAACAAACTCCGACATGGCTCCGATCAGCGGAAATAGGATGCCGGGAGCAACCATTGTAATCCGTCGTGTCTTCTTGTCGCGTCGAACTGCTCGCCCTTTGTCCGTTGCGGCGAAGAGACGCTGACCGTTCCATCCTTCATGCTCGTTCCAATAGCGATATTCGGCTAAAGCATATGGAGCTATAGCAACGGTGAATTCATACTTACGCGCATTTTCTTTCTTTTCTTCGCTCACGTTTCCGTTCTGCTTTTTGAAAGAATTGTAGTCTTCCCACCATTTGGAAAAGTCCGACAGACACTGCTTCGGATTTTTGTACGCACGAAGCGTTTCGGCGGCAGTTGAGCTGTTCGAAACAACCTGCGGCATCAACAACCGACTATATTGCAACACACGTACGGGATCGATTCCACTAGTATCGGTCTCATTCATCTTTACTCCCTCATTAGGGAAATGACGAGCAAGACTTTCTGCGAGATCATCCAAATGCCCGCGTTTTCCGGCTTGCGAAAGCTCGGTTACTTTAGTCGCCGTATTTCGAGCTATCGCCGTTTCCACGACTTCCGCTGGATCAGGGTCGATAATAATTTCGGCACGCACATAAAATGGGGTCTCCATATCCTCACCGTCATCAGAAAGACGTTTGAAGTACCGAATAATTTCACCCTGACTCTGGGCACCGTTGATAATATTTCCGTTACGTAACTTGATGATTTTTGACTTATCGTCAATTTCAATCGCAGTTGCAGCGATAACGAATCCGCTATTCCTAGTTATGAATCGATCAGGTGAGGACTCAATCGTTTCGCTAATTGCTTCGTGAACTCTATTACGTTTTGAAGAACTATACTCACCGATATATGAGCGCAAATTGCCTTCAGTGCCAAGATAAACAATTTCTTGAGCAGGCAGATTAACAACATACGACTGGACTCCAGTTTTCTGTTCGTCAGGACTCGTGGTTGTACGAATTAGTTGGTAATTGAGTGAAAGAACGGACTGGGTTGCGCTTTTAGTGGCAGGCGTAGCCATATTCTGTAGTGTCATTTTAGACACCTCCTGTTTTTATTCTGCTGCCGTTTAATTAGGAAGCAAGGCATCCGCCAAGTTCCCCGACAAACAGTACCTGAGATGCTACATGCATAAAATCCATTCTGTCAAGACAAGAAATAACGAAATTTGAAATCGAACCTGAGATCTGCTAACTTCTTGTTGTTCAATTAACGAATTACATGACTTCGGATAACTAACGACAGTCTTTTTGTTGCTCGAAACAAAAAACGAGGGAGACCTATTATGCCGGAAACTGGACATGCAAAGAATGTTGCCAATTTTGAGACTATGATCTCGTTTGTTACGGGTTATGGTGGCGATTATAAGCCTAGTAATGCTGCTATTGAGTTGCCTCAGTTGAACGCGGCGTTGGCTAGTGGTCAGGCAATGATCGATGGTGTTACGACTGGTTTGATCGGTTGGAAAGTTAAGGTTAACGACC
>CAZVDM010000014.1:0-35953 GCA_964625555.1 uncultured Chloracidobacterium sp.
CGGCTCGTCGCCCATGTAATAATGGATCTCCGAGCAAGGGCCGCACGGCCCGGTATCGCCCATCTGCCAAAAATTGTCCTTGCGTCCGTAACCAAGGATCCGTTCGGGCTTTGCTCCCGCAGCTTCCCATAAAGAACGGGCTTCGTCGTCAGGCCCGACCTCATCGTCGCCCTCGAAGACCGAGAACCAAAGCCGCGTCTCATCCAGCTTGAGCTCATTTACGAGAAAATCCCACGCATAAAGTATCGCTTCTTTCTTAAAATAATCTCCAAACGAAAAATTGCCGAGCATCTCAAAAAACGTGTGATGCCTCGCCGTTTTTCCGACCTCATCAAGGTCGTTGTGTTTGCCGCCCGCTCGAATGCACTTTTGCGAAGTGACGGCGCGGGTGTATTCGCGCTTCTCGTTGCCGAGAAACACATCTTTGAACTGATTCATGCCGGCATTGGTAAAAAGCAGCGTCGGGTCATCAGCCGGCAGCAGCGGCGACGAATGGACGATCTTGTGTCCGTGGCGCTCGAAATAATCGAGAAATCTGGCCCTGATCTCGTTTCCTGTCATAACAGTAAATTTAACACAGCGACGCGAAACGGAAGAAACGCGAGTGCAAACCAGCATGCCCAGGCGGATCGCCAACTTAGCATGCTCATTCACAGTCGCGTTTCGTCACTGCAAAAACGGCTATTTCGTTTCTTTGAACTTTAAAGCCGCCGAATTCATACAGTAACGCAAGCCGGTCGGCTCCGGGCCGTCGTCAAATACATGCCCGAGGTGCGAGCCGCACCGCGCACATTCGACCTCGGTACGTTCTTCTGAAAGCAGATTGTCAGCCTTTTCGGTGACGTTCTTTTTGAAGATCGGCTGATAAAAGCTCGGCCAGCCCGTCTCCGAATCATATTTTGTGGCCGAACTGAAAATGGCGAGCCCGCACGCCGCACAGTAATATGTCCCTTTCTTCTTGTTGTTGGTGAGGGCACCGGTATACGCCCGTTCGGTACCTTCCTTCCGGAGCACGTAATATGCCGTTGGCGAGAGCAATTTGCTCCATTCGGCCTCGCTTCGAGTTATCGTTTTGCCGTCGAATTCGCCTTCGATGTACGTGATCTCGGCGACGGTCTTTACAGAAGGTCGTTTTACAGGTGTCGGAAGCGCCGTGGTCGTCGACGCGATCGTCGACTGAACAGGTGCGGTCAAGAACGCTGCAGCAGCGGCCGCTATCATTGCAAAGACAGTTAAAAGGATATGATTTTTCATTGCCAACTCCAAAAAAAATGCACCTTGCAGAGAGCATGGGTGCGTTAAGTATATATATTATCGATTAGAAACTTCTATCGGCCGAAACGGCCCAGTGGCTTGGAATTGATTAGATCGTTTGATGACCTGAGGACTTTACCCTATCGGCTTTCAACAAGTACCCCTCCAGAAACTTGCATCCGACCGACACTTGAAATTTTTGCCTCAGATCATCAAACGAAGCTTGTGGTAGTTAGTTCGGCAAAAGGACCGAATCAACTACGTGGATAACACCATTCGACTGGCGAACGTCAGCGATCGTGACGTACGATTTGCCGCCCTTTTCGTCCATGATCACGACCTTGCCGCCGTCGAGCATTGCTGTGATCTTGCCGCCTGCGACGGTCGTCAGTTCTGCCTTGCCATTTCCTTTCTTGATAGCCTTGAGCACCGCCTTCGAATCGATGTTGCCCGCGACGACGTGATAGGTCAGGATCTTGGTCAGTGTTGCCTTGTTCTCAGGCTTGAGCAAGGTTTCGACGGTTCCGGCAGGCAGCTTATCAAACGCACTGTTGACCGGTGCGAATACGGTGAACGGGCCGGCACTCGCCAGCGTGTCCACGAGGCCCGCTGCCTTGACCGCTGCGACGAGCGTCGTATGGTCTGCCGAGTTTACTGCGTTTTCGACGATGTTCTTAGTCTTGTACATCGCGGCACCGCCAACCATCGGGTTGTCATTACTCATCTGTGCCGAAGCAGCAGACGCACCAAAACTAACTCCTAACGCTAAAACAACTAATGCAAAAAATGATTTCATTTCAATATCTCCCTTGTTCTTTTTAATTTCTACCAAAAGGCTTTTCTTTCCCTTTGGTGAGGTTTTCGCAAACAGGAAATATTCGGATTCAAAAAATTCTTAGTTTTTTTGGAAGGCAGGATCTTAGTGCGGCTGGCTTGGAGAGAGAATTTCTTCAAGGATCGATTCTCCTGACGATCGATCGCCGCTCGTCCATTGCCATTTTTCATGCAAACGGATGCGGCCGTCGGTAAGGATCTCGGGGGTTGAACGGCAAACGCCTGTCATCAGTTCACGGCTTGTATTGACGTGGTGATATCGCATATCGAGTCGGCCATCCGCGTCGCAGATCGCGATAAGATGGCCCGAGACGATGTCGCCTCCGCTGTAGTCTGCCGTCACGATGTTGCCTGTTTGGCGGTAATGAAAAACCGTCTCGCTTCCGACGTCGCCGGTCGTCGATTTTTCAATCGACCGGAATTTTCGGCCGTTATAACTGATCTTGCTCATCGTCGTCGAATCCTCGCTTTGCTACCGATGCCATCTTCTCGCGGATCAGATCAAAGCCGAATCCTTGCCGCAGGAGATGGTCGTAGAATTTCTTTGTGTCCTCGCGCGTTTCAGGTTTGCCCTTTAACCGAAGCCGTTTTGCGACAGCAAGATCGATCAGATCTTCCTCAGGCATCTTTTCAAATGCATCCGCGATCGCCGTTGCGACCACGTCCTTATCCAGCTTCTTCTGCGACATCGACTGCTGGAGACGGCGTTTGCCTTGCGGCTTCTGCCGCAGTTTTGAGATTGCTATGTCGCGGGCATATTGTTGATCGTCCAGGTATTTGTATTCCTTGAGCTTTTCGATCACGCGATCGACGATCTCGTCGTTCGTCCACAGCTTTTCCAGCAACCGTTCACGCAGCTCGCGGATCGAACGCGGTTTGGCGGCGAGCAGCTTTACGGCACGGTTCATCGTCCGCTCGCGCGAACGCTCGACATCAGAGACCTTCCGGTCGCCTTCCTCGATCTTTGTATATCGTCGTCGCATGAAGGACCTATTTTCCGTTGGTTTGTGCTCGAAATGCAATCGAGGTCGCGCATTGCCTTGCCGCTGAACTAGAATCAATAGTGTGAACGGCATTCTCATCATCGACAAACCCGCAGGCATTACTTCGCACGATGTGGTGTCGCGCGTACGCCGAATTCTCCACACAAAGCGTGTCGGCCACACGGGCACACTCGATCCATTCGCGACCGGCGTAATGGTCATCCTCGTCGGCCAGGCGACCCGGCTCGCGCAGTTTCTTGACAAGGATTCGAAAGAGTATGAAGCAACGATCCGGTTCGGATTTGAGACCGACACGGGCGACGCGACAGGCAAAATGCGGAATGCGGAATCCGGACTGCGGAGTGGCGAGATCTCTTCTTTACTGATCGGGACCGATTGGGATTCGACCCTTGATTCGTTCCGTGGTGAGATCGAGCAGACACCGCCGATGTATTCGGCGAAAAAGATCGACGGGAAAAAGCTATACGAACTCGCCCGAAAAGGCGAGACGATCGAACGCAAACCGGTTGCAGTCACGGTTTACGAACTTGCCTTGTCAGAACCACCTGCGGTAGCGGGTGGTTTAAGTGACGAATTAGACACTGTCAGTATGCGCGTTCGATGTAGTGCGGGAACCTACATCCGGACGCTTGCCGAAGACATCGGCAAAGAGCTAGATACGGGTGCTCATCTCACCGAATTGCGACGAACCGCGGCTGGAAGATTCTCCCTTCATCAGAGCATTACGCTCGAACAACTCGCAAATCTAGATGATCCGACATCTACGTTGATCCCGATGACCGACGCGGTTTCGCACCTTGCAAAATTCATTGTGCCGGACGACCGGATCGACAAAACGCGAAACGGACTTTCGACGCGTGTTTTTGACACAGGTTTGGCAGACGGAGAGCCTGTCCAAATGCTCGATGCGTCGGGCGGACTGATCGCGATCGGATTTTTTGACGCGGCGGAAAATGTTATACAGCCAAAGGTCGTTTTGGTATAAACTGATTTAGCTTTGCGTGCTCTGTGTCTTCACTTTGTGACCTTTGTGTTTAAGTTTGCTTTTTAACACAAAGAACACAAAGTGAAGACACAAAGATCACGAAAAAAAACTTATGAAAAAACGAAATCTGGCATTGGCGTTTGGCGGAGCAGTCGGAGCGGCGGTTGCGGTCAAATTGTTGACGCGTGACGCGACGGTCAATTGGGATGACGTCTCGGACAAGGTCGTGCATTCCGATCATTCGCACTTCGTAAATGTCGATGGTGCCCGCGTGCATTATCAGGAATTTGGTGACGCGGCGAATCCGGCGATGATCCTGATCCACGGCTACACGGCGTCGGTCTATGTTTGGAAGACGGTAGCGCCGATGCTCGCTGGAAAGGGTTTTCATGTGATCGCGGTCGATCTGCTCGGGTTTGGTTATTCTGAAAAACCGTCGTGGTTTGATTACTCGATCCAGTCGCAGGCACGGATGGTGTCGCGGTTTATGAACCGTCTCGGCATCGGCAAGGCAACGATAGTCGGCAGTTCGTATGGTGGTGCCGTCGCTCTAAACCTAACGCTCGACAATGCCGAGTCGGTGGAGAAACTGGTTCTCGTCGATGCCGTCTGCAACGACGAACCCAAAAATCACCCGCTGTTGAAACTCGCGTCGTTGCCCGGTATTGGCGAGACGATGACTCCGTTCCTGGTCGATTCTAAAGCATTCCTGCGTATGCGAATGCGCGGAACACTCGCCAAGGCCAATCACGCGATGATCACCGAAGACCGTATCGAATCGATCCGCAGGCCCCTCGCCGCCGCCGACGGCCACCGTTCGGTCCTCGCCACTTCGCGCAACTGGAGCGCCGACCGTCTCGAACAGGATGCTCATCTCATCAACCAGCCCGCGCTGATAATTTGGGGCGATCAGGATAACGTGATCCCCATAAAACATGGCTACAAACTCCACGAAGAGATCCTAAATTCGCGCTTCGTCATCTTAAAAGACTGCGGCCACGTCCCGCAGGAAGAAAAGAGCGAGATCTTCACCGAACTTGTGAGTGAGTTTTGTCACGACAAAAAGGGCAAGATAGCGGCGAAAATCAGTGACGCAATTCTCCTCGAAGCGTAAATGAAGCAATCGACGAAGCACCGCCTGACAGGAACTTCCGTTGGTTTGGTCTACGGTGTCGCGTTTGCTTTTCTGGCCGCGATGGCTACGGGCGGCGGACACGGCAATTTTGTTTGGATCTTTATATACATAATCCCGTTGATCGGTCCGGTAATCTATTTCCCGATAATGGGCTTTCTCGCGGGGGACCTGCGTTCTTTCTCTTCAAAAATCGTCTACGTTGGCCTCCTCATAATTCATTATTTAGTTCTCGCTTCATTAACGCTTTTTTCGACCGGTGAAATGGCCGAGGACAACGCAAAAATGCTAAGCCGGGATCCAGGCGGACTGATCATAATGATCATCGCCTACCTGATGGGCCAGATTCCGCTTTTGCTGCTTCTCGTCATGAGTTTGCTTGGCGGATCGAACGAAAACAGCGAAGACGAATCGGGGAAACTTTCGATCACTGAATAATATGTCGAACGATCTCTCTTTGCGATCATCCGCCGCACTTTACGGTAAAGCAATTTTTACAACGATCGCCATCCGCGACGACGTTCCTTTTCTGTTGGAAAAACACTGGCGGCGTCTGTCCGCGGACGCCGAGACCCTCGGTATCGACCTCACTCTTCATAGTGAATCATTCGTTGTTGACGCACTTGCCGAATCAATAAAAGAAGATCAAATAATTAATGGCCGCGCACGGATCACATTTTTCGACGAACGTCCGAGCGCGATCTGGCTAGGCGAATCAATCAGTTCGACCAGCCTTTCGATCATTACCGGCGGAGTTCGCGACGTCCCCGACAACTTCAAACTCACAGTCTCGCCGTATCCGATAAATTCCCGCTCACCGCTTGCCGGAGTCAAGTCCTGTAATTATCTTGAGAATTTGATGGCGGTCGAAGAAGCGAAGAACTTTGGGTTTCACGAGGCAGTTCGGTTCAACGAGCGCGGTGAGGTGACGTCTGCGGCAATGGCGAATGTGTTTTGGTTGAAAAACGGAGAGCTGTTTACACCAAGCCTTGCGACCGGCTGCCTTGCGGGAACGACGCGGGAATTTGTGCTGGAGAATCTGGATTGTCGAGAGGTCGAATCGGGAATTGAAGATCTGAACTCCGCCGATGCGATCTACCTGACTTCCGCAGGCCTCGGCATCGTCGCGGTCGCTGAATTCGAGAAACGCAAACTGCCAAATCCGCCGCATCAGATCACAAGACTTTTAACTAACAACTATTAACCGGACAAAAGATCCCATTCGGTTCGGTTAATAGCTTTTAGTAGAAGTTAATAGTCACGCAAAAGGCGCTAAAAAACACGAACAGCGCGCGAAGCGGTGTTCGTGTCTGTTCGCGAAATTCGAAGCGAAAAGATCTTACGCGGCGGTTTCGAACAGGGCAAGGATCTGTTTGCCTTCGTTGGAACGAGGGTCGATGGTGCGGAGGTGTTTTTGCCCCTGCATTTCCCAGATCGCCGTTACCGTTCCTTCCTTTTCGACAGCCTGATACGAAACGTCTTCGGGCTCTGCCGGAGTTTCTTCAACTACCGGTGCGGCCGCAACCGCTTCTGTTTTTTCTGTTGTCGCTGCGGCAACCTCTTCTACGGGTGCCTCAGCGGCCTGTACTGCTTCTTCTGACATCTAAATTACAAGTCTCCTTATACTGCTGCTTCAATAATAGTTTATTAATTGAATAGGAATTCTGACACATTTAGCGCGATTTTGTCGAGTTATGTAAATTTATCGTACAGCAGCGAGAAATTCATCTATCTCTATCTCGGCGTCGCGCAATGCTCCTTTTAAGGTAAATCTGTCCAACTCATCATGAAACGGAAAGACAATTAGGCGGCCGTCTTCATGTTTCATCTTAACGTGACTGCCTTTCCGTGCAACCTCGACAAATCCCAATCGCTCAAGTGCGCGAACGACCGTCTTCCCTGATAAAACCGGCAATTTCATATCGCCAGTTCCACGATTTCGCGGCCTTTCAAAACGACGAAATCTGAAGGTTCGGGTTCGAGATAGAGATCTATCGCTTCACGAATATTTTCCAAGGCTTGCTCCTTGGTTTTTCCTTGAGACCAACAACCTTTTAGCGAGGGCACGCGCGCTACAAAGTAACCATCTTCGCCAGTCTCTACAATAACCTTGATATTCATAAATACAATCATATCAAAATATGAATTTATTTCGACCTGTGCAGATCCAGCTCATAGAACCAAAAATCGTTGTTTGGCTGATCGACTTTTAGCTGATCGGTCTTACCGTCTTTGTCGATGGTAAATGTTACAAAGCCCCGAGGAAAATTGTACGAAACGGACGGACGCCATTTGATCTCGAAGGTGTCGTAGTGCCAGTGTTCGAGGTCTGCGACGAAATTCGGGGATGGGCCAAAATGCATGACGAGCTTGCCGTTCTCTTCCGTGACCGTCACGTCGCCGTAGAGTTTGTCGCCGTAGGTTCCCGCGTATTGGGCAAGTGTAAGAGACGGTTTGGTGTCTTTCACACGGGCCGCGTCAACCTTTGCCTTTTCCTTCGCGTCATTTGTCTTTCCGTCGGCCATTCTCTTTAGGCCCTCGGCGATGTAATCGCGTTTCGGCGCTCCGACGAGCACATCGCGTATCTTGTTCATCATGATGGCGAACGCCGGCGATTCGCTGTTGGTGAGCACCACAAAGCCCGCATTTTCCTCAGGGATCAGTACGGTGTAGGACAGCATTCCGTCGAGGCCGCCGCTATGATTGATGATCTTTCGCCCCATATAATCGTAAACGAACCAACCCATCCCGACACCCGAAAAATGCCGGGGCTGTATTCCCTGAGCGTTCGACGGGCCGACCTGTTGTGCTAGCCATTGCTGGTGCATCTGCCAACTCTGCTGCTCACTAAAGATCTGTTTGCCTTCGAATTTGCCTCGCGCTAATTGCGTTCGAACCCATTTTGAGAGATCCGCAACCGACGAATTCAGCGCCGCTGCCGAATATGCCCCGTCCACATTGCCTCGCGGCAAAACACGCAGTTTGCCGCCCGATTCATTGTGCGGAAATGCAGCATTGTCCGGAAGCGACTTGATGCTGCAAGTGGTTCGCGACATACTGAGAGGTTTGAGGATCCGTGTCGTCACAAAATCGCACCATGACGTGCCGGACGCCTTTTCCACCACCTTTCCGGCAGCGATAAACATCAGATTCTGATAACCAAACTGCGTACGAAAGCTCGAAACCGGCTTAAGATACCGCAGCCGACGCAGTATCTCGTCCGGCGAATATGTCGTCTCGTACCACAGCAGATCGCCGCTAAATGTATCGAGTCCGACGCGGTGCGTGACGAGATCACGGATCGTCAATTCGCTCGTCACCCACGGATCGTACATCTGAAAGTCGGGCAGATATTTAGAAACCTTGTCATCCCAATGGAGCTTTTTCTCGTCAACCAGGATAGCAAGGCTCGCCGTAGTGAACGCCTTCGAATTCGACGCAATTGCAAACACCGTGTTCTCGTCGGGCTTGTCCGGCTTCCCGAGCTCGCGAACGCCGTAGCCTTTCTGCATCACAACTTTGTCGTCCTTTACGATCGCTATCGACATTCCGGCGCCTGAGTCTTTCCATGACGAGATGACGGTATTTGCATAATCGTCGATCTCTTTCAGCTTTTCGTCGAGGGTTTGTGAGAAAGCAAATATCGGGAAGATGAAGAGAACCAATACTAAGATGTTGAGCTTTTTCATATTCGTTTTTTCTGGTTGAGTAAATTTTTGTTCCAATTTTGGCAAAAAACTCTTAATATCTTCGGTATCAAAATATTTAGAATTCTTTCTGTTCTTTGATGATACGCGTGATTTCAAATATCGTTCAGCGCGGCGGAATAAAAGTCAATTGGAAAATGCCCTGAGGAGGTAAATATGAGAATTCTCGAGTCGACACATTTCGCACGGTTCTTTACGGCCTGCCTGATTATAATGATCTGCATTGCCCCGGCATTTGCCTCAGCTGTGATCAGGGTTGCGGCCGGGGCTAACGCCGCCGCAATTCAAGCCGCTGTTGATCAGTTTCGAGCCGATCTCGGCGGCGTAAATAATTCTGTCGGAGGTTCGTTCACTTCCGGGCGGCGCGAGATCAACTGGGACGGTGTGCCTGACAGTTTCTCGGAACCAAACGCGTTGCCGTTCAATTTCTTTAACGTAAACAGCCCCCGCGGAGTGGTTTTTCATTCGATAGCGAATATCGGCGGAAATCATCAATTCAGAGTTAGCGCCAATAGCGGCAGCGGCACGGCGGTTCGCTTCGCCAATATTGACTCAAGCTATGAGTTCATTTTTCAGACCTTCAGCGCGCAAAGATTATTCCACGCTCGTTTTGCAAATGAGATCGAGATCTTGTTCCTGATCCCTGGAACAAATATTCCTGCTACGGTCAGCGGATTCGGCGCGGTCTTTTGCGATGTCGACAGCAGCAACACTTTTATAGAATATTACGATCCGTCAGGCGCCAAGATCTCGGGTTCATCCCTTAACGTCGCGAGCAACGGGCTGAGCTTTTTAGGTACTTCATTCAACGCCGGTGAGAGAGTGGCAAAGGTGATCATTCGTCTTGGCAATAGCAATCTGCAAGCAGGAAATATTGATGGAACGAACAGTGTGGACGTTGTGGCTATGGACGATTTTATTTACGGTGAACCGCGAGCGATGCAGTTTCATAGCGGCGATTTTGACGGAGACGGTGTGACCGATTCTACGGTGTTCCGGCCGGCAAGCGCCACGTGGTTTACGCTGCTGAGCGGTTCAAACACATTTACGCAGGAGAACTTTGGTCTGAATGGTGATATTCCGGTCGATGGTGATTTCGACGGCGACCAGCGGGCGGACCTGTGTATTTTCCGGCCTTCGACAGGCGTTTGGTTCTTCAAGCGAAGTTCAAACGGCACAACACTCGGCGCACAGTTTGGGCAAACGGGCGATAAACCGGTGGTCGGCGACTATGACAAAGACGGCATTTCGGATATCGCGTTCTGGCGTCCGTCAAATGGAAATTTCTTTGTGTTAAGGAGCAGTTCGAACTTTTCAACTTTCTTCGGTTATCCATTCGGCCAGAACGGCGATATACCTGTTCAGGGCGGAGCTCAGTAGAGCGTTTCGTTAGTTATGCATTTTAAGAGTCAACTGTGAATAGCCGCCATTCGCCGTCGACGCCATCGAACGACCGAACGCCGAATTCGCTGAATTCAAGTCCCGAGCCGGCGACTAGGTCCTTTACTGTTCGCGAGACGAGAATGTTGCCGCTCTCTGAGAGGCCGGCGATCTGTCGGGCGAGGTCAACAGCGAAACCGCTGTATTTATCGTCGAGAACGTCGCATTCGCCGGTGTGAAGGCCGATCTGAAGCGACACTCCCTGAGCGGCAGCGGCCTGATTGATCGCTGCAGCACACCGAATTGCACGGGCAGGGCCGTCAAATGCGGCCAGTGTCTCTTCGTCGCCAACCGATACCTCACGTCCTTTGTACATAGGCAGTTGACGGTGCACAAATGCTTTTGACCGCGCAATGAAATTTTCCCATTCAATGGTGCCTCGTCGTGCCGATTCGGCATCCGGATCTGCGAAAGAAACACTCATTACCGTGGCAAGCACGCGATCGTACTCGCCGGCAGACCTGACGCCGGTGACAAACTGTTCGATCTCGTCCAGGATCTCGGCCTGATCCCCAACGAAAGGCAAATGGTCGATCCCGCCGAGCTCGACGTATTTTGCGTCAGGAATTTGTGCCGCGACAAAACGGCCTTCTTCGACTTTAAGGCACATGTCCCCCGAGCGATGAATAACGAGTGTTGGAACTCGAACCGACGGCAACACGCCGCGTACGTCGATCTCGGCATTCATCTTGGTCAGTGCAACGGCCGCACCGGGGCTTGCTCCCATTCTCAAATACGTCGCCCACCACTCGCGAAACTCGGCATCATTCGCCATCGATGGTGCCCGTTCGTCTATACCGACAGGGCCGCCCCATTCGTTTCGCATTAGTTCAAAAAACGCCTCACGCTGATCTTCGGTCGGGGCCCAAGGATATTCATCGTCGCGGATTCGCTTTGCATATGTACCGATCATTACGAGGCCGGCAGTTTTCTCGGGATATGTTGCGGCAAAAAGTGAACACATCGGCCCGCCCTCGCTAACGCCGACTAGGATCGCTCGCTGCGAACCGACCGCGCCCATAACAGCGTGCACATCTTCCATTCGCTGTTCGAGAGTCGGAAGTTCGCTGAGTGGAACACGATCAGAAAGGCCGGTACCGCGTTTATCAAAAAGGATGAGGCGCGAGAATGACGCGAGGCGCTCGAGAAACGAAGCGAACAAGTGATGTTTCCAAAAATACTCGAGGTGCGAGACCCAACCCATTACAAATACGATATCGACCGGGCCATCGCCGAGAACCTGATAGGCGATATTTACATCGCCGTTCTGGATATATCGCGTTTCGGGTGTTTGCGTTGCGAGGAGCGGCTGCGACGAAGTGTGGATCCGGCTCGACAACCTCTCGGAGTTATTGGTCCCGTCATCAATGTAAACACGGGCCCGGACCGTCTCGATAATTTCCGGATCTGATCTATGCCTTTCATCTCGTGTGACTTCGCCCACGAAACGGTAGCCGAATTTCGGCACCGTCTCGATCATCTCGGCCCCTAAAACGCGGCGGAGTTGTGAGATATTCTGCGCGAGATTGTTTTCCTCGACAAAGCTGCCTTCCCACACCTCCTCGAGCATGCGTTCCTTACTGAGCACACGGCCGGAATTTGCGACCAGCATAAGCAACGTGTCAAACAGCTTCGGAGGCATCGGAACCGCCGTCTCACCGTCGAACAACAGACGCTCTGCAGCCTCGAGTCGAAACCGCGAAAAGCTGTAAATAGTTGCGTCGCTATCTACCATAAGCCGCTTTCATAATTTCTTCACAAAACCTTCAGAAAAATCTAAAGATTTGATCACACCGAATAGCACAAACTCATACCAGACGGGAAAACTCCTTGTCTGGCGACGATTTTAACACGAAGATGCACGACTTTATGACAGCAGAAAGACAGAGGGAGATCGTTGTGGAGTTTGAACGGATCCAGCTGATCCGAAAACGAGCGAAAACGACGTTGTCCAACTGCACATACTGCGGCCATAAAAGTGATCTTGTGGGGATAGTCGCTGCGGCAGAACTGTTCGATATCACTACGGCCGAACTTAAGGCGTTTGTTGATACGAACAAAGTTCATTCCGCCGCTGATTCGCAAATATGTCTGACGTCTCTTTTGATGGTAATGAACGACAGAAAGAATCTTGGCGAAATTCGTATGATCGGCGACGGTCATTTCACAAACAAAGAAACCTGAGAAGTAAGGAACTTCCCAGAGAAGTTATCAGCAATGACCTCGCCTCTTGACAACGAGGCGTAGAATTTAAGGAAAGAAAGAAAGAGGAGAATTACAATTATTATGAGGAACTTAAGATTTCGATTTCTATCAAGATTGATACTGACTTCGGTCATTTTGTCATCCATTAGCGGAGTCGTAAATGCCGCTCCGGTTGTGCGACAGGGTAGCGGCGCAAACACGGCGGCACTACAGGCGATCGTCGATCAGTTTCGCACTGATCTGGGCGGTGCTAACAACGGTGTCGGAGGGTTGTTCACATCCGGACGGCGTGAGATCAACTGGGACGGCGTGCCCGATAATTTTTCCGAACCAAACAACTTGCCTGTTGATTTTTTTAACGTAAACAGCCCCCGAGGCGTGATATTCAACGCCATCGAGGACGAGACGGGTGCTGCGCTAAATCAATTTGCTGTAAGTGCGACGACCGCGTCGGGTGTGCCTGTTCGGTTTGCAAATATCAATGCAACCTACTCGTCGATCTTCACGACCTTTAGCGCACAGCGTTTGTTTACAGTCCGCAACACGCACATGCTCGAAGTCAACTTCGTGATTCCAGGCACTAATGTTCCGGCAACCGTAAGCGGTTTTGGCGTTATCTTTGCCGATGTCGATTCGGCTACGGGTGGAAACCGCTCATTGATCCGCGTTTACGGAGTAGACGGCAGACAGCTTTCAGCAGCTTCCGCCGGGGTTCTGGACAATGGCCTTTCGTTCGTCGGAATTTCGTTCAATGCGGGCGAACGCATTGCCCGTGTGGTCATCGAGAGCGGAAATGCTGCGCTTTCCTCTACCAATAACGACGGCGTGAGCGGTGTCGACGTAGTTGCAATGGATGATTTTATCTACGGCGAACCGCGTGCTTCGCAATTCCACAGCGGCGACTTTGACGGTGATGGTATGGGCGATTCGGCGATCTTTCGCCCGAGCACCGCTAACTGGTTCATCCTCAACAGCGGCAGCAATACGATCTCAATTGATACCTTTGGCGCTAATGGCGACATTCCGGTCGATGGCGATTTTGACGGTGACAGCCGAGCGGACATCGCTATCTTCAGGCCGTCTAATGGGGAATGGTACTTCAAACGTAGTACCAACGGCACCGTTTTTGGAGCTCAGTTCGGACAGACCGGCGACAAACCCGTCATAAGCGATTACGACAAGGATGGTAAATCGGATATTGCGTTCTGGCGGCCTTCGAACGGCAATTACTTTGTACTGAGAAGCAGCACCAACTTCTCGACGTTCTTTGGCTATCCATTCGGATCGAATGGCGACATCCCGGTCCAGGGCGGTGCTCAGTAATAAACAGCGGATCAAACCTATACAAAGGCGGCACTTATTCGGTGGCGCCTTTTTCTATCGGCAATCTCGCATAAATCCGCTATTCCTGGCACACAATGTCACCCATCGAGACCACATTGATACTGCTTCTCGTAGCGATCGTGCTTTTCGCCAGCGAAAAGCTCAAACAACGCTTTCAGTGTGGTCAATTTCAAAAGCAACGGTGACAAACCGGCTCCGGATGATTACGACGAGGACTGCAAGATCGACATTACCTTATTTCGTCCTTCGACCGGCGATTACTTCTCACTTCGAAGTTCGGACGGCGCCTTTAACGCCGCACATTGGAGCCAGGCTGGCGACATCCCGATTGGTACATCGCCGCAGTAGGTTGACTCTACTCCTGCTTATGAGACAGCATTCCGTCAGATGCTGTCATTTTGCTTTGCAAAACCTGAGAATTCGGCTATCCTTTGTCCACGAATCCACATATGGATCACGTCTTCGAGTTAGGCGGCTTTGGCCGTTCAGATGATCCATTGGAGAGAAGACCTGAAAAACCTCGAACGAGAACGTGAAGAGATGCTCCGCATCGGCGATGTTGCCGATCGTAGCCGGAGGAGACGGGATAGAGGTGAAAATACAACCCGTACGGATCGTGCCCGACAACAATTGACTCTAATATTCGTCATACACTGCAAGACATCAGGAGACTAGAACTATGAAAAACCTTTACGTCAGAACGATCTTCAGCATCCTTGTTCTGCTATCCATTTCCGCATCTGCGTTCGCGACCGCAGTTTTCCGATCTGCAGCGGGAGCAAACCCGGCGGCGATCCAGGCGACTATTGACCAATTTCGAGCTGATCTCGGAGGCGTCAACAATGGGGTCGGCGGTTCTTTCACCACCGGCAGACGCGAGATAAACTGGGAGGATGTGCCGGACGGAATTAATAACAATCTGGCGATCTATTACAATAACCCCTTTTTCAGTCCACGCGGTGCGGTGTTTTCGGCCATTCCGGACGGAGCTCATACGGGTTTGAGCTCGTTTTCTGCAAGTAATAGGGCAGCGTCCGGCTTTCCGGTCCGTTTTGGCGACATCAACCCTACATATCCCGCGATCTTTCAGGCCTTTTCCGGGGAACGCCTGTTTACGCCAAACAGCGCAAAAATAATGGAAGTCACCTTTTTTGTACCAGGGACGAATATACCTGCAACGGTTAGCGGATTTGGCGCTGTTTTCGCGGACGTTGATCTGGGTCAAGCTTTTATCGATTACTACGGGACAGACGGAAGGGAAATATGGACACAAATTGCCCCCCTCGCTGATAACGGTCTTTCGTTCGTGGGGGCTTCTTTCGGCGAGGACCAACGCATTTCCCGTGTCGTAATCACGACTGGCTCCCACAGGCTAAGTGCCACAAACTTCGATGCCTTGGGTAGCGTCGATGTGGTTGCGATGGATGATTTCATCTATGGTGAACCGCGAGCGGCATCATTCCATTCCGGCGACTTTGACGGTGACGGTATGGGCGATTCGGCGATCTACCGCCCGAGTACGGCTAACTGGTTCATCTTCAACAGCGGCAGCAATACGGTCTCCATTGATACCTTTGGCGCCAATGGCGACGTTCCGATCGATGGCGATTTTGACGGTGACAGCCGAGCGGATCTGGCGATCTTCAGGCCGTCCAACGGCGAATGGTATTTCAAACGAAGTACCAACGGTACCGTTTTTGGCGCTAAGTTCGGGCAGACCGGCGACAAACCCGTTGTTAGCGATTACGACAAGGATGGTAAATCGGATATCGCGTTCTGGCGTCCATCGAACGGAAATTACTTTGTGCTGAGAAGCAGCACCGACTTCTCGACGTTCTACGGGTATCCGTTCGGATCTAACGGCGACATCCCGGTCCAGAGCGGAGCTCAGTAAGAAGACAGGCGACGGGAGACAAGGAGACAAGACGCTAGTACCTCTTGTTTCCCGTGACCTTGTCTCCTGTCTCTCTTGTCTCCCGTCTCCTGGGTTCCGTCTCTTGTCTCACGTCTACATTCCCTGCTATCCTTTGCGCACGATGACACCTGAGATCGTGATCACTCTCCTGCTGCTTGTTGCGGCGATCTTGCTTTTCGCTACTGAAAAGCTGCCGGTCGATGTGATCGGCATTTTGCTTGTCATGGGTTTAGTGCTTACGCGGGTTCTCAGCGTACAGGACGCCGTCGCCGGATTTGGCAACGACATTATTATCACTATCGCCGGGCTTTTTCTGCTTGTCGGCGGGCTGATCAAGACCGGCATGGTCGACATGATCGGACGGCGGATGCATAAGATCGCCGGGGACAGCGAATTCGTACTCACGGCATTGATCATGTTTGCAGCGGCTCTCGGCGCTTCGGTTCTGAAAAATACGACAACGACCGCGATGTTCTTGCCGGTGGTTATCGGCCTCGCCAACCGGGCAAAGATCCCACCGTCGAAACTCCTGATGCCGCTCGCTTTTGGTGCGATCCTCGGCGGCAGCTGTACGCTGATCGGCACATCGACAAACCTCGCCGTCAGCGGTGCTATCGTTCGGTACGGAATGGAACCGTATACGATGTTCGAACTGGCACCTGTCGGCATCATTACGTTTTCGGTCGGCATGTTTTATATGCTGCTCGTAGGCCGTCGAATGCTGCCGAGCCGCGGCGGCGAAACGTCATTTACAGAGCAATACCAGATCCGCGAATATGTATCCGAATTGATAGTGCTTCCCGATTCCCCGCTTGTCGGCCGAACGCTCAGCGAGGCAAGCCTTAACACGAGGCTTGACCTAACGGTCCTCGGCATTGTCCGTGACGGCGAAAAAATAAATGTCCCCGGCACTGACGAACGCATTCAGCGTCGTGATTCACTGATAGTAGAAGGAAAGATCAGCGACATCTTGCGCGTCAAGGAAGAGATCGGACTTGAGATCAAGCCTGATTTTATGCTCAATGACGTCGTCCTCGAGGGCGACGATATTGAATTATTCGAGGTCTTAGTGATGCGCGATTCGCGCCTGGTGGGCCAATCGCTTAAGACGCTGAAATTTCGCCAGACTTATGACCTGACCGTTCTCGCCATCAATCGTCACGGCGAGACGTTTATTAACAAACTCAGCGATGTGAAATTCATTTTTGGCGACGTGCTGCTGGTTCAGGGCAAGCGCGTCAGGATCGAACCGCTGATCGCCGACCGCGAGGTCATGATCCTCGAGGATGTGTCGGCATCGAGCGTCCGAGTCGATAAACGAAAGTGGGCCATTGCGGCTTTCGGACTTTTTCTCGCACTTTCGCTCTCAAAGGTAGTCGTCGGTTATGACATTCCGCTCGCGATCTGTGTATTGTGCGGCGTCATGCTGCTGCTCGCGACAAAGACCGTTCGCTACAGCGAAATGTATTCACTGATCGATTTTCGCCTGCTTGTGTTGATCGCCTGCATGATGAGCTTTGGCGTCGCGATGGAAAATACGGGCGCCGATAAATTTCTGGCCGGGCTGATAAACAACTATTTCGGCCAGCTTGGCGGAACTGCCGTTCTCGCCGGTTTCTTCGTGCTTACGGTCGCGCTCACACAACCGATGTCCAATCAGGCCGCCGCCCTTGTCGTGCTGCCGGTCGCCGTCAAAGCTGCCGTCGCTCTCGGCCTCAATCCGCGCACATTTGTCGTCGCTGTCACCTACGCTGCGTCGTTCTCATTCATCACGCCTCTCGAACCTGCATGTGTCCTCGTCTATACGCCCGGCCGCTACAAATTCATGGATTTCGTCAAGATCGGTACGATCCTCACGATAATCGTTTTCGCGGTCTCGATCTTCTTGGTCCCTATCTTTTGGCCGCTCTAGGACTTCCGAGCCTTCGTAATATCCCTAAATGAAAGCCCGCGTTTGATTATCAGTATCAACCCGAGCGCCGTCCAAAACAGGATCCGGCCTTTGCGAATGATGGCCAGCGTCACGCCGACGCCGGCCGCGAGTGCCACGGTGTCGCCGACGAATTTCGCTCCTGCTTCGTCGACGCCGATCGTCAGCGGTATCAGCTTGAACAGGATCGTAATTAGCCGGCTGACCGATTCGAGCAAAAATGAGGTCAAGAGACTCGGAATCGCGTCGCTCAGCCGGCTCAGAACGTAATATACCTCGATGACGCCGATCAGATGATATGCCATACCGAGGCCGAAAATAGGCAGGAACCGCTTTGGGTAACGGCGGTAAAATCCAAAGATCAGGTTCTCAAAGAGCCGCACTTGAATGCGTCCGTGTTCGAGCAGGCCTTTGAAATAACCCCGGCGGTAAAGCGATTCGCACGCTTCACTGAAGATGTGCCACTGCCGAACAACCAACAGGAATAGAAAAATGAGCAGCAATACGATCGCTGCGATAAGAACGTCGATGGTAAGGACCCAACTCTCTTCCAGCGTCGAGTTCCGTAAGAATGTGACCGCACCGGCTATCAGAAAAAGGCTTGTCGACAGGCTGTAAAACAAGTTTTCCGTCGCCACCGACGACAGCCCGACGACAAGCGGGGCCCGGTGACGAACGGCCACCGCTTTGGCGGTACCGCTGATCAAAATTCCCAGCGGAATTATGCTGCTTGCGGCTTCGCCGATAATTACGGCCGGGATCGTGTCCCGGAGCCTAAGCGAATACGGTCCGTAAACTGACAGCGACCAGGCCGCGGCCCTGACAACGATCCGCACTGCAAAAAGAGACAGGATTACCGCGAAACCCACGAAACCGAATCTTGCTATGCCGTCGATGAGTTCGCTGACGCCGACCGAATACACGAAATATACAAACAGGGCAATGCCGCCAAGTGTGAGTATCGTCCCGGCTACCTTAAGCCGGTTTATGTGTTTTGACGGTTTTTGTTCCTGCATGCGGTCGTTGATTTAGACTCGTTTTGCAGCGTTTGGTTGCATTGCCTTTGCCGGGCGGCGAGTCTAAAATGGTATTTTAACTAATCTGATTAACAAAGTACGATTTAGGAAACATATATGAGCACAGCTACTGGTACCGCACTATCAAACCCCGGACTTACGATCCTCTCCGAAGATGAAGAAATGTTTCGCGCTTCCGTTCGCGAATTTGCCGAGGGTGAGGTTCGCCCGCGCGTGGAACACATGGAGCAGGCCGCGAAACTCGACCCTGATCTGATCAAACAGTGCTTCGAACTCGGCCTGATGGCGATCGAATCGCCCGAAGAATACGGCGGTGCCGGCTCGACCATCTTCAACGCGATCCTCGCGATCGAGGAGTTGGCACGCGTTGACGCGAGCGTTTCGGTTTTCGTCGATGTTCACAACACGCTCGTGACAAACGCTTTTATGCGTTGGGCAAGCGACGACCAAAAGAAGAAATACATGCCGCAACTCTCGGAAGGCCGTGTCGGCGCATACGCGCTTAGCGAAGCGGGTTCGGGTTCCGATGCATTTGCATTGACCACGCGTGCAGTGGATAAGGGCGACCACTACGAGCTGACCGGACAGAAATTGTGGATCACCAATGGTAACGAGGCTGAGATCTTCGTCCTATTCGCAACCGTTGATCCGGCGGCCGGGTACAAGGGCATCACTGCATTTATCGTCGAAAAGCAGTTCGAAGGATTTTCAGTCGGGAAGAAAGAAGACAAACTCGGTATTCGAGCGTCGTCCACGACCGAACTGATCCTTGACAACTGTAAAGTGCCTAAGGAAAACGTCCTCGGCGAGGTCGGCAAGGGATACAAGGTCTCGATCGAAACTCTCAACGAAGGTCGCATCGGCATCGGTGCACAGATGGTCGGCATCGCTCAGGGAGCGTTCGAAGCCGCACTCAAATACACCGCCGAACGCGAGCAGTTTGGCCAGGCGATAAATAATTTTCAGGCGATCCAGTTTCAGCTTGCCGAAATGGCCGTCGATATCGAGGCCGCTCGCTTGCTGGTCTATAACGCCGCACGCCGCAAAGACGCCGGCCAACCGTTCCTTAAGGAAGCTGCGATGGCAAAACTCTATTCGTCGCGAGTTGCCGAAAAGGTATCGTCCGTCGCCATCGAACTCTACGGCGGCTACGGCTACGTCAAAGATTATCCGGTCGAAAAATTCTGGCGCGACAGCAAGATCGGAGCCATCTACGAAGGCACCTCAAACATGCAGCTCCAGACCATTGCAAAGCTGATCATGAGCGGGAAATAGTTGCTTTTGGGAGGTCAAATTGTGCTAATATTTGCCTATGTTGACCTACGAAGTCGAAATATTGGTACCCGATGCCGAGGTAACGCTTCATGAGATGGAGAGCGAAAAATTGATCAAACTCGCAAAACTGTCTGAGAATGGCGTCGAGAAAAAGCCGCTACAGCGTGGGTCGATGAAAGGCTTGGTTACTTATATTGCTGACGATTTTGACGAGCCGTTGGATGACTTTGAGGAATACATGTAATGCGTATTTTGATCGATACGCATATTCTCATTTGGCACCTAGAGGATGATGCTCATCTCTCATTGGCTCGAAGCGAGATCATTGCCGACCCTGACAACGAAATATTGTTCAGCATCGCGAGCCTTTGGGAAATAGCTATCAAACTGAGCAGAGGAAAACTGGCAATTTCTAAGTCAATAGACGACGTGGTCGCGTACATCGAAGGGTCAACAAGCATACTATTCGCCATCGCACCTGAACATTTGATTCACGTTGCCAGTCTTCCGTTTCATCACAAAGATCCATTTGACCGGCTTATCATCGCACAATCGCTTGTTGAGAATATTCCAATTCTCACGTCGGATTCGAATTTCTCTGCGTATGGAGTAGAACTGCTGTGATCGAGATCCGACAAGCCACGCCCGATGACGCTCAGCCGCTCACTGACCTCGCCTATACGACGTTCTGGGACGCATTTGCCCACCATCCAAAGAATGCTCCTGAGGACCTGAACCACTACATGCGGCAGGCCTTCAATCTCGAACAGATCGCCGCTGAGCTCGCTGACCACAGATCGATCTTCCTGATCGCCGAGATCAAAGGCAAGCCGGCCGGCTATGCAAAATTGATCGTCGAAAGCACCGAGGCAGGCGTAACGGCCAAGAGGCCGATCGAACTCTCACGCCTGTATTCCCATCAGGAGTATCTCGGCAAAGGCGTCGGGCAAAATCTGATGGACGCGTGTTTTGAATATGCCAAAACAAATGGCCACGACGTAATGTGGCTCGGCGTCTGGGAATACAACCCGCGGGCTCAAGCCTTCTACACAAGGAACGGTTTTCGCGAGGTAGGAAAGCACACGTTCCTGCTAGGCAGCGACCCGCAGACCGACCTCTTGATGCAACGGGAACTTTAAACGCAGAGACCGCAAAGGACGCAGAGGATCTCTTAGTTAGCCCCTGCGTACATTGCGTTCTCTGCGTTAACTATCTTGTATTTTCTTGCTGGATGCGATATTGTTGCACTTGTGCGACAAATCATAAATCCTCCAAATCCCTACAACCACTACTCTGCCGAATACGTTGGCGAGCCGCCGCCGACAAAGCTTGAGGTTTTTGAGGAAACTGCGACGCGAAAGGTGATCACCAAGGCTTTCGCGTCTGATTGGGAAGGCGGTTGGCGATACACGGTCAATTGCTATCGCGGCTGTATTCACGGCTGCACTTATTGCTTCGCACGTCAGTATCACGAATATCTGGGTTACGGTGCGGGCACCGATTTTGAGACAAAGATCGTCGTCAAACCAAATGCGCCGCAGCTGTTAAGGCAGGAGCTGAAAAAGACGCGTGACAAGATGCCGCATCTCGATTTCTCGTTCGCGACCGATCCGTATCTGCCGCTCGAGGCGAGCTACGAGCTGACGCGAAAGTGCCTCGAGATCTGCGTCGATTTTCAGGTGCCTGTCGGTGTAATTACAAAGGCGCCACTTGTGACGCGGGATATCGACCTTTTGAAGAAGCTAAAGAAAGTCTCCGTTTTCTTTTCACTTCCGTTCCTTACCAAAGAAAAGTCGAATCCGTTCGAGCCATACACTCCCGTTCCCGACGCTCGCTTTCGAGCGATGCGCGAGATCGCGGACGCCGGCATCGAGGTCGGTATTGGTATCGCACCGGTCATTCCGGGCTACAACGAATCGGACATTCCCGGATTACTCGAACGCGCCAAAGAGTCGGGCGCGACGCGGGCATTTATGTCGATGCTTCATCTCGACACCGACTCGATCGAGGAATATTTCGTCCAAAAGATGCATGAACGCCTGCCGCCGACCCGCGTCACCAAGATCATCAACACCATGAAACGGGAACGCGGCGGTACTCTTCGTCATTCCACATACAAAGACCGCAGCACCGGCAAGACCGAGCAATGGGAGGTGACGAAAAAACTCTTCGACTTTCACGCCAACCGACTGGGCTTTCGCCAACACCAAAAGCCAGCCGAGACTGCACCGATCGCCCACCCGGTCCAGCAGCGACTATTTTAGACCGTGCATCCATCGACCGCAGAACTGTGACTTAACGCACATAAAATCTCCGGTGCTGCGTGATATACAAGGTAAATGCGGCGTTAGTTTAAGGTTTTTGAGGGAGGTTTTATGAAAGCTAAATTTTTTGCATTGGTATTGATCGTCGTCGGCATCGCGGCACTCGGATCGGAGACATATGCTCAGAAAAAAGGGAAAGAGATGAAGGCGGCGGAGGAACGAGTCGATAAGGCATCGGTCGTTTTCAAGGAAGTGATGCGTATCAGCGATAAGTCGATCCCGCGCGATCTGTTGGAAAAGGCAAAGGCGATCGTTGTATTCCCCGGAGCTCTGAAATTCGGATTTATCCTCGGCGGCCAGGGCGGCGAAGGCGTTGCCATTCGCCGTTTGGCAAAAGGCTGGAGCGCACCTGCGTTTATGAATATGGGCGGCGGCAGCATCGGACCGCAGATCGGCGGGCAAAAGACCGACTACATTCTGTTGATAATGAACGAAAAAGGCCTCAAGGGCCTGCTCGCTGACAAATTTGAGGTCGGCGGCGAAGGCAGCGTTTCGGCCGGTCCGGTCGGACGTACGGCAGCGGCCTCGACTAATGTGACGCTCGATGCCGAGATATTGTCGTATTCGCGCAGTCGCGGGCTGTTTGCCGGACTTTCGCTCAAGGGCGTCGTTATCAAGCAGGACGAGAGCATCAACCAGGCGATCTATCAGAAATCGGCCAAGGAGATACTTGGCGATTCGGGCATTGAATGGTCATCGGCACCTGTTTCGCTGCAAAAGTTCCCGAAAACAGTGGCGATCTACGCAAAGTAAGAGCGAAGAAACATCGCTGAACGAGAAACGCCGTTATGATCGCGGCGTTTCTTTTTTAACAATTCGCGGCGTGGTGCTAGTCTTATCTAATATGACGAACCGTATCGCAGTTTTCCGCCAGATGCTTGACGCAGATCCTGACAACACAATGGTCATGTTCGGCCTCGCCAAAGAGTATGAAAAGCTTGGCCAGCATCAGGAAGTGATCGATCTGCTTGAAAATTACGTTGCCAAGGCCGACGACGAAGGCAACGCATACGGCGTCCTCGCTCAAGCCTATAACCAAACCGGGAACCGCCAAAAAGCGATCGAAACCTACCAAAAGGGGATCGACGTCTCGATGGCACACGGCCATCCGTCGATGGCGAACGAATATCGAATGACGCTGGACCTCGATCTCAGTGAATAGAGTCGTGAAAACTCATTTCATATTGTACGTTGCCGATCAGGCACAAAGCACCGAGTTCTACTCGGCGGTCTTGGGCGTAGAGCCGACGCTCAATGTACCGGGAATGACAGAATTTGCGATCGGCGAGGAAACTGTTCTCGGATTGATGCCGGAGGCCGGAGCCGTGCGGCTATTCGGCGACAAGATAACGCGTCCCACACCTGCTGGAATTTCACCAAGGGCCGAGATCTATTTGGTCGTTGACGATCCTGAGGCCTTCCATCTGCGGGCTATTGATGCCGGGTCTCGTGAGATCAGCCCTTTGCAGGCTCGCGATTGGGGACATGAGGCGGCGTATAGCCTGGATCCGGATGGCTACGTGATCGCATTCGCACGAGAGGTCACTGAGGCAGAGTAGCGGCGCACGGAGCAACTTTTGCTTTCTTGATCCGCACAGGCTTTTCGGGCTTTTCTTCGACGACGGTCGCTTTGTTTATCGCATCGACAACTTCCATACCCTTCGTCACACGCCCAAATGCGGCAAATTTGCCGTCTAGATAAGGCGCGTTTGCGACCAGAATGAAAAAATCGCTGCTGGCTGAATTTGGTTCGTCGCCGCGGGCCATCGAGAGGACGCCCCGTTCGTGAAGTATCTTGTTTGGCTCGTCCGGAACCTTTCGCGTTGCTCGCAGTGCCAAGGGCCTCGTGACACCGCCTTCGCGCGACCAAAGGTGGCCGCCTTGTATCACAAAACCGGGAACGACGCGGCTGAAGGTGGTCGTATCAAGCAAACCGGTCGCCGCGAGATTTAGAAAATTTCGCACAGATTCCGGCGCGCTTTCCGGATAGACCTCGATCTCGATCATGCCGGCCTCAGTGTCGAACGAAACACATTGCCCGGCCATCATCTTAACATCAGCCTTATCAAACGGCTCGGCCTTTGGCTCTTCGGGCTTCGGCGTCGGCCGCGGATTTGCCTTGGGTGTTTCCGTTGCTGCGGGTGTCGGCGTCGCGACAGCGTTGTTAGCTTGCGAAAACGCTATGCCCGCCGCGAAGGCAATAACTATAAATGCAAATAGGCCTTTCTTTAACATCTTTCCGTTTTGATGTATTTTCAAATAGATCGGTTCGTAAGTAAAGCAATCTTTGGAGTTCAATTCAATGCGCATCATATCGTCGTTCTTTCTCGTCATCGCGGCATTTACTTTTACATTCGGTCAGCGCGAACTTGGCGTCCGTCCGACTGAAACCGGCGGGCCGCTGATGTTTGAGCAGGCCGTCTTTGACGTTTTGAATTATGACATCACGTTAAATGCCGATCCCAAGACAAAGTCGATCACCGGAACGACTGTGATGACCGCACGCACGGTGATCCCGACCAATGTCATCGTCCTCAATCTCGATATGCCCTACACGATCAGCAAACTTACGGAGGGCGGCCGTGATGTGAAATTCAGCCACGATAAGAACGGAAAGATCTGGATCTGGTTCCCGATGACCAAACAGGTCGGCGACGAGATCAAGACCAGCATTACCTACGGAGGAATGCCGCGTATCGCCCCTCGTGCACCGTGGATCGGCGGATTTATGTGGGAAAAAACTCCGAGCGGAGCCGACTGGATCTCGGTCGCCCTGCAGAATGACGGTGCCGATCTGATGTTCCCGTGCAAAGACCATCCGTCCGACAAACCGGCAACAGCGTCGATGCACATTACCGTCCCCGATCCGCTCGTTGCAACCGGCCCTGGGAAGCTCGAAAGCACGAAGAAGAACTCAAACGGAACGTCCACCTACAACTGGCGGATGACGAATCCGATATCCAATTACTCGCTCGTTTTCAACGCCGCACCGTACAAGCTGATCGAGGACAAATACAAATCGATCACCGGCGAGATAATGCCGATACATTTTTACATTCTTCCCGAAAGCTTTGAAAAAGGCGCATCGCTGATCGCCGAACAGAAAAAATACATCGCTTTCTTCGAAAAATATCTCGGGCCGTTCCCGTTCCGCTCGCAAAAGGTCGGCATTGTCGAGACACCGCATCTTGGTATGGAACACTCGACCAACATCGCCTATGGCAACAAATTCAAATACAATGCCGACGGCACTGACTGGCTGCTCCTGCACGAATTTGGCCATGAATATTGGGCCAATCTCGTCACCGCCAGCGACTGGCGTGATTTCTGGATCCACGAAGGTTTCCAGTCCTATATGGACACGCTTTACACCGAAACGCTCCACGGCCAAGAGGCTTACCTTAAGACGATGAGAGATCGTGCACGCGGTTTTAAGAACAAACAGCCGGTCGCTCCGCGCGAACCGAAGATCGCCTATCAGGTCTATATGTCCGAGCCCGATTATCTAAATTCGGACGGCGACATCTACGGAAAAGGCGCCTATTTTCTTCACACTCTCAGGTATCTGATCGGCGACAAAGCCTTTTTCGCCGCCCTCCGCCACATGGCATACCCGACCAAGGAAATGGAGACCTACACCGACGGCCGACAAACGCGATTGGTAAACACCGACGATTTCCTCACCATCGCCGAGAAAGATTCGGGAATGGAACTCGACTGGTTCTTCGAAATGTATCTCCGCCAGCCGAAACTGCCGAGGTTGGGGGGTTCTGCGATCGGCTCCGGTACGTCGGGAGTTATGACTCTCAGTTGGGAAACTCCCAACAACCTGCCATTCCCCATGCCGATCGACGTCGAGGTCAATGGTAAGATCCAACGCGTAGAAATGAAAGACGGCAAAGCAACGATCAATTACACCGGCACGCCGCCGGTCATTGATCCGAAAGGCTGGGTTTTGAGGGCCCAGTAGATGAAAAAGATCGAGGTAACATCAGAGATCGTTAGCTTTGTGCCAATGCACAAGCACGATCACGACGCTGCGCGGCGTGCGATCAAGGCCGGCTATCCCGCGGTCGAATCGGTCCTTCCCAATTTGCTTGAGTGGCTTCAGGATATGAATTGGCCCGTTGCTCAGACACTGGCGCCATTTCTAACATCGGTCGGTAAGCCCTTAATTCCACATCTGCGAAAGATACTTGAATCCGACGACGAGATTTGGAAGGCCTGGATATTGTCTCAGATCATCGAGGATTCTCCATTACTGGCTCTCGAGTTTCGTGAATATATCGAGAGATTGGCAAGCGATAAGAGCAAAAATGAGGATGCGGAATGGCTTCGCGAAAATGCCAGTGAGATCCTTATTAAATATGGCTGGGCCAATAACGATTGATCAAGCGGCATCCTGATAATTTTTATTGCATCGAAATCCGATTCGATCTATTCTAATTTTGATATGAGCGTACTTTTCGATGAAGCAATAAAACTGCCGGACGCAGATCGCCGAAAGCTCGCCTACGACCTTTTAGAAACCCTGGACGATCCGGAAGAAGAGTTTTATCTGTCGCCCGAACAGGCCGCCGAACTTGACCGAAGAATAGAACACAACCGCTTGCACCCTGACGATGTCGTTGCATGGGAAGATGTTCTGAAAAGGTGGCGACAGCGAGTATAATGCTGCCGATCAAACTTCTCGATGAGGCTGAGCTTGAGGGCGGAAATGCAATTGATTGGTACGAGCGGCGTGAGCCATGACTGGGAATTGCTTTTCGTGAATCGGTCGAGACCCTAATGTCGTCCATTCAGAGCAAGCCGTTGGCGTTTCCGGTCGTACATCGATCTGATGTGCGCGCAGGCCAAGTTAAACGCTTCCCATATACCATTTTCTTCGCGATTCAGACTGATCGCATATTGATATTCTCCATTTTTCACAACAGCCGAAATCCAACGATCTGGCGTGGCCGGATCGGATAGTCCTTTTGTTCCTAACTGACTAATTCGAAATTTCAAAAGTTGCACTTATTGTATGAATTCAAGTCCTGTTATGTTGCATCTATAATACTCTTGACCATATTCGCAACTGATAGTAAAATGGTTGTGATGAAAAACGACCTACATACACCTACTACGGCAAATGGCCGCAGGACAGCGCGGACACGATGTACGCGTTGGACACGCGGGACACTCGGGACACTTGGGACAAAACACAAAAGTGCCGCAAGTGCCTTTGTTACCAATAGGTTGGCTTTATTTTGGCCAACCGGACAGAGTGAGGCTTGGTGCAGAAGCTGCTCAGTTCTGTACGAAATCTGCACATGTTTGCACACGATCGATACACATGGGAGGAATAGGCATGACATTTACAAGACTAAACGTTTCTTTATCGAAACCGATGAGAACATTTGTAGAGTACAGAACGGGTGCTCTTGGTTTCGCGTCCGTGAGCGAGTATTTTCGCGAGCTCGTACGGCGTGACGAATATCTTGAACAACAGGAATATGAACGATATCTCGAGCGAAACAGCTCGCCGGGCCATCCGCGACGAGCGGTCGATCACCCGGCTCGTTAACCTCGACAAATTGCCCGAAAACCTTCGATTTGCTATCTTAAAAAGTTAACCTTGTATCAAAACTTGTTATAGATAGGACTTATAAAATGGCGACTGGAACAAAAAAGAACGGAAAAACGGTGGTAGCCGAGACCGCAAGATCGACCGAGGCTGACGGCTATATCGCTGATGACAAATCTCAAAAGACCGCAAAAGCCCAAACGCCACCGGCCAGCAAAACCGTGACCAAAAGCACGGCCAAACATCACGGTCTCGACACCGAGACGCTCGTGGGGCTTTACCGTACGATGTATCTGTCGCGTCGTGTCGACGACAAAGAGATCCAGCTCAAGGGACAGAACAAGATCTTTTTCCAGATTTCAGGTGCAGGGCACGAAGGCATTCTGGTCGCCGCGGCCCTCGCTATGAAGGCCGGTTACGATTGGTTTTTCCCGTACTATCGCGATCGTGCGCTGATGCTCGGACTCGGGATGACCGCGCAGGAAATGCTCTGGTCGGCGGTCGGGGCCGAGGCCGATCCAAATTCGCACGGACGCCAGATGCCCTCGCATTGGGGCAGCGTTAAGCTGAATGTTCCTTCGCAATCGTCGTGTACCGGAACTCAGGCCCTCCACAGCGTCGGTGCCGCCGAAGCGAGTTATCGTGCCGGTCTGGTCAAAGGCCTGAAAGACAAGATCACCGGATTTAAGGGCGACGAGGTCGTCTATATGTCCGTCGGCGACGGCACGACCAGCGAAGGCGAATGGTGGGAAGCCCTCAATACCGCCTGCAACCTCAAGCTGCCCGTGATCTTCGTCGTCGAGGACAACGGTTACGCGATCTCGACCCCGGTCGAGGTCGGCACTGCGGGCGGCGATATCTCGAAGCTTGTCGTTGGATTTCCGGGCCTCTTTATACAAAAGGTTGACGGCACCGATGTGCTGGCTTCGTACGATGCGATTACAAAAGCGGTCGCATATTGCCGTGAGCGCAAGGGCCCTGCGTTCGTCCACGCCAAGGTCATTCGTCCGTATTCGCACTCGCTCTCGGATGATGAAAAGCTCTATCGCCCGTCGGAGGAACTCGAAGCCGATCAGGCGACGGATCCGATCAAGAAATACGCGGAGTTTTTGATGACCGAGGGGATCGCCTCAAGCGAAGATCTCGAAGCATTAAGAAAAGAGGTCGATGACGAGGTCAACAGGGCCGCCGACATTGCCATCGAAACACCGCAGCCGGCACCTGAATCAGCGTATCGCAACGTCTTTTCGCCGGACATCGATCCGACTGACCGCCAGTTGTTCGATACCGAGGACGGAGCCGAACTCAGCGGAAACGCAGGAACGATGGTCGATCTGATCAACCGCTGTATGCACGAGGAAATGGCACGCGACGAACGTATTGTCGTTTTCGGCGAAGACGTCGCCGATTGCTCACGCGAGCAATATCTCGAACAGGTCAAGGGCAAAGGCGGTGTGTTCAAGGTGACTGCGAACTTGCAGCGTGAGTTCGGCTCAGCCCGTGTTTTCAATTCGCCGCTTGCCGAGGCAAACATAGTCGGCCGTGCTGTCGGTATGGCGATCCGCAATCTCAAACCGGTTGTCGAGATACAGTTCTTTGATTACATATTTCCGGCGTTTCACCAGATCCGCAACGAGGTCGCGGTCACACGCTGGCGATCTGACGGCGACACAAAATGCCCGATGGTCCTGCGCGTTCCGGTCGGCGGATATTTGAAAGGCGGCGCCGTTTACCACTCGCAATCGGGCACGACGCTGTTTTCGCATACGCCCGGTTTGATGATCGTTTATCCTTCGACGGCGCTTGATGCGAACGGATTGCTGCGAACAGCGATCCGCTGCGACGACCCTGTTTTGTTCCTCGAACACAAACACCTCTATCGCCAGGTCTATAACAAATCACAATATCCGTCGAGCGATTTCTTGATCCCGTTCGGCAAAGCCAAGAAGGTCCGCGAAGGCTCGGACGTTACGATCATTACCTACGGCGCGTTAGTTGAACGCTCAAACCAGGCCTGCAAACGGCTCGAAACTCAAGGTATTTCAGTCGAACTGATCGATCTACGAACGCTGGTCCCATACGACTGGGAAGCGATCGCCGAGTCGGTCAAGAAAACGAGCCGCGTCATTGTCGCCCACGAAGACCCCGTCTCATACGGCTACGGCGCCGAGATCGCCGCCCGCATCTCAAACGAATTGTTTGAGTATTTGGACGCTCCAGTAAGGCGCGTCGGAGCCACGGACACCTTCGTAGCCTACGCCCCGCAGGTCGAAGATTTCATCCTGCCTCAATCGGAAGATGTTGAGAAAGCGGTGCAAGAGTTGATGAAGTATTGATCTATGCCAATCGAAATTCGGAAAGCAGGAATTTCGTCTTCCCGACCATGTCGGTATTGTCTAGGCCTTCAGGACGACAGCGTATTCGCTGATTTCGATGTTGATGAATCGGGACGCGTTTTTTTAGTAGCTATTTCTTTTGATGGTTATGGTTTCTGTCGCACAGCCGAAAGTATCCAACTTATGAGTTTGGATAGATCGAAGCGCTTTATGAGTTTGGTCGAAAATGACAATGTCGTCTCCGAAGAGTTGCGAACTATCATATCCGAGTATTTTCGTGAAAACTCCGATGTAATATGGAAAGACGCATTAGAAGATCACGCTCTCATTGGTGACTGAATTATGGTTTGAGATTCGAAGAATTATCGATATGCCGTACGTCTCATTTTTCTTTGGGATCATTATTCGGATGTTTCATAATGATCACAACCCGCCGCACTTTCATGCGGAATATCAGGGTCAGAAGGCAAAATTTGACCTTGATGGTAATCTTGTAGAAGGTAAAATGAGGTCGCGAACGGCACGATCGCTTATAAAGAAATGGGCCAAATTACACAAAGAAGAGCTAGCGGGAAATTGGGATCGGGCAATGGAATTGGGCGAGATTCGCAAGATCGATCCCCTGGATTGATTCCCAGAAACAAACACTACATGCCCGTCGTCGTGGACGCGAAATACGTCTCGGACTATAAGATCCACGTTGTATTCAACAACGGCGAAGAGCGAATTGCCGATTTTTCTAAATGGGGTCTCGGACGCGGCGTGTATAAACCGCTGAAAGACAAGAAATATTTCAAGACGTTTTTTGTCGACGGTTGGACAATCTCTTGGCCCAATGGCGCCGACATTGCTCCGGAAACTCTCTACGAAGATGGTGAGCCTGTTTCAATTTAAGAATTCAAGATGCCAAAGGTTGTAGTTCAAAGCATTGGAGTATCTCTCGACGGTTTTGCCGCCGGTACAGATCAAGCCCTTGAGAATCCGCTCGGCATTCGCGGGCCTGAGTTGATGAGCTGGTTCTTCCCAACCAAGACTTTTAAGGAGCAGCACGGCGGCGAGGGCGGCGAGACCGGCATTGATGACAGCTTTGCAGCTGAAAGCATGTCTGGCAAAGGCGCGTGGATACTCGGGCGTAACATGTTCGGGCCTATTCGCGGACCGTGGCTTAACGAAGATTGGAAAGGTTGGTGGGGCGACGATCCGCCTTATCACGTGCCCGCGTTTGTCTTGACACATCATCCGCGTGAAACGCTAGTGATGAAAGGCGGGACGACGTTTCACTTCGTGACAGACGGTATTCATTCCGCTCTCGAACAGGCAAAAGCCGCAGCCGGTGACAAAGATGTTCGCATCGGCGGCGGCGCTTCGACGATCCGCCAGTATCTCGCCGCAGGCTTGATCGACGAGCTCCACCTTGCCGTCAGTCCCGTCGTTTTAGGCAAAGGCGAACCGCTATTTGCCGGCCTTGATCTGCCGGCCATTGGTTATGTCGTCGATCGTTCCGTTGCCGGAGAACGAGCGACACACATGTTCCTAAGGCTTGATAAGTCTAGGGATTAGATCTTTGACAACTTGTAAACGCCGGTTGCCAGACGCTCGGCAAAGCCTTCGTCAACGAGTTGGTGATTCGCACGTCCTGATTCCCAGCGGTAGAAGCCGAATTTGCCCGAAAGCTCGCCGAGCAGAGTCATTCCGCACATTTCGAGATAGGTTCGTGCGAGTTCTTTGACAGCCTCATCGCGGGGCATTTTGACGGCTAATTCGTCAGGAAAACGAGCTTCGGCGAGCGTCCAGATGTAGGTGAATTTAGGAGAGTAGAGAACTTCCTGAGGCACGACCTTCATTCGCTTTTGGAGTTCGTCCATTGCGGTTGTCAGGTCCTTTTTGTCCTTGAAACCGCACTCTTCGCGAAGATCGGAGGTCGCCATTTCCCATTCCTTGCGAAGCACTTTTAGAACGAGCTGTGCGTTTTTTGAAAGAACGCCCGACTCGCCTTTTCTTGTGCAGCCCCAGATCGAATTGTAAACCGGTATCATCCGCGGAGCGAGAAACCATGACTTTCCTTTGACGAGTTTGCCATAGTAGACCTTGCCGCGAGCGATCACTTCGTCCTTGAGTACCCACGCACGGCTCGCTTCGTAATCTTTCTGGACGTTCCGCGGCATATGTGCGTCGCGGCGGCCGCAGACAGCGATATAGACAGACGGCAAGGCCTTGCGGATATCGGTCATGCCGAGGCAAAAACCGAGTTCCTCGACCATTGCCTCGACCTCTTCGGCAGTGTCGACCTTGAGCGATTCTTCACGCCGCCATTTACGGTCGCGGTATTGTTCGATGTCCTCAGGCAGCTCACGCATGAGGATATTTTGCCATAAAAGATCAGAACCACCTGCATTAGCAAATGGTTCTGACTCAGTTGGCGTGGACTTGGAAATTATCTATCAGGGGAATTTCCGCGGATCGGCGAGGACGATTGGATCGTCATGGTCGAACCTTTCTGTAACTGCAGATCCTCGCGACCTTGGATAGCAACCGAACCTGCACCTGCACCTCCACCAATTACCGCACCGATCACCGCACCTTTTGCTCCACCTGCGATTGCACCGATCAGTGCGCCAAGACCTGCACCCAAACCTCCGCGTTTTACCGATTCTTTTGTCTGGCTTCCGCCCTTGGCAGTGCCTTCGGTGTCGATCTTGACGGGTTTACCGTTTACGTCCTTGATCGACTGCAGATTAGCCCCGAAATCGTACGTCTTACCGTCGCGGAGCGTGATCCTTTCGAAGTTGAATGTCACGTTCGAGCGGCCGGTGACCTTGCCTGAGCGGCCGACGCCGGTGATGTATCCGTCGATGACGGCACCGCGGAACTCGTTCGGCGATTGCACGGTCAGGCGAAAACGGTCGTTGTTTTGCGAGACTTTGGTGTTTATCTCGTTCTCGAGAATACCGGTCAGGACCATGCCGTTCGGGACGACGAATTCGCCGGTGCGGCCGGGAACCGCGGTCGGAGCTCCGCCGTAATTTGGATTGCCGGACTGATCGTTGTCGGAATACTGTCCGCTCGAATTGTTCCCGCCGCCGCTGTCGATGCCGAGGCGAGCAACCGAGTCCGTCTTGTTATAAACGCTCTCTGCGAAAACCGTCTGATCGAGATAGTCAGTCGTGATTCGGCGTGAGACCTTGAGCACTTGGCCGTTGCTGGCCGAAGTGAACGTGATCGTGTAATCGGTCTCGCCGCCCAGCGAAGAAATGGTCAATGTCTGGCCGTTAATGACAGCACGCAGACGAATGCTCTTGCCGTTAGGGCCTTGTTCGATCTTGTCGCGGCCGTCGGCTGCGAATGTTACGGGCGAAGCTTTAGAGGTCGCGAGTGTGACCTGTGTGCCGCGGATCTCGATGGCGATCTGGCCGGGAGCTTCGAGTTTTTCTTTGAGGTCCTGACGGTTATCGCTGCTGAGATTGGCATTTGATACAACGTCGTCGATACTCTCGCTCCGTGCAGAGTCGAGGTCGTACGTACCCGAGAGGCCAACGCTGAATGTGTTATTGCTGATCGGTGTATCCGGCTGATCGATGACGTTCGGAGGATCGCCCTCGCTCTCCCAATCCGGCGATACGCCGTAGTTTGCGCCGAGACGTTCGATCTGTTTCTTGACAGCGAGCCAGTCGTCAGTGACGCGCCGGTTTTGACCGCTTGACCTCATAAAATCGTCGATCGGGCGGGCCGATCCAATGATCTGATCAACGTCATCTCGATTTTCACGTTTCTGGTCAAAATTGCGCTGAAACTGGCTGATAGCGTCCTTGAGGTTGCGAATATCATCCGAAACATCGTTGATTACGGTGTTATTTGCCGACGAACTCTGCATCTGATAGCGAAGGTCGTACTCGAAATTGTCGAGGTTCGAATTCAAGCTCCGCAGCGTATCGCGGACATCTTTTTCATTTCGTTTTTGAGCGTCAGCAAACGAAGCCGACGCCAGAACGAGACTCAAAACCACCAATGAAAGTGACAACGCATTTTTTACGATTCTCATATTTGCACTCCTCAGGCGGTGCGCCGAACGGGCACACTTTCCCCACGCGCATTATGAAGCATTTTTCGTGCCAATGGTTGTTCGAAAGCATCAGGCCGCCACACGGTCTATGCTAAAATCGGCTTAGAAGGCTGAGGAAATATTATGGCTGAGAATACTTACAAAGCGACCGTTCGATACGCGGGCGACGGTTATTTTATCGGCACAACACCGACCGGAATACCGCAACTGATGGATTCTAAAGGAGATAGGCATGCCGCCCCGACGCCGCTCGAGATGCTTCTGGTCTCGGTCGCGGGGTGCACGGCGTTTGATGTGCAATCGATCCTCGAGAAAAAACGGCAGGACGTGACCGGCTACGATGTCGAGATAACAGGCACGCGGGCGGAGACGCATCCGCGTAAATTTACGGCCTTTCACATCAACCATATCGTGCACGGGCGTAACGTTTCGGAAAAGGCCGTGGCCGACGCGATCAAGCTCTCGGATGAGATATATTGTTCTGTCGCCGCAACCGTAAGGCCGACGGCCGAGATCACGACGAGCTACGAGATCGTCGAAACTGGAGTATAGCTTCCGTTTTGGTCTCACCAAAATAGCGGCTGGTTGCACTATTTCCAGACCTGGTTGCAGTGTTTTAGGCCCCTGGCACCAGTTTTTTGGGGCTTGGTTTCAATCGTGTTTTGTGACAAATTCGCAACCGCGACAGCGCCGATCGCGTTTTGCAGTGCAGCCGAAGACAGAAATCAAAACAGCGGCGATCAGGCCTGCGGTGACTGCGTCGATCGAGCCTCCAATTGTGCAGCCTTTTCTGGCCTTCGCGTTAGACCGTCCTTTTCCCACGCAAAAACGCAAAGTTCGCAAAGCGCGTCTTTGAAGATCAAACACTACGCCTCTGGATAGAATCGGCACCTGCTTGTTTCATCATTGCAAGAACATATTATATGTGTTACACTGGTTAATGGAGGTATAAATGTAAAAGTACGATGAGAACAATTTGGCAAGAGTGTCCGAGGGAAGATCGATTTCCGCAGTGGTCGATGCTTTACGTAACAATGAACCGGAAAGGCGAGATCGTGATGAACCGGACGACATACGAAGCGACCGGCGCTCCGGCGGCATATCTTATATATTTTGACGAAGTAAACAACCGAATCGGGCTAAAACCGACGCATTCGGTCAATAAAAAAGCGTTTCCCGCAGCCCCAAACGGCCGGCACGGCGGCAAGAAGGTCCGGGCTTTTCGCCTACTACCAAAATTTGGCCTGGTGATATCAGAGACAGTTCAGTTTCACGATGCCGCGTTCGATGACGGCATGCTCATCCTTGACCTGCGCTCCGCCAAGGTCTCGACACGCGCTATGAGCCAACGAAAGCGTGTGGGAAAGTCGGGAAACTAGACTTTTCGCGGTTTTGGAACTGAAAAACTATCGCGAACAACACCCGAACGTTTTTCACCATTAGGGCCGTCGGCGATCTGAACGCTCAGTTTTCGTGGTTGGCCTACGCGATCAGGATTTGATGACCGATACGTCAAAATGTACTGCGACCTCTGCTCGCCGGCTATCAACTTCAGAGCTTCCAGAAGCTTTGCGGAAATGTCATTTTTGCCAATGTCATACGCTG
>CAZVDM010000015.1:0-17338 GCA_964625555.1 uncultured Chloracidobacterium sp.
TGGGCTTCGCGATAGGTCGTGCCGCCGCGGACCAGCGTGCCCGAACCGGGAGCAAAACGCGGGTCGATCATATCGATGTCAAATGTCACGGCGTAACCGCCGGGTGCCTGCGAGGCGATCGCAACGGCATCCTCAACGCAAGCGGCCATTCCGCGCTTGTCGATGTCGCTCATTGTAAAGAAATTGTCGCGAAGCCCGAGCTTTTCGATCACTCCCCGTTCGCCGGGGTCGACATCGCGGGCCCCGATGTGGGCAAAGTATTTCGGGGTAAGCTTTGGCGAATAGCCGCAAAGCCCAACCAGATGGGAGTTGCCATGGCCAAGTATCGCGGCGAGCGGCATGCCGTGGATATTGCCCGACGGCGATGTTTCGGGCGTATTGATGTCTGCGTGGGCGTCAAACCAGATCAGGCCGATCTCGTTCCCCTGTTGCTTATAGTGGTTTGCGATCGCTGAAAATGTAGGTATCGCTATGGCATGGTCGCCGCCGAGGATGATCGGAAATTCATTGTTGGCGAGCATCGCTGCAACTTTCTCAATGATATTTTCACTCGACGCGAGCATTTCGGCGAGGTGCTTTGGGTTTCCTGCGTCCGTTTGGTTTGCAGGCTGAACGATCGACGCATCACCGTGGTCGTTTGCTTCGTAGCCAAGATGACGAATGTGCTCGGCGAGCCCCATACCGCGAAAACGCGTGAGGCGCATCGCATTTACGCCCAATTCACTGCCGGTCTGTCCGGCGCCGAAACCCAGCGGAATGCCGAGGATGCCTACTTTCTTATTGGTCATAAAATAAACTGCCCGTGTTGTTGCCTTTCGGACGTCTGGTCCTCTGCTTCCTCATATCTCGCCAAATCCGGCAGCGAACAATTCGGTGATCGCATCAGCGGCCTTTTGTTCATCCGGGCCTTCGATCGTGAGATCCAGGGTTACGTTAAAGGATGCGGCCAGTGCAAGCAGGCTCAGTATCGATTTCGCATTAGCTGTGGCGTTTGCTTTGGCATTATGCAAAATTATACGGCTCTTGAACTGACCCGCACAGCGTACCAATTTAGCCGCAGCTCTGGCGTGGAGGCCGAGCGGATTTACCAGAGTAACGGTTTGCTCAAGCATCCTTTTTCATTTTTTGCGGCGAAAGCAAAGATCCGGCACGCGTTATCGCCGATCTTCCGGTCTCTTCGACCTCACTGGCCAGTTCGCTAAGGCCGATCTCGACATTCACGGTCGCGACCTTTATGACCATTGGCAAATTGACGCCGGTGACGATCTCAACCTCGTTCTCTTTCAGGAACATAGCCGAAATATTGGTCGGTGTTCCGCCGAACATATCAGTCAAAAGCAAAACACCCGCTCCGCTCGACACATTCTTTATCGCACGCTCGATCTCGGCCTTTGCCATCTCGACGTCGTCGTGCCATCCGATCGACACGGCAGTGATGTTTCGGAGATCACCAACCACGGCCTCAGCCGCGGCAAGCAATTCGTTAGCAACCTGTCCGTGAGAGACGATCACTCCGCCAACCTTCTTAATCTCACTCATACTATTTATGGCCGCCGATCAAACCGATAGGCACGGATCCGATCTACCTAAAAACCTTGACGGACTGTGTTCATCAGCGGCTCATTCCTCTATTTCTGAATGTCGCGGTGCATCGCCGTGACATCGAATCCTTTTTCTTTCAATGCACTCTGCACCGAATTGGTGACCATCACAGATCGGTGGCGTCCGCCGGTGCAGCCGATGCCAATGGTCAGGTACGATTTGCCCTCGCGTTGGTACCGCGGCAATAGGTACTCAAGCAGATCGGTGATGCGGGCGATAGTTTCGCGGACCTCCGGTTCTTTCGAGAGAAACGCCACCACGCGAGGGTCGTCGCCGGGAACCGTTTTCAGTTCTTTGTCAAAATACGGGTTCGGCAAATGACGAACGTCGAAAAGCAGGTCGACACTTCGCGGATTGCCGTATTTGTGGCCGAAACTGATGACCTCGACCTGCAGCGGCTTGCCGTCCTCTCGGCCGCTGAATTTCTGAACGATCAAACGCCGCAGCGTGTGAACCGTATGCTCCGAGGTGTCAATGATCAGATCTGCCATCCGCCGTACGTCTGTCAACGCTCGCTTTTCTGTTCGGATCGCGGATAACAACCCTTTCCCCTCGTCGGCCGGATGCGGCCGGCGCGTCTCCGAGAAACGCCGTTGCAAAACCTCGTCAGAAGCCTCAAAAAATACTATGAACGGAACGACCTTCTTCTTCGCCAGCTTCTTCAGTTCTGAAGAAAATTCAGCGAGGAAATGACGCTCGCGGATGTTGATCACCAGAACTGCCTTTTCTATCGCCGCAGGCTTATCGTCGGTAGATACGAGCAGCCGCCCAAATGTCGAGACCATCGTTAACGGCAGATTGTCGACGCAGAAATATCCAAGATCCTCAAACGCATCGGTCGCCGAACTCATGCCCGAACCACTCAGACCGGTAATAATTATTAACGGCGGAAGATCAGAGTCGTGTTTTCGTCTGCTTGCCATAGGATTCCGGTCAAATTACCGCCTCGGACGATGATCTAGCCAACGCCTCGATGCCACCGGCAGTTTCCGTCAAGACGGCGGAACGTAAGGTTCGTCGCGGAATGGACAGGAGCAAGTTGTCCAGGATCAACGGCAGCACGGTCGGCTCGTCAATCAATAGCTCTACGATAAGTGCGATCTCGGTCGAATCTCGTTCGCATTTCATGGAACGAATTCCAACTCCCCGAACCGCGAGCATCGATCTCGTTACGGCAGGCGAGGACCCTACGATCTCACTTCCGGTTCGCCGGATCTCAACTGCGTCGTCGGCGATGAAATCGTGACCGAGCCTAGCAAGCTCAAGGCAAACCGAGGTTTTACCAACCTCCGGATCTCCAACTATCAGTATGCCTGTGCCCTCGATCTCAACGAGGCAGCCATGAACGATCGAACTTTCCGCCATTCTGAGTTTTCAATATTACTCCGTCTCGACAGCCAATTCAGTTGGCGTTATGAGAGCGGCTTTTGTCGCTTTGTGTGATTTATCGATGATCTTTTCCTTTAGGCGTCGAGCCTGTTTCTCGATCTTGTCGATAGACGTAGAAAGCGACTTATACATATCCGAATCGCTCGATTTAGCGGTCAATACGTCGTTCATCCATTTGACGATGATCTCACTAAGATGCAGTCCGCGCTCGACCTCGATAATGACGTGTGCATTTGCAGGTTTACCGTCAAAGAGCTGGTCGATTCGCTCAAAGTGCGATTCGACGTGGCTTTTAAGTGCGGGTGTGACATCGATGTGCCGTCCAGTGAATTCTATTTTCATAATTTCCCTTGTTTAGATCATTGTTTTCCGTTCGCGGGAACCCGGAATTTGCATTTGGTCGCGATACTTTGCGACCGTTCGGCGCGATAGTTTAACGCCGTCTTTGATTAAAACCTTTGCGATCTCATCGTCCGTAAGCGGATTCTTTGTGTCCTCGTCTTCGATCATTTTCTTGATCTTCAACTTGAGGATGCGGGTCGAAACTTCCTCGCCGTCCTCGTTCATCATTCCTTCGCTGAAGAAACGCCGAAGTTCGATCACACCTTGAGGTGTGTGCGCGTATTTTCGATTAACGACGCGCGAGATCGTCGATAGGTGCATACCGATATCTTCGGCGACGTCCTTGAGCATCATCGGTTTGATGTGCTCGACACCGTGGTCAAGAAACTCACGCTGACGGTCGACAATACACTCGACAACGCGATAGATGGTCTGCCGCCGATGCTCTATGTTGCGCAGAAGATCGACCGCGGAACGCACCTTTTCCTTAATAAAATCCTTAGTTTCTTTGGTAGTCTCCGGCTGGTCGACCAGTTTGTGGTAGGTCGGGCTTATCCGCAAACGCGGGCTGCCGTCGTCAACGAAGTAGACCACATATTCCTCATCAACCTTTTCAATATAGACCTCAGGGGCAACATACATCGCATCTTTTGACGCAAAACGCCGTCCGGGGTAAGGATCGAGTTCTCTAACCTTATTGATCTCTTCGTCGAGCACCTTCATGCTTACGCCGGTCGCCTTAGCGAGGTGCTGCAGGCGATGCGGAGTCAGATCTTCGAAATGATCCCGGACGAGTGATGTCGCCAGGCTGTCAGCATGGCCATTTGCGGCAAGCTGAGCGATCAAACATTCGCGAACATCGCGTGCTCCGCAGCCCACAGGGTCAAGATTGAGCACGAGCTGGAGTGCTTCCTCCGCATCCTCCAAACTGCAAACACTAAGCTCCGCGATCTCATCGAGCGGCACTGTCAGTCGCCCGTCTTCGTCGAGATTTCCGATGATCTGCAAAACGGCATCTTCGACGTGGGGTTCGACCGTCATTAGATTGAGCTGCCATTCGAGGTGCTCACTCAGATTCGGAGAATGAGTTAAGAATTGTTCAAAACTCGGGGCGTCCTCTTTGTATTCGATCTCCTGCGTTTTGTATCCGGGATCGAGGTAATCCTGAAACTCGCGGCCGTAATCGATCTCGTCAAAGGAATCGGACGTCTCACCGGCACCGTCTTCGTCATTTACTATGTCGGAGGCGGTAGTTTCATCAAAGCCGTTCTCGACCGGCACTTCTGCTGCGAATGGCTCGGCATCGGCATAATTGAATTCGGCGTCCTGAACGGCGTCTGAGCCGGGATCGTTACCGTTTTCAAATTCCGCGTCGTGACCGTCAGAGTTCTGATCCAGTATGTTATCTGAGATCTCTTGAACTTCGTCGCCCGGTTGTACCTCTTCGAGGATCGGGTTTGTCACCATTTCCTGCTCGATCAATTCGCTCAATTCAAGCGTTGTCATCTGCAGCATCTCGATCCTCTGCCGAAGTTGCGGCGTGAGAACCATCTTTTGCTGTAGCTGATGAGTGAGCCTTAAAGATGACATATTCGGATCAGGCAGCGGCCGTTGCGGCAAATGAGAGCCGTTACAAGCAAATACTGTTCCTAAGTTCGAATTATAGCTATTTTGGCGAGAAAATGGAAAGCGAATCCGTTCTAAAGTGTAAATCTTTCGCCAAGATACAAACGACGGACATCCGGGTCGTTAACCAAGTCGTCTGGCCGCCCGGCACGCAGGATCTTGCCGTCCGCAAGTATATACGCACGGTCAGTGATGCCGAGCGTTTCGCGTACGTTATGATCAGTAATCAGGATCCCGATTCCCCGCTCTTTAAGATATAAGATGATCTCGCGAATATCGTCGATCGCAAGCGGGTCGATGCCCGCGAACGGTTCGTCGAGCAGGATAAATTGTGGTTCGGTGGCGAGACACCGTGCGATCTCGACGCGGCGGCGTTCTCCGCCGGACAATGCATCGCCGCGAATTCTGCGAACATGTTCAACGCCGAACTCCTCGAGCAGTTCGTCGAGACGCTCAAACCGCGCGGTCCGCGACAATTTTGTTGTTTCGAGAACTGCTAGAATATTCTGTTCGGCGGTGAGTTTCCGAAAGATCGAAGGTTCCTGCGGCAGATATCCCATACCGAGCCTCGCCCGCAGATACATTGGCAGCGAGGTAACGTCGCGGCCATTGAGCGTGATCGAACCTTTTTCGGTGCGTTCGAGCCCAACTATCATGTAGAATGTTGTGGTCTTACCGGCGCCATTCGCACCGAGCAGGCCGACAACTTCACCGCGATCGACATGGATGGTCACGTCATCGACAACGCGCCTTCCACCATAGGTCTTTTGAAGGTAATGACCTACGAGTGAGCCTTCGATATCCGGCAGCGAATTCCCATTCGCATTGTCAATAGGGTTTTCTGTCATTGAGGAGTCTTGACCTTATAAACGGTCTTGGTACGCCCGGTGGTATTCTTATTGGTCTTGCCATTGCCGACGAAGCGGTTCTCACGCATGAATACCGTGATCTCGCTGCTCTGGGATCCGCCGTTCTCGCCGTCCGTAACGGACGCCGGATTGCCACGAATGATGGCGACCTCGTTCTCCGCAGTGTATTGTACCCAATCGCCGGTAACACGGCGACCCGGCTGCGTGATGACAACATTTTGTTCGGCGACCGTTTTGAGCACTTCGTTCTTTTCACTCATATAGACGTCAGTGCTGGCAGAGGTTATCCGGTCGGTTCCCTGACGTACATCGACGTTGGTCCGATACTGCAGGACGCGGGTCTTACGGTCATAATTCATCGTCCCGGCCGAGACGAACACTGGTGCAGAACTTTCCTTGCCGGCGATCTTCTGCTTCGCGTCATAAAGAACGCTCTGAACATTGCCATCGGAACTGAACTTGCCCTCTTTTTGCATTACGTAGAGTTTGTCGCCGCGTACGTAATTGTTGTCCTGCCAGCCGCGGGCATTGCCGGTAAACGTCGCGGTCTCGGCCTTGTGATCAAAATCAGCTGCGTCTGACGTTACAAAAACAGGTTTGTCGCCGCTTGCGAATGGGGTCGCGTCGCCGCCGCTCCTGCGGCTGTAATACGTCGCGCTGACGCCGCCGCGCATCTGCGTTCGCTGGTTTCGCGAATCCCAATCGATCTCCTTTGCCTTAGCGCGTGAAGCATTATCCCAAACTGTCGGGGTTCCGCCGCGAAGCCGGACAACTGCGTCACCCTGTGTGAAAGACATTTGCGACGCGATAGCAGTTCGTTCGAGCTCGGTGAATTTTGCGCTGCCCGAAGCGTCGAGACGCTCGACATCCTTGGTCGTCTCGGAAAAGGTCGCGTTCAGTTGATCTGCGGTCAATGTCTGAGTGCTGCGTCCCTCGGATGCGACTGTGGGAACGCGAACCGTCTTGGTCTTTTTAGCACCGACACAACTCTTGGCATTATTGCCGGTCGCAAAAAATTCACAGTCAAAACGCGGGGCGTTTATCGTGGTCTGATAGATCTCAGTCGAAGCCTTGAGCGGTTCGATAAACAGTTCGGCATTGCCAACGGCCATTGCTTTGCTGATATCTTTGCCATTCGGATTAAAGATGGTACTTACTGTATCAGCGGTGACCTTCTTGTTGGCCGCATCAGCGGAGCCGGCGGCCGCATTTAGCTGGATCGTGGTACGGCCTTCGGTTTGCATCTTTTCAAGCAGTCCTTCGCCTTTGAAATCGACGCGGATCGCTCGCGGAGCGGTCATTGTCACCAGCGAATAATCTGCACGCGTATTCGGGTCTAATATCGCGACGCTTTGTCCGAGAGCGTTCGCCGATCTCATATCACCGGATTCACCAATTGCGACGTTCAATTCCGGAGCCGACACTGACGTCGTTCGCTCGGTCGTGACCTGTCTTACAAAGCCATTTCCGCGGACAACGGCGTACTTTACCTTTTTGCTCGTATAAAGGTCCGCAGTGATCAGATCGCCCTTGATGAAATTTGTCTCCTGCGTGATCTCTGCACCGCCGGTCAGTGTAAATTTCAACGCTCTCTGGTCGTATACCGCCTCGTTAGACCGAACATCCGTTGTTTTTCCCGATGTGGAGGTGACGATATGAGTTCCCTCTTTGAGCTCGATACGGTCGGTGCTCTTTTCGTACATCGCATATCCGGCATCGATAGTGGTCGGGGACGCGCCGGTTTCCGTCGAGACGAGATGCACATTGCCGGTCATTTCCAGTTTCTTAAGCTTTGTACTTGCAGCCTCAGGCTTGGACGCTGCTTCGATAGTCGGCGACTCGCCATCAAGAAAAAAAACCGCCCGATCGGATGTCGCGTCGATCGTTTGCGGATCTCCTGAGCCAGTAGAGTTGGTCCGGAGATTAATGACGACAGAATCAGTAAGGTCGATCTTGTTTGCAATTTGATCATAGGATGCCGTCGACGAATTGATCTTCGCGTATCGCACGCCTGATTTCGCCAGCTCTGCCGATTCAAATGCCTCGATCTCGACGTCTTTATGAAGCTCAAGCCGCTTTTCCGCCATTCGCACCGACGCTCCAAACGACTTTCCGCGAATGCCGTCGCGTTCGAATGTCACAGTCTCATCGATGTCAGCGGTCTCGGTCGCCTTGGAATAAACGATATTGTTGGTCTTAACGTTAAGCCCGCCGCGGGCATTGATATCGACATTCCCCTTCATGTAGGCAGTGAAGTTCTTTTCCGCTTCTGGCACATAGAGTACACTCTGAGCGGTCATCGAGTCTGCCTCGCCGCCGTCAGAATCGTACGTTCGGAGATATACGTTCTCGAGTTCCTGATGATTGTCCGCAAAGGTCCGGGCAAAATCTGCTTTGATGTAATACTTTGAAATATTCCCGTCGGTCTCAAGACGCTCATACCCGTTGATCTCGGCGACGACATCGGTCGAAAGCTTGGTGTGTTCATTCTTCAGCCGAAAACCTGTCTTGTTACGCTCACGATAGAAACCGACCATCACCGCAACAACCGCCGCAAAAAGCACGGCCAACGCAAGGTATCGAAAGACCTGCGGTAGTCTTGCTCTGAAGTGGTATTGCTTTAAGCTGTGATGCTTCGTTTCAGGCACAATGGACAATTATCCGCTCTTAGATCTTCGACTACAAGTTGCAGTCGTGTGTTTCCCTGCCAGGAATTCGCTTCCGCGACATAAGCTAATTCGATGCGTGAATTGGGTTTGAGAGTTTGCCCCTTAGATCGTTCGACGCCGTCCCACCAAACTGCTTCGAACGGCCGGTTGTCCTCTCCGATCAATTTAAGCTTGAGATGTTTGTCCTTCATAACAAATGGTTCATCGCGAAGGATCAGATCACGCGTGACAAAGATCGGCTTTGGATTACCGGCGCCGAATGGTTCGAAGCGATTGAACTCTTCGACCAGATCGAGTCCGAGCGATGAGCTCCTTACCAGAGCGTCGATCAAGAGCTCCGGGGTCCGCTCGTCGATCGGAATCATTTCGTCGGTGTACTCGTCGAGGCGGGCTCGCAATTCCTCAATATTTTCTTCTTTTGTCTTCATTCCAGCGGCCGCGACGTGACCGCCGAATGATTCCAACAGATCAGAGACCGAACCAAGGGCTTCGAAAAGATCAAAACCCTTTACGCTGCGCGCACTGCCGGTAGCAATGCCGTCTTCGAGCGAAAAGACGATCGCCGGACGGTGGAATCTCTCAGCCACACGCGAAGCCGCGAGACCGACAACACCCTTGTGCCAGCCTTCGCCGGCTAAAACCAAGAAGTTGGCGTTTGGAAATGCCAGTGCCTCAAGTATTGCTTTCGCCGTCACTTCCTGCTGCACCTTCTGGCGCTCGCGGTTGCGGGAATCCAACAACGCCGCGATCCGCCTGGCGTCAGCAAAGTTGTCCGCTTCCAATAGCTCGACCACATGGGTGCCGACCTCCATTCTTCCCGCCGCATTGATACGCGGACCGATGCGAAAGCCGATGTGCATACTCGTCATGTCCGAACGGCAATCGGCGACCTCCATTAGTGCTTTGAGGCCCCAATTGTCGGTTTTGACAAGGTCGATCAACCCGAGGGCTACGATGGCACGATTCTCGCCGGTCAAGTTGACAACGTCAGCAACTGTGCCGATAGCCGCGATCTTTAAAAGGCCCGGGATCTCTGATTCGAGGTCGAATTCTCTCAATAGCGCGTGTGCCAATTTGAACGCGACGCCGACACCGGCAAGATTGTCATCGGGATATTCACTGTCCGGATGAAAAGGATTGATGAGAGCAACGGCTGGCGGCAGGATCGTATCGTCTTTTATCTCGTGATGGTCACAGATGATCGTATCCATCCCGATCTCTTTTGCACGGCGGACTTCGTCGTAATTCGATGTTCCCGTATCGACACTCACCAGCAGCGTGTGACCGTTTGCTCTTGCGGCCTCGAGCGGTTCGAAGTTGATGCCGCGGGTTTCGGTAAAGCGGTTGGTGATATGATAGCTCGTCTCAAGTCCGAGCAGCGAAAATGTCTTTCTAAGTAAAACGGTTCCGGTAGTGCCGTCAACGTCGAGATCGCCCCAGATCAAGACCTTTTCGCGATTCTCGACTGCTTTCTTGATGCGGTCAACAGCTTCGCGCATGCCCATCATAAGCATTGGTTCGTGAAGATGTTCCGGCGACGGGTTTAGAAATTGAAACGCTTTTTCAGCGGTCGAGTGCCCACGGGAGATCAGCAACGCTGCGACCAAGGGTTTTACACCAAGCTCGGATGCGAGTTGATTGACCGAGTCGGCGTCATGTTTACGAATTGTCCAGCGTTTCTGCACTAGTTTACGACCGGGCTAAGCACTCCCTGCCAGAGTAAAACAAGCAATACGGTTCCGAGAATGAGCCGGTAGATGATGAATACAGCCGTTGAATTCTTGCGAAGAAACGCGATCAAAAACCAGATCGAAAGATAGCCAACGATCCCGGCAACAATAGTGCCTACGATCAAAGGAACGAATGTCTCGGACGGAAGAATGTGGAGAGCCTTTCGCAGTTCCAGCAAACCGCTTGCGGTGATCGCGGGGATCGAAAGCAAGAAAGAAAATCGAGCCGCAGTTTCCCGCTTTTCTCCGGCAAGTAGACCGCCCATGATGGTCGACCCGGAACGGCTTGCACCGGGCATAAGGGCTAACACCTGACAAAATCCGACGACGATCGCGTCAACGATCCCAAGGTGTTTGATATCTTTTCGCTGCTTTCCGACGAACTCAGCGAAAGTAAGGAGCAGAGCAACTGCGATCAGCATGATCGAGATCACCCAAAGATTTTTCGTTCCAGGGCCCTCGATGAAATCCTTGAAAACCAGACCGACCGTCCCGATCGGGATCGAACCGATTATCACCAGCCACCCGAGCCAGGATTCGTCCGACAGCCACATCGGCCGGACACCGTCCGTTCCTGAGAATCGCATTCCGCGCTTTCCCGTGAGCAAAGCAAAATGATCACGCACAAATGCCGTGGAGATACCCCAGATGTCGGCTGCGAAATACACAAAAACGGCTGCGAGCGTGCCGAGCTGGATCACGGCCATCGTTGCCGTCGTCATTTCGGCATCACCGCCATAGATGCCGAGCCAGCGGCTGGCAAATACGAGATGGGCAGTCGAACTGATCGGAATGAACTCCGTCAGTCCTTGAACTATTCCTAGAATGATCGCTTGTAATAGATCCATAGAAATGCGGAAGCCCGCAGATTCAAAACAAAGGCGGGACGCGAAAACCGGTCTGAATCTGAGGCTGCCGGCCGAAATGACAATCTAGCATATTTTGCGCTCCGCGGACTATTCGCGGTAGCGAGCTTTTCCGGCGATGCGGTCGTAAAGCCAGCCAGGCATGATCTTGCCTGCCCGGACGACAGTTGCGAGTTGCCACGGGAAGGCGGCAAATCGTTTTTTCTTTTCGATCGCTTTAAGAAACATTGGGATGGCGTCATCGAGCTCCATAAGGAAAGGCATCTTGGCCTCACGGCCCGACGTGAGGGGTGTTTTGATGAATCCGGGTTGTATGATGGTTACGTCGATCCCCTGATGTTTGACGTCGAGACGGACGCTTTCGAAAAAGGCGGTCATTCCGGCTTTACTGGCCGAATAAGCCGCGGATTTCGGTAATCCGCGAAATCCCGCCAGGCTCGAGATGGCGACCAATTGTCCGGAACCTTTCTTTAACATTCGCGGAAGCACGGCATGTACTGAATTCACTGCTCCCATCAAATTGATATCGATCACCTTTTTCACGGCCAAAGGCTGCAAAGCACGTGTTTCCGCATTGTTGCCGCCGATCCCGGCGTTGGCGATCAATATGTCGATCCGGTCAAATTCTGCGTAAAACTCATTCGCAGCAGCGAGTACGGCGTCTTCGTCTGTAACGTCACACGCGAACACACGGGCCGACCCGCCGGCCTTTTCACATTGCTTTTTTAGCTTGTCGAGTAGTTCCTTTCGGCGTGCCAGCAATCCGACGATCGCTCCCTTTTTTGCCAAAGCAATTGCCAACGCTTCGCCGATACCGCTTGACGCTCCTGTTAACAATACGACCTTATCTTTCCATGTCATAAGAATTTAGGCCAAGTCGGCGGCGTAGTATTCAGAAGTTACGTGCCATTCGCCGTGAACTCCCACGCTCGGCGTTGCCACACGATGTTTCGAAACGAAATGTGCATCGTATGCTTGCTGCCGTAGTTATGGTTAAACTTCAACGATCGTTGTGACGATCACCGGTTTTGAGCTTAGTTCTTTCTGCACAAACCGTTTGAGATGTATTCGCAGATTCTCCTTGAACATCGTGCGGTTGGCGATGTGGTCCGGTTTCATGTCGGCGATGGCTTTGGCGACAGACTTTCGGGCATCGGCGGCAAAACCGTTCAGCGGATCGATGCCGGCGACGCCTTCGAAGGTGACTTGAGGCTCTCCGTTTACTTGGTTCGTGTTCTTTTCCATCGCGACGACCAACGAGATCGCTCCACCATAGGCGAGTTTCTTGCGTTCGCGAACGACATCGTATTCGATCTCTTCCATCGATTCTTCGTCAATAAACGTCTTGTAAAGCTCGCGCTTTTCGACCACAACAGCAGATCGCTCGTCGAGTTCGAGGACGTTGCCGTTCTCGATAAGGATGATGTCCTCGTCGTTGTAGCTGCCGACGTGGTTCTTGATAAACTCCTTTTGCCTGAACAGCATTCGGTATTCGCCGTGTATCGGGATGACGAATTTCGGTTTCGCGGTCTCGACCATAATCTTAATGTCGCCCTGCGAAGCGTGGCCGCTGACGTGTACGAGGCGCCGCTTTTCTTCAATAATATTGGCACCGCGTTTGTATAGATGCCCGATCAAGCGGCTGATATTTTTTTCATTGCCCGGAATTATTCGGGCTGAGAGTACGACCGTGTCGCCTTTTTCAACCTCAAGCCCTTTGTATGTGCCGGTCGCTAGATTCCACAATGCTGCCCGCATTTCGCCCTGAGAGCCTGTGACAAGATAACAGATCTCATCGTCATCGAGCCGCCGGGCATCACTGAGTTCGATATTCAGTCCCTTTGGGATTTTGAGCAGTCCTTGTTCGAATGCGATCTCAATGTTCTTGAGCATCGAGCGGCCGAGTACGCACACCTTTCGCCCAAATTGATGCGCGACGTCAAAAACGATCTGCAAACGATGCAGCGACGATGAGAATGTGGAAACGATCAAACGGCCTTCGGTCTGCTCAAATATCTCTTCAAAAGCTGGTATCACCGCCATTTCTGACGGCGTACGGCCCGGAACCGTCGCGTTCGTCGAATCACAGAGCAAGGCAAGAACGCCTTCGTCGCCGATACGGCCAAGTGTTTTGAGATCGTACGGCTTCCCGATGACGGGCGTATCGTCGATCTTGTAGTCGCCCGTATGAATGATCGTCCCGACAGGTGTATGAATGGCAAGCGAGAAGCACTCGACCAGCGAATGAGAAGCGTGGATAAATTCGATCTTGAAATTACCGATCTCAATGATGTCATTCGCCTCGACACGATGGAGCATCACGTCGTCCATCATGTCGAACTCAACGAGACGCTTTTCGGTCAAAGCGAGCGTGAATCTGGACGAATAGACCGGGAGATTGAATTTACGGAGGATATAGGCGAGTGCGCCGATATGGTCTTCGTGGCCATGAGTAAGGATGATCGCTGTCAGGTCATCGCGGTATTCCTCTAGAAAATCAAAATTCGGTATCGAAATATCGACCCCGAACGGCGTCTCCTCAGGAAATCCCATTCCGGCGTCGACGACGATCATCTCGTCACCGTACCGGATTCCCATGCAGTTCATCCCAAATTCGCCGATCCCGCCGAGCGGTATTATTTCAATCTTGCTCATAAAACGCATTAGTATAACACAGCGGAAATTAATACTTGACAAAACAATAAGGTTTAGGTCAAAATTTGGATTACAATTTGTTAGGGGAGTAGAAACCTCGATACCTATCGAGGCCCGAGACATCGTCATTACGATCGGACAAAGCCAGTTCGGTCCGGTGTCCGGAAAAATTCGAGACCTTTGCGGCTATTTTGGCAGCAGAGGTCTTTTCCTTTGCTTGCCACCCGAAAGGAGGTAACGCGAATGAGCCAATTTCTACTGGAGAGTTTGAGGCGATACAAAGAACGGGTTCGAGCCGATCGAAGATTTCAAACTGACCTGACCCGTGTTCGACAACTCGCAGAACATTCTCGAATCGCAAGCGATGAGTTTTTTCTGTGCTTACTTACGCCGTTGATCGAAGTTTCCTGGGTCGATGGCAGCATCGGCCGGTACGAGCAGGACGCTATCCTTAGAGCCGGCGACCGGTACGGACTCTTTACCAAGGATGAGAACTTTTATGTCTTGATGGAACGGCTGTCGGCCCGCCCTACGGCCGGTGAATACGATGCCCTGTGGAGCGAGATCTTTGAACGGCTCCGGACCGTCCGATTGCCCGCGACAGCGGCAATTGCGTCACATCTACTGGAACAGACCAAATACGTTGCTGGCCTTGGCCAAAAGCAGGTGGTCGGCTTCTGGCGCGGGCATCAAGCCGGTCCCGACGAACTCGAGGCTCTGCGATCGACGGAACAGCGGCTGGGCGACCTCGAGATCAACTCCTCATACTCCGGCACCGGCGGCTCATCTGACGACCTTCTAAAACTCGTGCCCCTTGTTAACGTCGCGTGGGCTGACGGCAGAATAACTAAGCGTGAACGCAGGCTCATCTTCGATTCTTTCTTTGAGCTCGGGATAAAACCGACTGATGATAATATCCAGCGCCTTCTGAGTTGGCTCAAGTTGACCCCGAGCAGTGACTTCATGCAGCGGGCATTTCAACGGCTTAGGGAGAGATTTGAATCGCTCCCAGCTGACGAGAGTGCAAACGAAAAGTACAGCCTGATATCGCACTGCACTCTGGTTGCCGAAGCATCTGGGGGCACGTCTGATTATGTTGCGGGCGGTGCCCGGATCTGCGACGAAGAGATAGTCGCTGTCAAGCGAATCGCAGCGATCTTAAACGGAGCTATGTATCGCGAACATGTCGATCCTTCGAAAGGAGGTAATGAATAATGAGTCTATTTCCCTTTGCGGAATACTGGTGGTTTTACGGAGTCTTTACACTTTTTGTCCTGCTGATGCTCGCCATAGATCTTGGCGTATTTCATCGGAAAGCACACGCCGTCTCATTCAAGGAAGCTTCGATCTGGAGCGTTGTCTGGGTAACACTCGCGCTGGCGTTTAATTTCGTTCTTTACAAATATGCCCTTTGGAAGTTTCCTCAGGACCAAAAGCTAATGGCAATATCGGGCTTCAACCCGGATGCCGCCGCGTGGGCTGTCTCACTTGAGTTTCTCACCGGCTACGTGGTCGAGAAATCTCTTTCGGTCGATAACATATTCATTTTCGTGATGGTATTCGCCTATTTCGCCATACCCACGAAATACCAGCATCGCGTTCTGTTCTACGGAATATTGGGAGCCTTGGTCTTCAGGGCGGTATTTATCGCAATGGGTTCAGCGTTGATGCAATTACATTGGGTCATATATCTTTTTGGCGGATTCCTTATCGTGACGGGTATAAAAATGTTCTTCGCCGGTAAAGAAGAAATTGAACCCGAAAAGAACTTCTTGATACGGATCTTCAAAAAGATCATGCCCGTCAGCCAACGCCTGGATGGCAAGAACTTTTTCTCGAAGATCGATGGGAAGTGGCACGCGACGCCGCTATTCATTGCCCTCCTATTCCTCGAGGCGACCGATATTATCTTCGCAGTGGACAGTGTTCCGGCTATATTTGCCATTACGAGCGAACCCTTTATTGTGTTCAGTTCGAACATCTTCGCGATCATGGGACTCAGGTCCATGTATTTCATGCTCGCCGGTGTAATCGATAAGTTCTATTTGCTCAAACTTGGCCTTGCAATTGTACTTGTTTTCGTCGGCTTGAAGATGGTCTGGCTCAACGACGCTTTTGACGGAAAGTTTCCGATATCCTATTCGTTGTTGTTCATTCTGTCAGTGATAGCGACTTCGATCCTCGCATCTCTGTTATTTCCGAGAAAAGAGGGGCCAGTAGCTGCTGGAAGCTAGACCTATACTTTTCGGTCGAAAATGCGGCGTGGTTAAAATAATTGAAACCACGCCGCTTTTTCGCGCGTCTTTTCTCGTGACAACAGTTTTAACGGAGTCAAAAGATATGAAAAAGCAGCCTTCAGACGAACAATTCGATCAATTGATGCGAACTCTCGTCACGGATGCCTCGCTCGACGATTCGGCTATCAATGATATCGCCGATTCGCCGTCGCTTTGGTGGTCGGTACAGCGTGAGATCAATTTGCAAAAGGATGCGCGATCACCGTGGCCGCCTGTCCGTTTTCGGTGGCTTATAATAGGTGTACCGGCATTGGCTGCTTTGGCATTTGTAACGATCTTCGTTTTCCGCCCAACCGGCGAGAAAACGGAACAGGCGGGAGTGCAGCAGAACGTGGTTTTGCCGGCGAACGAAACGCCATCGCCGGCGGTCACCGAGCCGGCACTTCCCGCCAATAATAACAAAGGCACTATGGTGGCCGCAGTCAACGCAGTTCCCCGGACGAACGAACATTCGGCTATAAAACCGTCAACCGCTGCAAGGAAGCGTACGTCCCCGGCGAGCAGACGCGAAATTGAAACCGCAACCGAGATAAAGTCTGATTTCATCGCTCTGAGCTACGCCCGAAATCCTGAAAGCGGTCAGATCGTTCGCGTCAAAGTTCCAAGTTCAATGATGGTCACGCTTGGCCTGGTGTCATCGGTCGAAAAGCCGGCTAATCTGGTTGACGCTGAAGTTGTTGTAGGAGATGACGGTATGACCCACGCGATCCGGTTTATTCGCTAGTTTTTCCCGGTTCGAGGAGTTTGTATGAACATGAAAACGTTTACCGCATTTATTTTTGCGCTATTGTTTGCGATCGGTGCTATTGGCCAACGGCCGCCCGGAGGCGGATTGCCGGACCGCGGCGGGCCGCCGCGCGGCGATCAAGGCCGACCGGGTGACCGTCGTCCGCCGATGGGAAAGCCTGGAATGGAACATCCGGACGGTCCGCCCGATGGCGATTGGATCCGTCCTCATGACTCCAATAATAACGAGATCCTGGAGCCGGAGGAGTTCCAAAAAGCAATTGACCGGACATTCGCCGAACTAGATGGCAACAAGAACGGTTCGATCGAAGGCCCTGAGTTGGACTTCCCCCCTCGTCCACGCGATGGGCGCGGGCCCGGAGAGAATGGCAGAAAAATTCTGCCGCCGTTCTTCTTTGAAGAGCAGTTCCGCGAAGGTACGGCGCTTACCAAAACCGATTTCGAACGCATCGTACGCGGCGTGTTCAACGAAATGGACAAGAATCGCGATGGTTTACTCGCCAAGGTCGAGGCACGCCGAATGGAGCCCAAGGGAGGGCCGAGACG
>CAZVDM010000015.1:17438-34893 GCA_964625555.1 uncultured Chloracidobacterium sp.
GACAAACCGATCGCGGTGATCTCCGAGAGGTGGTATTCACCCGAACTGCAGCTGCTAGTAATGTCTAAGCATATCGATCCGATCGCAGGTGAGCATCTGTTCAAGCTCACTAATATCAAACGCGTGGAACCCTCTGTAGATCTGTTCTCGATTCCAATAGGTTTCAAGATCGAGGAAAGAAAAATGAAGGACCGTGAAGATTGAGCTAGTCTCGTTTTGCCGGTCCGACTTGAAGATAATGCCCGAAGAGGTTATAAACATCAGCTTGCAGAGAAAGGCTCAATTACCGACGATCGAGTTTTCAGACGAAGCGCCGTTAACTGATGAGCGTCTCGTTCAGATGACGCTTGCTGGTGATGAGACGGCCTTTGCTGAGATATTTGAACGCTTTAAGCGCCCGATCACCCGTGTTGTTGCCCGTTATTTCCGGGAACGAAGTGATATCGAGGAATTCGTTCAGCAGTCATTTGCGAAGGCCTACTTTTCTCTTAAGGTTTTTCGCGGGGGCGAGGACCGATCATTTGCCGCCTGGATGACACGGATCGCAGTTAACGTTTGTTACGACGAATTTCGACGGCGAGGCCGAAAAGGTGAAAGCCTATTTTCAGAAATGAGTGATGCCGAGAATGACTATCTCGAAACTATCGCGGACGGGCGCGAAGCGTCGGCGGACAGATCGCTGGTTGCCGCACAACTGGCGGAAAAGGTCCTGTCAACGCTAGATGCAAAAGACCGGATCGCGATGACATTAGTATATTCGGAAGATCGAACATTGGATGAGGTCGCCGAAACGATCGGAATTTCGACAAGCAATCTGAAATCCAGATTGTTCAGATGCAGAAATCAGATCAGAGCGAGGTTTGGGCATTTGTTCCAATAATTGTGGTTTGTTAGGTAGAGAATGAAGGTGAGTTTATGAAGAAACTAAAACTATTTGTGTGCGGTGTGTTTATCGCCGGATTTGTCGGCATGAGTCTCTTTTCGTCCGAACGGGCGACCGGCCAGTCAGGAACACTCGCGGCGCCGACAGGCGTGATCGCTTCCGACCTCAAATACAACAACAAGGTGCGCGTTGAATGGGACACAATTAGAGATGCGACGTCATACCGTATTTTTCGCGGCACGACTTCAAACCCCGCCGCCGCAATAGAGATCGGTACCACGGCCGCGAATACTTTTCTTGATTCGACCGCCCCCGCAGGTCAGCCGTTCTTTTATTGGGTGAGGGCAGAAAACGCATCCGAAGTCAGTCTTCTTAGCAATGGTGACCAAGGAACCCGGGCGATCGCGACACAGCAAGGGCCGGTCGCACCACTTGAGGCTCCTCCTGTTCCTCCTGCAAACCCGATCACGGCATCAAAGGTCTATCTTGGCAAAGCACTTTTTTGGGACGAACAAATGTCCTCAACCAAAACCGTCTCGTGCGGTACCTGCCATCAGGCGGCTGCGGGTGGGGACGACCTTCGGGCAAAGACCACAGCCGCGATTTCGACAAATCCGGGCCTCGATCAGTTCTTTGGAAATGCCGATGACATCATCGCTTCGAGAGGCATTCCCGCGACGAATGCCGACGGTACATATTCGTTTTCGCCTGTGTATGGATTAAAGGAGCAGGTTACGGGCCGCAGTTCGATGTCTTACCTGAACGCCGGATATTCACCGGTCCTATTCTGGGACGGCCGAGCTCTCAGTACATTCCGCGATCCTTTGACCAATGCAATAGTAATTAACAACGGCGGTGCTCTCGAAAGCCAAGTCATCGGGCCGCCGGTCAATTCGACCGAAATGGGACACGCCGGCCGCGATTGGACCCAGGTCAGCTCGAGGATCACAAATGTAAAACCGCTGGCTGTCGCAGCCAACATCCCGGCACCGCTACAGACATGGATCGGCGGCAGAACATATGCCGAATTGTTCAATGAGGTGTTCGGGACGCCGGAAGTTACTCCAACGCGAATCGCATTGGCTATCGCGACTTACGAACGGACCCAATATTCGGATCAAACGCCGCTAGACATGGCCAACGCGGGAATCACGCCGTTGACTCCGCAGGAGCAGAACGGCCGCAATCTGTTCGTGCAGGTTGAGTGTGCGGTCTGCCATGCAGGAGCTTTGGGTACGGACAATTCATTCAGGTATATCGGCGTTCGGCCTCCGAATGACGATACAGGTAGATTTCAGGTCACCGGAAATAATGGCGATCTCGGTAGATTTCGCGTTCCAAGCTTGAGGAATGTCGATCAACGCGGCACATTCTTCCACAACGGCAGATTCGATACGTTGGAACAAATAGTGGCGTTTTACAATCGCGGCGGCGATTTCAATGCACCTAACAAGGACCCGGACGTTCGGCCGCGTGGATTGAATCCGCAGCAGCAAGCCGATATCACTGCATTCCTGCGGCGGCCGTGGACGGATCCGCGTGTGGCGTCTGAATTACCACCGTTCGACCGTCCGACGCTTTACACTCAATCAAATCGTGTCCCGGCAATTACCGGAACAGGCGTTGCCGGTTCGAACGCACGAATTCCTCAGCCGATGGCGATCGAACCGCCTTTGCTCGGCAACCCAAGCTTTACGGTTGCCGTTTCCAATGCCCTAGGCGGAGCCAATGCTGTGCTTGTGATCGATTCGACCGACCCGGGCACCGCTTCCGTTCCGGCATCGGGAGCATTCACCAGGCAAACGCTTTCGCTGCAAGGCAATGGCGCTGGCAACGGATTCGCTTCCGTTGTTTTGTCAATTCCAAATAACCCGGCCCTCCTGGGCCAGACATTTTTTGGCCGTTGGTACGTCACCGACGCCGGTTCTGCATCAGGAATCGCCGTATCGCCAGCATTTAGGTTTACGATATTTGGCGAAGCTCCGGCAGTGGCACGGGCAAGATTTGTTGATTTTGATGGAGACGGCAAGACCGACATCTCGGTCTTTCGGCCGGCTGAGGGCAATTGGTATATCCTTAACAGCAGCACGAACAGCTTTTCAGCGTTACATTTTGGTATTCCTACCGATAAGGTTACACCTGCAGATTTTGACGGAGACGGAAAAACGGACGTAGCAGTGTTCCGTGACGGGACCTGGTATGAACAGCGAAGCGGCGGCGGCGTGACGGTTGTCTCCTTCGGCTTACCGGGCGACATCGCTCAGCCGGGCGATTTTGACGGGGACAATAAGGCAGACGTGGCGATCTATCGTCCGTCGGACGGCAATTGGTGGTGGCAGAGCAGCATCGATGGCGTACAGCGTGCAACGCGATGGGGCATATCGACCGATGTTCCGGTCGCAGGCGATTTTGACGGCGACAGCAAGACGGATTTCGCTGTTTATCGCGGAGGTACTTGGTACATAAACAGGAGCACCGGCGGAACGACGATCACTCAATTCGGCTTAGCAGAAGACAAACCGGTGGTTGGTGATTACGATGCGGACGGCAAAGCCGACATCGCCGTTTTTCGTCCATCGACAGGCGTTTGGTACAGTCTCCGGAGCAGCGACGGAGGATTTGGTGCAGCGGCCTTTGGTTTGAGCTCCGACATCCCAGCCCCCGGAGATTACGATGGCGACGGCACCAACGACCTGGCAGTGTACCGTGACGGTACGTGGTATCTGCAGCGGTCGTCAACCGGATTCACCGTACAGCAATTCGGGCTTACGGCTGACCAACCGATCCCGTCGGCGTTCGTTCCGTAAACAAACGGGACAATTCTTTAAGAGCCGTAGGCAAATGCTTACGGCTCTTTTTTCTTTGCGATGCTATGGACTAGAGCGGCCCATTCGGCGGATGTAAGTGTCTCGGCCCTTCGACGCGGGTCGATCGATGCCTCCTGCAAGTGGTATTCTGCGTCCTCGATCCGGTGTTTGAGATTGTTGAGGATAGTCTTTCGCTTTTGAGCAAAGGAAATACCGGCAATTTCGCGCAAGAGTATTTCGTCACCAACAGTCGATTTCCGTGGCACAAGCAAAACGACCGTGCTGTCAACCTTCGGCCGCGGGACAAACGCACTTGGCGGGACATCAAAGAGACGCATAGACTCAAACGAGTCCTCGATCAAAACCGTGAGATAACCGCGTGAACTATCCCCGGGCTTTGCAACTATACGATCGACCACCTCTTTCTGCAGCATCAGTACGATGCGCGAGAAGATCTGCCGCTGTTCGCTCAGCTTTTGCAGTATCGCAGTGGAAATATAATACGGGAGATTGCCCACCAATTTCGCTGGGGGATCTTGCACGATCGATAGCAGATCAACTTCGAGAACATCGCCCTCAATACAACAAAAATTATCTCGCTGAGCGAATTCCAGATTTAGCCTCGGCACGAGTTCCCTGTCGATCTCCAGCGCCGTCAGATTTGCTCCTGCATCGAGCAGGCCGCTTGTCAACGCACCCCGCCCGGGACCGATCTCCAGGACCTTGTCGCCTTTAGATATCTCCAACGACGCGATTATCCTGGCTATCACCTTCTCGTCGATCAAGAAATTTTGGCCGAGCGACTTTTTCGCATAACCGCCTGTCTTATATGGTTTCATTAGTTTGTTTGATTCTAGTTGGTTATCCCGATGATCGCCAACCGAATACAATTTACAGCGCAGAAGCAAATTTCCTCTTGTTCTAAAAGGCAAAATGGTCTATAAAAGCAATGTTCACATCGTTCGACAATATAATCGCAAATTGGCAAGCGTTTTATCGTTTTCTTGACCGGATCACGTTATGAAATATCTGCAAAGGCCGCTAGCGTCAATCTTCTTAATTCTCTCGTCGATCGCTGCCGTTACGGCACAAGACGACCCAAATCCGAATTCGCCGTCTCCGAATCTGCTGAGTGGAACGGATAGATCTCGAGTGTTGGCGGTTAGCCCGGAGAATTATCTCGGAAATTTACCGGCGATGGGCCGCCAAGCCTTCAAGCCGGGTCCGAACAGCACGGTCGTTGTTTTCCTTTCGCCGATCGAGCTTCGGGACGATGAAAATGCGTCAGCTTTTCGAGTTTATGTAACCCGGCCCGGAGGTAAGACGTTTGAGTTGATCCCCGTGTCAATTTCCCGGACAAGAAATCGAGAGATCGCACTTTCACTTCGGCTTTTTGATGCTTCAGGCTATCGAGGCCAGCCTGCCGCTGACGGTGATCATTGGCTTTACGTGACTTGGCGCGGTTTGATGAGTAATGCCCTCAAGATCGGTCTTGGCAGAACCGGCGGAGACCTCCGTCCGCTTCCTTTGCCGGTAAAGAATTACCCGGATACAAATGCGGATAATTTTGTTGGATATCGATGGTCCGGTGACCGGATCCGATTTCTCGAACAAGCTGCGTTTGGTCCGTCGGCTGCGTCAGACGAGCGTCTACGTAGGATCGGCTTACGATCCTGGATGACCGAACAGTTCGACGCGCCATATCCCTTTGTTCCTTGGCCGAATCCGCCTCAGATGCCGACAACGCCACCGGCTGACTGCACGGTAGTAACATTTATTTCCTGTTATAACGAGCGTTACACAATGATCCCGCTGCAGCAGTGGTTTTTCAAGGAGGCCTATTACGGCAATGCCCAGCTCCGTCATCGTGTTGCGTGGGCACTGAGTCAGATCTGGGTTACGTCGGGTGTTACCACGCAACAGTCCAGCCATGCCATCGCGTATCACAAGCTCCTTGCCAAAAATGCATTTGGCAACTACCGGGAACTTATGTCGGACGTGACGCTGAGCCCAACGATGGGCAATTATCTTGATATGGTCCGAAGCACGAGGACCAACCCGAACGAAAATTATCCGCGTGAGATACTGCAGCTTTTTTCGATCGGGCTCTTCATGCTTAATCAGGACGGAACACTCAAACTCGACAACCAAGGTAATGCAATTCCGACCTACGATCAGAATACCGTGGATAATTTCTCAAAGGTCTTTACAGGCTGGACCTTTTGTAACAGTGGAAATTGTCCGAATGCAGTTCCGGGCTCGGTAAATTACAAAGACCCGATGGTGCTGGTGCCGGCAAATCATGATCTGACGTCCAAGACACTGCTTTCATATCCGAATGCCGTCAGTCAAAATATTCCGGCATGTACGAACTGTACCGGCACTAATGAAATTAGTGTTTATGCGGATAATTCGCTAAAGAATACTCTCGACAATATCTTTAATCACCCAAATGTCGGTCCCTATATCGGGAAATTGTTGATACAGCATATGGTCACGAGCGATCCTTCGCCGGCCTATGTGTCCCGTGTCGCGGCCGCATTTAACAATAACGGCAGCGGAGAACGCGGTGACATGAAGGCGGTGATCCGTGCGATCCTGCTTGATCCCGAGGCACGTGGTGATATTAAGACTGCTCCGCGTTATGGCAAGATGCGCGAACCTGTTCAGATCATTACAAATTTGGGCCGAATCTTCCCGGCAAAAGCGTTCAGCGGCTTCGACGTTAGCGATGGTGCCCTGGCATCATCTGCAAGCACCATGGCCCAGAACCCATTCTATTCGCCAACAGTATTCAACTATTTTGCACCGGATTATGTAATTCCGGGAACGACGATCCTCGCACCCGAGTTCGATATCTTTAACTCCGGAACTTCTGTTAAACGGACCAATTTTCTGTCGGTCTATATATTCAACGGAATCCCGCCGAATGCGACTGATTCGCTACGCGGGACTTCGCTCGACTTCAGCGAATTTGTGCCGTTTTCGGAAGCAGACCCGACCGGTAATCTGCTGCTCGACATACTCAATTCAAGAATGATGCACGGTGCGCTGTCAGCGGCACACAGAGCAACCATCCTGCCCGCGATCCAAGCAGTTTCGGCGTCGGATCCGGCAATGCGGGTTAAGACGGCGGCCTATTTGATTGCGGCGTCATCGCAATATCAGATCCAAAGGTAAGAAATATGAGTAATTCACGACGAGATTTTCTATGCAGATCGGCATCGGCTCTGAGCATGACCGCACTCGCGACGCAAACGGATTTCTTTGGTAAGATCGCTGCCCTCGCACAAAAGAAAGACGGGCCGAACGCGGTTCCTGATGACTATCGTGCATTGGTTTGCATTTTTCTGACCGGCGGCAACGACGGCAACAACACGGTTATTCCGAACCACAGCGACGCAAACGTCAGCAATTACGCCGCATATTCTGCCGGACGGGCGGCACAAGGCCTCGCTCTCGCTCAGAACACACTACTGCCGATCGCCGTTCCGAGGATCGGCGGACTAAGTTACGGTCTGCACCCCAGTTTTGGAACCGTTGCGGGCGGACTTAACCCAGGATTGCACGAACTCTGGGCGCAGCAGAAGATGGCTGTTGTGTCCAATGTCGGCACCCTCGTTCGCCCGATCACCCGTGCACAATATCAGGATGGCTCGGTTCCTAAACCGCGGCAGTTGTTCTCGCACACTGATCAATCCAACCAGCAAATGAATGCTCGGGCCGACATCGTGGTGCTATCCGGATGGGGCGGCCGCATGTCGGATAGGATGACGATCCCGGCGAATCCCGACCGGCTGATACCGACGGTTGGTTCGATCAACGGAATGAGGCTATACACGATCGGCGAATTGACGCAGCCATTGGCGATCGGACCGGCACCAACACCGCTCAGCAGCATTCTGTCATTGATCGGTTATAACGGGACTCCGATTGCGAACGCGAGGCTTGCGGCCCTTTCGGCCGGTATGGACCTCGTGGATGTAAATGATCTGATCAACGAATCGAGCAAGGTCCATCGCGAATCATTGCGTATCGCGGCATCGCTCAACAACAGCTCAGACACGACCGTCGCGTTCCCGACAAGTGAGATCGGCAAACAACTGAAACAAGTTGCTCGACTCGTAAAAAACCGCGACGCTCTGAATATGAACCGCCAGATCTTTTTCTGTACGGTCGATGGCTTTGATACACATTCCGGCCAATTGAATGGTCAGGCAGGTCTATTTTCACAGTTTAGCCAGGCGGCACGAGCTTTTTATGACGAGATGGTGGTTCAAGGTGTAGCTGATAAGGTGACGCAGTTTACGCTTTCTGATTTCGGGCGTACCTTTGGTCCTGGCGGAAGCGGCGCAAATGTGGGCAGTGACCACGCATGGGCGAATCACGCCTTTGTGATCGGCGGTTCTGTGATCGGCGGTGATTTTTACGGGATGAATACGTCGAACGGCACGCCATTCCCGACCTTGGTCAAGAACGGCCCTGATGATCTCGATATGGGGACTGCGGCACGCGGGCGATGGATACCGACAACGTCGGTCGAACAGTATGCGAACACGCTGGCAACATGGTTTGGGCTGCCGGCGGCGGATCGCGACTATGTCTTCCCAAATCTGCCCAATTTCGCACTAAGCGATCTCGGATTTATGCAGCCGTAGGATATCCGGTGATCTCTATATCTTCGCCGAGGCGTTGGATGGTTAAGTCACTTAGCCGCAACGCCTCGACGAGCGTTTCGGCACCGCTTCCGCCGATAGCAACCGGAGCCTCGCGTCCGCCGATAATTATCGGAGCAGCGATGAACGATACCTTGTCCACCAATCGGGCGTCGCAAAACGCACCGGCCACCTCGGTTCCGCCTTCGACAAGAAGGCTCTGAATTTCCCGGTCTTTCAGTTCCGCGAGGACCCCGGCAAGATCGCGTCCTCCCAATTCCAACTCGACAATTTCTACGCCGCAATTTCTGAGGGCGGCCTTTTTATCGGTATCGCGGCAGTTTGTAAAGACTATCGTCGGGGCATCGGCGGCAGTTGTTGCGATGATTGAGCCAGGCCTCGTCTGGAGCCGGTTGTCAAGTATCACCCGCGTAAGCGGCCTACGCCGTGGCCTTCCGCTTCTGTCAGTAAGACTCGGGTTGTCAACACTCGCAGTGTTGCCTCCGACGAGAATTGCGTCGTGTTCATGCCTTAGGCTCTGAACGCGCACGCGTGCCGCACTGCCTGAAAGGGCCGTCGAAACACTATCAGACAGCGATATTCTTCCGTCGAGCGACATTGCCAGCTTCAAATGGACAAATGGGCGCCGATTCTTGTGCCAGCAGATAAATTTTTCATTTAGGCGGGATGCTTCGTCTGCAAGGATCCCAGTCACGACTTCGACGCCTGCGTTTCGCAGGCGCTGAAACCCACGTCCGGAAACAACGGGATTCGGATCGTCGATCGGACAAACCACCCGTTTGACCCCGGCGTTGATCAATGCCTCGGTACACGGTGGGGTTTTACCGTGATGGTCGTGTGGTTCGAGCGATACGTACGCCGTGCCGCCGCGTGCCCGATCGCCGGCCTGCTCGAGAGCGATGGCTTCGGCATGCACAAGGTCGTTGTATAGATACGTGCCCTCGCCAACGACTTCGCCGTCAACCGACACGATAACGCATCCGACAAGCGGATTCGGACTAACAAGGCCAATACCGCGAGCCGCGAGATCCAAGGACCTTCGAACTAAGTCGATTTGTGGTTCGTTGAACGCCATTTAATTGAACAGCCCATTTACATAAGCTTCCGGATCAAACACCATTAGATCGTCGACTTGCTCGCCGATACCGACGTAACGGATCGGGAGATTTAGTTCCTTTGCAATGGCGACCGCAATACCGCCCTTGGCGGTACCATCAAGTTTGGTCAAAACGATCCCTGTGACGTCAGCTGTCTTCATGAACTGTCGTGCCTGCTCGAGCCCGTTTTGTCCGGTGACAGCGTCAATGACGAGCAAAGTCTCGTGTGGGGCACCTTCGACCTCACGGGAAGATATCCGTTTCATCTTTTCGAGCTCTGCCATCAGATTTGCCTTGTTGTGCAGCCGCCCTGCCGTATCGACGATCAGGACGTCGCTGCTGCGTGCCTTGGCAGCCGCGAGAGCGTCAAACAGTACGGCTGCAGGGTCGGTTCCCTGTTTTTGCTGTACGATCTGCACGCCCGCCCGCGTCGCCCATATCTCAAGCTGGTCGCTCGCCGCTGCTCTGAATGTATCCGCCGCACAGATGAGTACATCGTTGCCTTCGTTCTTGATCCGCTGTGCGAGTTTACCGATGGTTGTCGTTTTGCCAACGCCATTAACGCCGACGACCATTAGGACGTAAGGTTTGATCGATTCGTCAATACTGCGTTCGTCGGCCACGCCGCGTTCGGTCGAATGATGCAGAATGTCGAGCAATTCCTGCTTCATCGCCGCTTTCAATGCCGTCAGATCACCGATCTCCTGCCTTGAAACGCCGCGGCGGATCGCATCAAGAACCTGCATCGTCGTCGCGACGCCGATATCGGTGGAAATTAGCATTTCTTCGAGTTCGTCGAGCAGTTGGTCGTCGATCTGCTTTCGGCCTTCGAATATAGTATCAAGCCGGTTATTTATCGAATGACGCGTCTTCTCGATCGCCTTCGTAAAACGGACACCTATCTCACGCTCGACGGCTTCTTCCTGTGCCTTTAGCTCTTCGACCGATTTGTCGAGGCCGAGAACCGAACTCGAAAATGTGTCTTCCTTCTTCCTACGCCAAAAAAACGCCATATAATTAGCCTTACAATCACCTTAGCAAACTAATGAGTATAAAAAAATACCGCACGCATAAGCAACGTGCGGTAAGAAAGCGGTGATGACCGAAAAGAAATTACGATGGCAGCTTTAACTTATGGGCGTTCTTATACAACGCAAATCCGATCACACAAGAAAAGACGACGGCGAAATAAAATCCGAAAAGTGCTCCGATAACTTTGGCGGGAATATTTCCAACGCCCGGTAGATCAAATGCACCGAAGATCGAGCCTACGAGTGCTCCGACGAACCCGGACATTAGAGCAAGCAGCAGCCCAAACGCAAGAATTTTCACGTAATCAACACCGAGACGTTTGATCGTATCAAACCCAACGGTCGGATTCAGCGTTGCAGCAAATGATCGAGTGTAACCCGCGACTATATTTGCCGCCGGAAAATAGAAAAGGCCCCATAGCAGACATACTCCGCCAAGCAGCACAAACATCGCTCCGTATCCAAGGATCTGTTGGATCATTTCTGATCGTTCTTTCGCCACCGTGTCGGGAGCTTTGCCGATCGCCGATTCTAGCTGTGCTCGGCGGTTCTCCTGGATCATGTTGTTGATCCGTTCAAATTCGGCATCGTCCGGATCAACTCCGGCAGCCCGAGCAACCGTCTCATCAGGTACGTCCTGTCCGCTTTCGATCGCGGCGATTCGCTTGTTTTGCTGGTCCGCCTGCTTGTTGAGCAGTTCTTTGACCTTTTGTGACTGGTCAGCGGCTTTTGAAGCATATGGCAGCTCGGGAACCACCGTTCTTGCAGCATCCGACTGCATTGAATTCATTTCCTTGCTTACACTGCCCACGATCATAAATACCGCGACGAGGATCACAGCTATCAACGGCCCGAATGAAACGATATAAACCCCTATACTCAGAAAAAATGGATGCACTACGTCATCCCAGATCGAAAAATCGTCGAATGACGGCATGAAATTCAGTCCGATCTTGCCTTGCGAAAAATTCTCGACCGTATTGGCGAGTACACCGAAAGTTAACGTATTGGCCAGCAGATATGACATTAAGGCACCGCCCATCATGAAAATACCGCCGAAACCCATAGCTCCCTGGCCGATGGAAAAGATCGCGAACATGATCGCTCCCATGATCAGACTCGTTTTGAATTTGAATGGATATGACAGAGCGGCACCAAAGTCGCCAAAACCGAATGTTTCGCCCGATGGCAGCGAATAGCATCGGCCGGGTGAGTAGGTGACGGCGGCTGACGCCTGTCCGATGGGCTTACACATCGCCCCGCAGAACGGGCATATCTTCACCGTGCCGCCATACGAATTAGGGCATGCTTTACAGAATACATTCGAACAGGTGTCACAGATAAACGAAGCGGCAACGTCGGCATGCATGCTGCACATATCAGACGTTGGGGCCGCTGCTGCGGTTACCGCAACACTGTTTGTCGCAGATTGAGCCGAAACGCCTCCGAGCCTTGTCGGTTCGAGCATGGTGGCAGTGATCACAGGAGCGATCGGTTGACCATTTTCTTTGGCATTGAAGACCGACATCAAGGACGGCACCTTTCCGGCTTCGATCCAGCGGAGATTTCCCTTTCGGACCTTGTCACTTCTGCCGAGGGTACCGTTGTCGATCCACGATGTCATTTCAGCAAAATTGGTATCAAAGACCGTACCATCTGCCTCGACCTGCCACAGTTCTTGTGTATTTTCGGGGTTCATACGAAAAATGAAAGCCCGTTAGGCGACGAGCTCCAATTGATTTTGAGCCTCTTTTTCGAAGGCCCGTATTGCCGCCATTTGACGAACGATACCGTTTGCGATCTCGCCGTCGTGACATGCGTCGACAAGTGCCTCCACCACGTCCGCTTGATAGCGAGTGCCTACGTATTTTCGAATGGTCTCGATCGCCGTCGGCAGATCCATGCCCTTCGAATACGGACGGTCGATCGTCATGGCGTCAAATGTGTCTGCGACCGAAATGATCTTCGCCTGAAGCGGTATCTGGTCGCCTGTGAGTCCCTGTGGATAGCCTTTGCCGTTGATCATTTCGTGATGCATATACATACCCGGAAGAAACTCCTTCATTGCGGGTATCTGCGACATGATCTTGTATCCTCTTTGCGGATGGGTCTTCATGATCTCGTATTCTGCGTCAGTCAATGCCGCAGGCTTCTTAAGGATAGAGTCATCAATGGCGATCTTTCCGATGTCATGAAGCAGAGCGCTCATTCGCAATGTATCGAGTTCCTCCTCTTCCATGCCGAGGCGTTTGCCCATGGCGACTGAGATTCGGGCAACTCTCTCGGAGTGACCGCGAGTGTATTTGTCTTTACCGTCAATGGCCGCTGCGAGAGCTTTGACCGTGCCGACGAAGAGCTCTCTATTTTCGGCGGCGGCCTTGGCAAGATTGGCGATCTGCTCTTCGACCTTGTCGGTCATGAAATTGAATGAATCGCCGAGCGTGGCGAGTTCCGTGACGCTGCTCGTCGCGACCCTCGACGAAAAATCGCCTGCGGCAATGAGTTTTGACGCATTCACGAGCCGCATCAGCGGTGCGGTCATATAACGCGAACCGACCAGGCCTATCAGCAATGCCATCGCAGCAAAGAGCATGCTGATCAACCAGGTCTGATTGCGCATCTCGCCAACAGTGGCGAGAGCGGTTTTCTCATCCTGCATCGTGATGACACCAAATTTGTATCCGTCGCTGATCCTTGCGGTCGAATACGCGCCGATCATATCGTGTGTAACGCCATTGTAGCTTGCCCTGAACGGGACGAGCGCGGATTGAACCTGGGCTCCGGATTCGAGCCATTCCTGAACGATCTTCAGATCGATCATCGGTTCTTTGATCGCGGCAAGCAGCGGATCAGGATGGAAGAGTGTCGAGCCGGAATCATCGACTACAAAAACGATCGGAAGTCCGGCCTTCCATAGATCTTCTTCCTTGGTCGATGTGAGCCCCACCACGCTTTGCGAAACTCCCTGCAGCGAAGCGATCGCGACGATCGTCGCCGCCTTTTCGCCCCCAATTGCCACGTCGTTCGAAAAGGTCATCACCACCTGTCCGCTCGATGAAATGGTTCGCGGTTGGCCGACGGATAATTTTCCGAGACGCGGAAGCTCAGCCGCTTCGGTCGAGATGGCGTCGACCTCCAAGCGAGTCAAGCCTTCGGAACGAAAGACCGAAAGCGGTTCGGCATTGACCGGCTTTACGTTCAAAGCAAGAAGATCCGGGTTTTCCTTGAGTATCGCGGCGAGCTTCGCTTCGGTTTGAGCCGATGAGATCACGGCCGAATTGTTCGAAAGTTCGAGCGCCATAGACAGGCCGGAAACTACCGAGGTGAAACGCTTTCCAAACATCTCGATCTGCCGTGCCTTGTCCTGAACAAGTTGTATCTGATATCTGTTTTCGGATGCCCTCAGTTCGCGGCCGCTCTTATCGGACAAGAACCAACCGGTCAAAACGAGCGGGATCAGGCCGACGGACAGCAGTGTGACGACGACAAAAACGATGAGGCTGATCTTTCGGGACGTAAACGGCATCGGCGGGAAAGCGCTAGGAACACGCCAAACTCCATTTTAGGCTATCCTGAATGGATTGGTCAACAAGTTTTAACGTGCCGGTAATTTATAGTTTTTTGACTATTACCAGCGTAATGTCGTCATTGGGGGCGGCCGTTCCAGTGAACGCCGATAGTGCGGATTCAACTTTGTCTCGAATGCCCGACGCTGAGCGGGAAACGTTGGCGCTGATCACTGCGGTAAGGCGGTCCATGCCGAACTCATCCTCGGCGAGATTATTCGCCTCGGAAACACCATCGGAATAGATGACAAGGACGTCACCCGAGCTGAGATGTGCGGTGCCGACATCATACTCGGCAAACGGCATAATACCGAGGGGAAGACCTCCGGAGGCGAGTTGTTCGATGGTCCCATTGGCACGGCCGATGAGCGGCGGGTTGTGGCCGGCGTTAATAAACCTGATCGAACCGGTGCCGGTATCCAGTTCGGCGGTAAAGAGTGTAATGAACCGGTTTGCCGGCGTATTTTCGGAGAGATACTTGTTTATCGAAACGACCATGTCTTCAAGCGGCGTTTTCGCAGCAACTTGAGCATGCATAGCGGCGTGGAGGCTCGACATGAGCAGTGCGGCCGCAGTTCCCTTTCCAGAAACATCGCCGAGAGCTACCAACATTTGGCCGTCGTGCCGCGGGATAAAGTCGTAATAGTCACCGCCGATCTCGTAGCACGAGAACGAAATGCCCTGGAACTCATATCCTTCAACTATCGGAGGGCCCGCGGGCTGAAAACGCTGCTGGATCTCGGTTGCGAGTTCAAGTTCGCGTTCCATCCGCTCGCGGTTTATGCGTTCGTCCATCAAACTCGCATTTTCGACACGGATCGATGCTACAGACGCAAGTGTTGTTAGAATATCAAGATGTTCTTCTTTAAACGTCGATTCGTAGGTCGGCGAATCAGCGTAGATAAGTCCAAAGACATTCCGTTCGTCGACACTGAGCGGCACTGCAAGTACCGAACGAATGCCTTGAAGCACGATAGTCTGACTTGCGAATCGTGGGTCGTGTTGTGCGTCTGAAGTCAAAACGGCTTTCCCGTTCTCTACGACTTCGGTCATAACATTCCGGCTAATACGGACCTCGTCTGGAGTTTCGTCCTTGCCGCGAACGCGCGCCACCTTGATCTGCATACCGCCGTCCGATCTCTCATCTCTGAGCATAATGACGACTCGTTCGGCAGGTACGGCTTCGAATACGAGCGATGCTACCTGGTTAAGAGTGTCATCCAGTCCCGTGGCGGATAGCAGCGTGACACCGACTTTGCTGATAAGACCAAGCAGGTCGGTACGGCTGGAAAACTGCGAATCGAGTATCTCAGTGGTTGGATTACGGCGTCCGGTTAGGGCTATTGTCTTCGACGGGTCAAGAGCATCGGTGTCGGCGACAAATGTCGCGCTGATATTTCTCGGTTTCGATCGGTCATCCTCAAAGCGCAAAACAGTCTCGCCGATCTGGATCTCGCCCCCATCTATGAGCGGTATCGGGCCGGTTACCGTATTGCCGTTATATTTTGTACCATTTGCCGAGCCCAGATCGTGCAGCCAAAAGGCGTCGCCCTCTTGCCGCACTTCGGCATGCAGCCGCGAAGCAAATGCATCCGGAATACAAACGTCACTTCGGGCCGAACGGCCTATCGTTGTCTTCAAACGCGACAACGCAATAGGATATTCGGGTTGCCCTGATTGCCTAATGAACAATTGAGCCATAACACTATATCGAGACTATTCTGCGACTCGCTCGTACCGTTACGGTACCGGTCAGAAAATCGTGCAGTGTGCGTCCGCTTCCGTTTAATGCACAGATCAAAAAACCTAGCCCAAACGTCGCCAGGGTCAATAGATACCCGAGCGTTTGTCTAATGATCAACGCTCCGCGGCCGGCCGGCGTTCCGTCATTTCGTACGATCCGGATTCCGGTGAGCATTTTGCCGATAGACTGGCCCCTTACGAGCGGCAATAGAACGACATTTGCTCCGGCTAACAGAACTGCGAGAAACCACAGCGTACGGTCACTGAATACGCCGAAACCACTGCCGCCGACAAGCTTTTCGGAAAGCAACCCGGTAAGCGGCAGGATCAAAAGGACGATGTAATCGATGATCGCCGATCCGAGCCTCAGTAAGAAAGGAGGCTGAAAATCCGCCGGCGAGAGATCGGAGCCGATCTCATGCGATGTTCTGTCCTGGTCGATCGATCCCGAAAGGGTCTCGGCGCTCGTTGCTTGCATAAAATAGGGCCTATCCGATGATAAAATGTAATGTTGTGTCTCCGATCCGAATGCGGTCGCCGCTTGCAAGCGGATGTGGTTGATGCGGCAGCAGACGAAGCGTATCGCTCACGTTGGTTAGAAGGATCGTTCCGTTTGAGGAGCCGAGGTCTTCGAGCAGATAGCTGCCGCCGTCACGCCATATTTTCGCATGGCGACGGGATATCTTGGTCTGCGGATCATATTTCGAAAGGTCAACCTCAGGGAAAATATTCGACATCGGATCGCGGCGTCCGACGAGGTTCTCATTTTTCTCAAGACCGTAAGCAGGAGCATTCAGTTCGCTTGTGCCTTCGATAACGAGCCTTGCCGTACCAACGGAGCGAGAGTAGACCTCAGAATGAACACCATGCTGGGCAAGCGGCTGTTTCGAACCGCAGAACGCACAGAACATATCGGTCGCAACGATCCGTTGGCCGCAAAAGCCGCAGAAAACGATCTGGTGGGATAAGCTGACCGATTGCGGCACTTCCGTGACCCCGTATGTGATCTGGCCGCCCCTAAGATTATCGAGATGGGCCGCGAGGGCCGCCTTCATTTCTGCGGCGGAGGCAAATCTGGCATCAGCGTTATATTCGACCGCGCGCATCAATATCCGTTCGATCTGATCGGAAAGCTGCGGGTTGATCTGACGGGGCCTAGGATTCTTCTGAAAATCGAAGATCAGCAGTGGATTGTTTTGCGGATCCGCACCTGTCAGCAAATGAAACATCGTTGACCCAAGGCTATAAATATCGGAACGCGGCTCGACATTGCCGCTGAAAAGTTCCGGCGGAGCATATCCCATCGTGCCGACGGCCGTCACGCCCTTTTCCTGATTCTGGTTTATCGACCTAGCGATACCAAAATCAATGAGCATGATGCGTCCGGTGTTCCCGTCGATCATTACATTTGATGGTTTCAGGTCACGATAGACGATGGTTGTCGGCAGGTTATGCAGATAATCGAGGACATCGATGATCTGGAGAGCCCACTCGGTCACCGTTCGCTCATCGATACGGCCTTCCGGCGTGGATCGGAGTCTTCCGGCCAGATCGCCTCCTGAGATATACTTCATCACAAGATAGAACCGGCTTTCCGCAGCGTCAAAAAAATAATCGTAAATTGTCGGGATGGACGGGTGGTCGAGAGTCGA
>CAZVDM010000016.1:0-3356 GCA_964625555.1 uncultured Chloracidobacterium sp.
AGTATTCCGGACAACACGTGATCGTCGTTTGTGTTGAGGATTACGTCTATCTCGTTCCATTTGTCGAGAACGATGACGAGATCTTTCTAAAGACGATCCTTCCAAGCAGCAAGGCCACGAAAAAGTATCTTGGAGACAAACAATGAGCAAACTTGACGCTGAAGAAAAGGAAATTTTGGCCGCCTATGACCGCGTTGATGTAAGATCGGTCAAAGGGCTTCAGAAGGAGCTTGTACGTCACAGCAAGGTGGCGGAAAATACCTTCAAAAAAGACGCCCGAATCAACATCCGCATCGCTTCACGGGATCTACGCGCCTTGCAAAAACGTGCATTGGCCGAGGGCATCCCGTACCAAACGCTCATTGCCAGCGTCCTTCATAAATATGCGGAAGGGCGTACGACCTAAATTGCGATGAAGAATACTTCGCAACTTGTCATTTATCAGACCGAATTGGGCGAGACGAAGCTTGATGTGCGCCTCGAAAACGGAACCGTCTGGCTCACGCAAAAATTGATGCCGGAACTATTGCAGACAATTGATCTATACAGCTAAATGTACCCGACGAATGTCTTTGAAGAGGACGGTGATAAACAACTATGAGTGACGACGACTATTCCGTAACTGACCAGCTTTTGAAGCACACTGTCGGCGACAGGTTAGAGTTTCTCGTTCCGCTGTGGATCGCGCGGCGGCCTGAGTCGTTGATCATCATGGATTACAGGCCGACGGTCCTCGGTTTTTTTGCGGCTGTGGGTTTTGTGGTGTTGACCGTTCTGTTTTTTCTTTTTTTGTTTGTATGGAGCATTGGCGATTCGTACGGGCTGTGGTTCACGGGAATCCCGGCTCTCGTGTGTTTGGCTCTCGCTCTAAAGGGCACTATCCGCGAGGCTTATTATTTTGACGCCTCCAAGGACAGCTACGCCTTCGTACGCCAGTTCATTTACCGCCGCGAGGTGATCGAGGGCAGCCTGAGCCAGTTCACCGGAGCCAATGTAAAGACGGAAACGAATTACAACAGCGAGAGTGGCACCAGCTATTCCTATTTCGTCGTCCTGCAGCAAGAGGGAATGTTCCTCACCGGAGTCAGCGAACAACGCTTGCGCGAAGAGGCCCCAATGTTCAACACCATGGCGCGCGAAGCCCGCATCGCGAACGCGATCTCGGGATTTCTTGCGTCGAAAGGTTGATCGCTTCTCTCGCGATCACCTCTTCCGGATAGTGGAGATCTAGTGCAAAATAATGATCCGGTATCGTCTATATTCAGATCGAATAAATTGTTTCGACCCTATCAAATAATAAAATGAAAAATTCGCTGAAAATTTTCCTTTTCCTATCGGCTTTGGTCTTTGTCAGCGCCCTACAGAGCTATTCGCAAACGGCCGCTCAATTTAAATTGGGGGTCGGGTATGGAAGCAGCTTGTATTCGAACAAGGAACAGTTCGAGTTCTCGCTCGGCGGTGAAAAGGTCATCTTAAATTCGACCAATCCAGTGGTCTATTTCACGAGGAGATTTGCATCCGGTGAACGCTATAGCGTCGTTCAAACCTCCGGCCCGCGAACCTGTAATCTATTTGGCACAAACGAAGGAACTTTTGCCGGAGCGGATATAATTGTAAGCGCGGTTTGCGGCTATCCGCCGCTCTCGATCTTCAAACTGGCAGTAACAGGCATCGAACAGGGCGAGATCTTCAAATTCGCCGACAATTACCGCAGGACCTATCAACGTCCTTTTTCGACCACCTCAAATCTTGGCGGCTATCCGCAGGGAGACGATTACAGCGTGACGCAAACGGCCGGCCCGCGCCAATGCCGGATGTCGCTCAACCAGGGCACAGTCCCGGCTACACCGTTGACCGTCATGGCAGATTGTGCAAAAAACCCGATCGAACCGACCACGACGACTACGACGACGGGTTCATTTAATAAATTCGATCTGGTGAGCCGAAGTGGTGACGACAAGATAATCGGAACATTTTTTGAAACATTCACGCCCGTTATCGGCGGAACAGGTGCCGACGAAGGCCGCTTTGTCGCCTACGTAACATATACAAAAGGCCTCGGCGGCGGCACGGGAAAATATCGGCAGGTCGTCTGGCGCGACCGAAAGACCGGCGAAACGCGGCTCGTCAGCCAGGGCCCAAACGGCGTCGAGGGAAATCAGAACAGTCACGCTCCGGCGATCTCGGCCGACGGGCGTTCGGTCGCATTTGAGTCGTATGCTACTAACCTGACTCCCGACTCCAACAATGTGCGCGACGTTTTCGTTTGGAATTACAATACGAATACCGTTACCGCCGTCAGTGAAAATCGCGGCATCGAAGCCAACAGCGAGTGTTTTGAACCGACTATTTCCGGCGACGGAAATTTGATAGCTTTTTCGTCGAGCGCAGACACGCTGGCACCCGGAGTTACCGGAACAGCGACCGTAAATGTATATCTGCGTGATATGCGGAGCGGCGCGGTGACGCTCATAAGCAAAAGTGAAAAAGACGGCAAGGGCGGCGGCGGTTCGCGTCCGTCGATCTCCGAGGACGGTTCGCGCATCGCATTTCACAACTATTTTCCGTTGACGAAGGAAGACAAAAATGACCTCTGGGACATTTATGTCTGGGAGTCGGGCCGGCTCAAACGCGTCAGCAAAACTTCTGCCGGCAGCGACAAGGACCAGGGCGAGGAAAGTTCGAGCCGCGTCGTCGCACCGTCGATCTCCGGCGACGGCAGATACGTCGCTTTTGCGACGACGGCGACAAATATGGTTGCCGACGATACCAACAAGCTGCAGGACGTTTTTGTCGTCGAGGTCAGTTCGGGCCGCGTTACGAGGGCAAGCGTTGGATCGGACAACGTCCAGGCTAATGGCGACACACCCTTCGGGCAAGGCGAGAAGATCGGCATTTCGTACGACGGAAGCCTGGTCGTATTCAGCTCAAAAGCCAAGAACCTCGGCGGCAATATTCTGATCAAAAATGTCCAAAGCGGTCAGGTCATCAAGGTCTCGTCCGATGTTGAGTCGACTGTCGGCCAGCCCGCGATGTCGCGAACCGGCAAGGCTGTGATATTCGGCTCGAACCGCCAGCTCGATACGAGGTTTAAATCGACCGGGACGTTTGTCGCACTAAGCGATCAGGCATCTCCCAAATAGCTCGCGCGATCGATCGATCGCTCGGCACCAGTGATCGGTGCTGAACCCGAGCTTGTCGGTGGCGGCCATGACGATGACGGTGGTTCTGTCGGGATCGTTGCTATCGGTTGGGTGTGATGGACGGCGATGGGATCTCTGATGGGAATTGGTCTCGGAACATGATTTGGTGCTCTGCGACAGCCTAGATACGATTGTGGCAGGGTGGTTTTTGAC
>CAZVDM010000016.1:3456-13003 GCA_964625555.1 uncultured Chloracidobacterium sp.
ATGATTTGGTGCTCTGCGACAGCCTAGATACGATTGTGGCAGGGTGGTTTTTGACTGTCGCACAGCCCAATTTAGATTGTCGCTGGCTGGTTTTGAGACTGTAACAAGGCCTCCAGAAACTGTTGCAAAGCTTGATTTTACGCACTTTTACGACATTTTCCGGCGCAAATTGTGGTACGTACCACAATTGAAATGCGAGGTCGAAAATACACGTTTGGTTTTCCCCAAAAATCGTGGTTTTGATACCAGCCGCCCAGCTCTATTCCGATTCTTGCCTCGAAACGAGTTTGCGAATAAACTCTGTTGTAGAAATATTTGTTATACAAGTATTCGTGCGAGCTCTAGCGAGCAAGTTTAAATGAAATTCTACAATGATATTATTCACCTGATCGGCAATACCCCGCTGGTCCGGATCAACAACATTACACGCGAACACAAGGTAAAGGCACAGGTCTTTGCGAAGATGGAGAGCCTCAATCCCGGTTATTCGGTCAAGGACCGCATCGGCGTCTCGATGATCGACTGGGCAGAGCGCGAGGGCGTTTTGAAGAAAGGCGGGACGATAATCGAGGCGACCTCGGGTAACACAGGCATCGGGCTCGCTTTAGTCGCGGCGGTGCGCGGTTACCGGACGATCTTCGTATTGACGGAAAAGGCTTCGACCGAGAAGGTACGATATCTGAAAGGTTTAGGCTCAGACATCGTCGTTTGTCCCGCGGCCGCAAAGCCCGGAACGCCTGACCACTACGTCGCCACAGCAAAACGCATCTCCGAGGAAACGCCGAATTCGTTTTATCCTGATCAATACAATCACCCCGAAAATCCGGCCGCACATTACCGGACGACCGGTCCCGAGATCTGGGAAGACACCGAGGGAAAGATCACGCACTTTGTCGCCAGCATCGGTACAGGCGGCACCATCAGCGGGACTTCGCGCTATCTCAAGGAAATGAACCCCGCGATCAAGATAATCGGCGCAGACCCGTACGGTTCGATATTTAAGACCTACAAAGAATCGGGCCACGTCCCCGAGGGCACGCCTTATCTCGTCGAGGGCATCGGCCAGAACCTGCCCGTCGGCAACGCGGACGTAAATATAATCGACGAGATAATCAATATTACTGACCGCGAATCGTTTGATTTCGCCAGGCAGTTGTCACGACGTGAGGGATTGTTCGTCGGCGGTTCGACCGGGACGATCTTTGCCGCTGCATTGAAGGTAGCGAAGGAACTCGACGAGTCGGGTTTTGTCGTATTTATCGTTTGCGATACGGGCGAACATTACCTTTCAAAATTCTATTCGGACGAATGGATGAAGGAAAAATTGATGCTCGAACCGCAGCGAATAACCGCTAGCATCATCGCCGATACCAAGAATGCAAATTCGCCCCGCGAGCTGATCTCGGTCACTCCCGATCACCTTGTAAGCGATGCCCTCGCGATGATGAACGAACGCGGCGTGACACAAATGCCTGTCATCGAAGATCATCGTGCAGTCGGCAGTTTGCGCGAAAGCGGAGTTTTGACTAAACTTTTGGCGGATCGCGATCTACTGAATGCAAAGGTCGGAGATATAATGGATGCGAGTTTTCCGGTGCTAGGCACGGACGCGACGTACAATGAGATCAAATCAAAACTGCAAAAGCATCCGGCCGTTTTGATCGAGGATTTTAAGCGCATTACGGGCATTATTACCCGCGGCGACCTGCTTGAGCTGCCGCGGTTGTAAGCTAACAGGAGAAATCTGATGGGCGATAATTGGGAACTCCCGAAACCGGTCTTCCGCAGCTCCAGCGGTTCGCTGCCTCAGGATTTCCCTGCCCGTGTTGGGGCAGACGAACAACCGCCCGCCGAGGCAAAAGCCCCGGACGAAGGCGATCAGATACTCTCCACGCTATATGCTCCGCCCGAAGAGGTTGTCGAGGATCCGGTCGTCGCGGAACCGCAGCAAACTGCGACACCGATAGATGATATTGAGCCGCAGCCCTTTATTTCAGAGCAATTTACCGTCGACGATGTTGCCCCGACGGTCGCTGAGAAAGCTGCGAAAAAGGGCGGTTCGGGATCGGCGTTCCTTATGGTCGGTATCGCTCTGATCCTCGCAATGCTCCTCGGCGTACTGGCTATCGTCTATTTTCTTTTCTTCCGCAGCCCGCCGGATGCCACGTTCTAGGTTGGGCAAAAATGCCGTCCGACCGCCGTCTTTAACGTGCCATGCAGGATGCCAAACTAAAACTCGAAAATGGTGAGATCGCCCTTGGCGAAGCCGTTACGACGATCGGCCGCACTCCCGATAATGATGTCTCGTTTCCACAGGATTCGAACGTTTCAAGGCATCACGCCGAGATCGAATTTCGCGGCGGCGACCATTACCTGATCGACCTAAACAGCAGTAACGGTACAAGCGTTAACGGCACATCGGTTAATGGAGACGTGCGTCTCGAGCCTGGTGACAAATTGCTTTTTGGCGGTACAAGCGAGGCGGAATTTCTTTATGGCTCAACCGCGACCGACGACGCCGGTACCGGCATGGCCGACGCCCCGGGCATGGCCGAAGCAAAATCGGAGATCGGCTCGTTAGGAAATTCCGCACAGTCGGAAGCAGAGTATGCGGCAATTAGCGCTGTTCAAGGTTCCGTAAATAACGCCGTCGGAGTGAATGCTTCGTCGGCAGCAACTTCAACGGCCGGTATAGCGGCGGCGGACGCTGCCGTGAGTACGGGCTCCAGTCCGACCGTACTTGTCGCAGGTGCAGTTTGTGGGCTGGCAGTCGTTTGTGCGATCGCGGCGGGTGCTTTCTATGCGACTCGCGGCTCAGCATGTAGTGCATCGGCGGCAATCGTGAAACCGGAGCAAGGCGACACGATCATCACTCCGACAGAGATCGAGCTAAAGATCGAAAATGGAGAGTGCGTGCAGCGTGCGGTCTTTACTTTGGACGGTGAAGTGATCGCGTCTGCGAACGCTCCGGATTTTTCTGCGTCGATCGATCCAAAAGAGCACCCGACGCTTGCCGACGGCACTGACCATAGTCTGCAGGTCGTATTGATCGATTCGAAAGGCGAACAAATACAGCAGGCTTCGAATGTGATGGTTGCGTTTGAAACACGTGCGGTCAATAAACCGCCGCCGGCAACGAACGTCGCGACTGCCATCACGCCGCCCGTGAAGACAACTGCGGCCAGCCAGGTTACTTTGCTCCAGGTGCAGGACATGTCGCAGCGTTTGGTCAAACAATTTTCGGGTAATTTCGCTTATAATGTTGCGAACAAACAATTTTTGCAGGAAGTGCAAAAACGCACGGCAGAGTACATTCAAGAGGGCTATTTCGCACGCGCTTCCGCATATCGCGATGCAATTAACGTGGCGTTTGTCCGCGAGCAGAATCTGGATGCCCCGTTCGGTTTTATGCTGGCAATGAGCCGAAGTAAATTCAATCCGGCAAAACAGGGCGACGAGGAAGGATTGTTTCGAATGACGAACCTATTTGTTACCGACAATAAATATAACGGGCAGTGTGGAACCGAAACCCTGTCAGACCCGGCCCAAAACTGTGCTGCAAAGGCGGCGGCGATCTACATGAAGGCTGTCGTTTTCGGAGTCTTTGAAGGTGATCTGGTATACAGTGCAGCGGCGTTTGGAAAGACGACGCAGGATGCCGGAGCGTGGAAAGCGACATTGCCTGCGAACCGTGCCGACGTCTGGAACACAATAAAAACGCCGGCCGAACGTGAACAACTTGTACGGTTTTTCGCCGCAGGGATCGTTGCCGAAAACCCGCAGAAATTTGGCTTGGCAAAAGATCGTCCCTTGTCTGAATTGTATCGAGTAACGATGTAACTAGAAATGATCGAGGTCGTCCTTATATATCCATCGCCCGAAGGCACCCGCGAGATTGTGATCGACGCGGAGCGGACGACCTTTGGCCGCGGCGATGCCGACCACCGTATCGAGGATCAGGGGCTGTCGCGGATCAATTCGACCATATATCGCGACGGCGACCGCGTTTGGATCGTTGACGAAAATTCGACTAATGGTACGTATATCAACGGTCACGCATGTTCTCCGGCCGGAACTCCTCTTCGAAGCGGCGACGTCATCAAGATAGGCAACAATACGTCGCTGACGGTTCGTTTGGGCGAAAAAAGGGCGGTTGCGGCGGCCACGGCTGTCAGCCAGTCGGCTCCAACCGTCACGTCGCTGCCTCAGCCGAAAGCAAGCTACCTTCCGCTCATTTTGATATCTGGTGCGGTAATGGTGATCTGTATTTCGGCCGTTTTTATCGGGATCACGGTTCTCGGAAGGGGCACAGACGTCGCCGCAAATTTTGAGAACCCGGGCGACGATATTGATAACAGAAACCGCCGCGAGCCGTCGAGTTCGCCCACGCCAAAACCAAGCAGTTCGGTCAGCACTGTGACGCCAAACGACAATACGACGATAACCGACTCACCAAGCGGCACGAACAGCACAAATCCGCCAACGCTCCCGAGCGGCAAAAAATATCAGGAGATGTCCGACACGGAGAAACGGCAATACCTTGAGGTCAAGGCAATGCGGATCGCACAGATCATCGGCAACAACAGCAGCGAAGCAATCCCGGCCGCTGCGATCGATAAGATCAAGGGATTTGCTGACGGATATGCCTCCCGGTCAAAAGTTAAACCGCTCGGCGGCTGCCGCTTCGGCGACAATCTACAGGCTACATTCGAGCGGGCAAGCAAGAATGCACCGTTCGTAGTTCGCGCATTCAACGAACGCGGCGTCGATCCACGGATCGGACTTTATCTCGCAATGATCGAATCCGAACACTGTGTTTGTCTGCAGAGCCCGACGGGGCCGCTCGGGATGTTCCAATTCACATTTTCGACTGCAAAACTGCATTTTGTACCGAGTGAGGGCGTCGTAAAAGGTTCTTCCCCCTCAAGCCCGGACGATCGGTGCAAACCCGAACCTGCTGCCAAAGCCGCCGCGTCATATATGAAAGCACTTACCGGACGGTACGGTACTGGCCCGGCCAGTGTGCCGCTTGCCATAGGCAGTTACAACAGCGGCGAGGGCGGGCTCAGTTCGAATTTGCAGAAAGCCCTCGATTCGAATACGGGCCTACCGCGTGATTTTTGGACGCTTATCGCGAACGGTGATAAATTATCAAAGCAGTTTCAGGCAGAGAATTTCAAATATGTACCAAAATTCTTTGCGGCAGCAATAATCGGCGAAAATCCGCAGGATTTTGGCTTGAACCTTCAACCCGTTTCGACGTATTCAAAATAATCAGAAATGGTGGAACTGATCCTTAAATTCAAGGACCCAAACGGCGAACTACGCGAGGTATCGGTGGACGAGACGAAGTTCACCATTGGCCGCCATTCGGAATGTCATTTGTCGATCACCGACGGGCGACTGTCTCGAGAGCATTTGCTGATCGAAAGATTCGGTGATTTCTTTGTGATCGCAGATCGGGGTTCGAGCAACGGCACAACGCTTAATGACGAGCCGGTCGAGGAACCAAAAGCGATCAAGCACGGCGATCGTGTCGAACTCGGCGGATTCGAGATCGAAATTCTGATAATTAGCGGCGACAACGGAGTACAAGATCCCCCGGAAACGGAATCACCGGCAGGAGTTGTCCCGTCCGCCGGTATGCCGGCTGCCGCCTCATCTGCTCCTGAAACAGGTATTCCAAAGAGTTTGTTTATCATTGCCCCGATAATGGGCGTTTTTGTTCTGGCTATTCTCGGTATTATCGTTTACAGCACGAGCGGCCCAAAAAATATTGACAACAGTAACTTTGTATATTCGATCGATCCTGAAGATACGCCAAAGCCGCGAAAAACACCGGAACCCGGGGGGAGCCTTACGAATTCCGGCGGAACGGACACGCCGTCGAATGGAACGGTTCCGACGGACCCCGGAAACGTCGCTGTAGTCGTACCGACTCCCGCTAATTTGAATGACGCCGGCAAGACCGAGGCTAATGCCGCGGCATTCTTAAGAAAGGCGGCGGCAAACGATCCAAAAGCTTTCGTGACAGGTGCTCAGGCACAGCTCATTAACGCTAAGGTGAAATCGCTCGCGGCATCGCCGGCAGTTGCCGATAATATTTCGTCGGCCCGAAAGAATGCCGCTGCGATCAAGGCGCTTGCGACGTCGAAAAATCTGAAGCCGCAATTTCTCGCCGCAGCGGCTATCGCAAAACTCGGAACTTCACGCGGCGACGTTTTGTCGACCGCTCAATCAATGGCCGATACGCTGGATAAGCTCGCTGTTCAGGTCGGAAACGAACTCGGCGACGACTGTTTACTAATGATCGCAGCTTACGACCAAGGCGATCCGATGAAAATGCGCAATATGCTGCAAGATCTCGCGACGAAATCAACTGAGAGTTCCCGGACGATACGTACGATCTGGTTTCTGCAAAAGCAGGGCAAGATCACTTCAGGCGAATACGACTTTGCCCTTAGATTTCTCGCGGTCGGAACTATAGCGCAAAATCCACGCGATTTTGGCGTCAATACCGATGGACTGACCTTTTGATATGGAAAACGGAAATTGGGTAACTGGTAATATCGTGCTGCGGATCAATGGCGAGCCGGTCGAGATGGAAATGACCGTTCCGGCGTTTCCCATCAAGCCGCACCGCATGCTTCCTGTCTTCCAACAGATGTCGAGCGCAATGGTTGGCGAATGCGTAAATGCCGTTGAGGCAAAAGGCAAATCGGTGTCGTGTAAAGCCGGATGCGGGGCCTGCTGCCGTCAGGCTGTGCCGATCTCCGAGGTTGAGGCATACCAATTAGCCGAACTCGTTGAGTCGATGCCCGAGCCACGCCAAAGTGAGGTCCGACAGCGTTTTGCTCAGGCTCTCGCACATTTTACCGAGATGAAATGGTTTGACGAACTTATCGATATCAAAGACCTCGCAAGTGCCGGGGACCCGGATTTCAATCCGGATAAGTTTAACAAGGTAATTACAAACTACATGAAAGAGGACATTCCGTGTCCCTTTCTTGAAGATGAATCGTGTTCGATCCACCCGGACAGGCCGCTTGTATGCCGTGAATACCTAGTGACTTCACCTGCCGAAAATTGTGCGGCGCCAACTAAAGACAACATTGAAAAGGTTCCAATATTCATGCAGCCGTCCAAAGCGATGTTGAGGGTTGGAAAGACAAAGAACTCCGAAGGCATCTCTTCACTCATGATGATCGAGGCTTTGGATTTTGTCGAGCGATTTCCTGAAAGTTTTGTCGAAAAGACCGGGCCCGAATGGGCCAGTGACTTTTTTCGCGAACTGTCCAAGAAAGATGCACCGATGGAATCGACGCCAACGCCCGCACCGATCGATCGCAAGCGAAAAAAGAAGCGTTGGAAATAAAGTAAATTTCGGGGACTAATACGGGCGCAGACATTTACTAATTTTTGCAGTCGGTTTACTATTTACGTCTATTCGACGATATGAGCAAATACCGAAAGATTGTCTGGAACGAAGGGATGCTGCTGACGCCGCATCATTTTCAGCAATGGGACAATTACCACGAAGAATTGCTACATTCGCGCGTTCGTACATTACGGCCGTTCGATTACGGCATCATTGATCTCCAGATCAACCACGAAGCGATCACCAACGCGAATTTTCAGATCACAAACTGCCGAGCGATCATGCCTGACGGTTTGGTCGTAAAGGTACCCGACACCGAGGCGGTGCCTGACATGCGTCCCGTCGGCGATCATTTCAGGGCCGAATCTGAACGGCTCGGCGTGCATCTTGCGATTCCGGCATTGAGAGCCGGCGAAGCAAATTATCAGGCTAACGGAGCCAAAGCTAGTTCGACACTGCGTTATTTGCAGGAAGGTGCACTTGTTAGAGACGAAACGAGCGGAACGAATGAACAGCCGTTGGCATATGCCAAAAGCAACCTGCGGATAATTTTTGATGACGAATTGCGTGACGGATTCACATCGATCAAGATCGCCGAGTTGATCCGGACACCGACCGGACAATTAAAGATCGCCGACGACTACATTCCACCGATCCTAAAATCTGCCGGATCGCCGTGGCTCGCGAATATGCTCCAGCAATTGGTCGAAATACTGATCACCAAAAGCGGAAGCCTTGGTGAACAGCGTCGACAGCGCAAATCGGGATTGGCAGATTTTACAACGTCGGACGCCGGTGTTTTCTGGCTTCTGCATACGATAAATTCATCGATCCCAACGATCACGCATTTTTTCCATTCGCCGCTGTTGCATCCCGAAAAGCTTTACATTGAGATGGCAACGCTTGCCGGTAAGTTGATGACGTTTTCAACCGAGTTTCATCCGAAAGACATCATCAAATATGACCACGACGATCTTTATCTAACGTTTAGCAGCTTATTTGCCCAGCTCCGAGAATTGCTCGAAACTGTGATCCCGAGTCGGTGTGTGCCGATTCCACTCGAGAAAACGAGGGAAACACTGTACGTTGGCCGAGTGGAGGACGAGCGTTTGCTTAAGGATGCGGCTTTTTATTTGGCCGTTCGGTCGCAAATGCCGGAAGCAAAACTCATCGAAGGCGTGCCGCGAATAGTCAAGATCTCGTCGCGTGACGTCATTGATTCGGTTATCGGATCTGCATTGCCAGGCGTGATCCTGACCCATGCTAATCCGCCGCCGGCCCCGATCCCTGCTCGTATCGGTTTTAAATATTTCCAACTAGACGGTGTCGGCCCCTATTGGGACGGCATCAAGGGCTCAAAGGTCGTGGCCGTATACGTGCCCGACGAGATCACCGATGTAAAGCTCGAAATGTACGCGGTCAAACCCTAGCAAATAGGCCGCCGAAACTTTCCGACCAGGAATTCTAGATCCGAACTTATGGGTGAGACGACAGCGAAAAACGATCTCGTAGCATTTGCCGGGCCGATCTATGACCTGGTGTTGCGGTTAAGGGCCGGAATCGTTGCTCCTTCAAATGAACTTCGCCCCAAGATCGCATCGATGCTCGAGGATTTCGAGAAGCGGGCCGAGAGATATCGTTTTAACCACAAGATCGTTTCTGTATCGAAATTTGCACTCGCATCGTTCGTCGACGAAGCGGTGCTGACGAATAATTTCCCGCTCCGCGCCGAATGGGAACGCAATCCGCTGCAGCTCGAGTATTTTGGTGAGGCTCTCGCCGGAAATAAGTTCTTTGACAAGCTCGAGTCGATGCTTCAGCAGATCGACGTTACGCAGGATGCGGTCGAGATCTATTATTTCTGCATGCTGCTTGGGTTTAAGGGCCGATACGGCGTTTATGAGCAGGACAAGTTGCTCGCTATAATGCAAACTACTGCAAACGCATTGGTTAAAGCCGGAAAGATCAAACAGGCCGAGCTTTCGCCTCATTGGCTAGTAAACGACCAACCGGAACCGCCGAAAAAACGCGGCATGCCGATGTGGGCAAAGATAGGAGCTGCCGCAGGTCTTGGGCTAGGTATCATTGCGTATTTGGTCATGTTCTTGATGTCGGCAAATTATTTGCAGAGCGCAATAGACCGTTTACAGATCTGATCGTCTGTTATTA
>CAZVDM010000016.1:13103-34790 GCA_964625555.1 uncultured Chloracidobacterium sp.
ACCGTTTACAGATCTGATCGTCTGTTATTACTTATGAGCTGGCACACGAGCCAATTGACGTATGCGTTTGGGATCGGCGGAATGATGTCGTTTTACGGCATCATGGGCCTCGTCGCCTATATGCTGCCGTCAAACATGATCAGTACCAACGGGCGGATCATATTTATTGCTCTCGTATTGCTGACGCTCCCTTTTGCTCTGCTTTTCACATATTTAGTGGCACGCAGGCAAAAGAAACGAGAGGCGGCGGAAGAGGCCGCTGCAGCGACGGCCGCGGCGCAATCTACCGAAACGGAATCTGAAGTTGAAGCTCCGGCCAAACTCAAAGCCCCGAGCGGAGCCTACCCTGAACTTGAACGCGGCGTCCAGGAAACGGTTGATTTTCTCAAATCCTCTAATCTCGGCGCCGGCAGTAAGGACGCGATCTATTCGTTGCCCTGGTATATCGTCGCCGGAGCTCCGAGATCAGGAAAGAGTTCACTGATCATTGGATCAAGCCTCAATTTTCAGACCCTTGGAAGCCAGCGGGAGTCCGAACAGAAGATCATTCGACCGACGGCAAATGTCGATTGGCGTGTCACGAGCGAGGCCGTCTTTATTGATACCGCCGGACGTTACCAGACCGAAGGAATGGACGCCGATGAGTGGAATGGCTTGCTTGAATTGATCCGTAAACATAGACCTAATCGACCGATCGACGGGTTTATTCTCGCTATTGACGGCGACAAAACGCTCAAGGCGGATGAGCGCGAAACGGAACAGGCGGCAAAGATTCTGCGAAGCCGCCTGGACGAGGCTGTCCAGCGGCTGAAAGTTCGTTTCCCGGTTTATGTCGTTTTTACCCATAGCGACGGCATTGAGGGATTTCAAGATTCCTTTTCGTTATCAAAGAACGAGGGAAAGGATCTGGTATGGGGAGCGACAATACCTCTTGAAAAAAGCGAGAATGCACAGGCTCAGTTTGATCCGGAATTCGAACTTCTACGCGATTCGGTGATGAAACGCCGCATCGTTCGGCTTTCGGCTCCATTCCCTCCGGTCAGGCAGCTAAGGATCTTTAATTTTCCGCTGCATTTCGGGTCTGCCCGGCGTAAGGTAGGGGCATTCATTTCGACGCTATTCCGTCCAAACCCCTTCAGCGAAAGCCCGTTTCTTCGAGGATTTTATTTTACCGCATCTCCAACTGCACGCGTGGCGTCGAATGTGCCGGGCACCGTCGGACAAACCTATTTTGTCCAACGGCTTTTCCGTGACGTCATTTTGCGAGACCGTGATCTGGTTGCAACGTTTCAGGCCCAGCGGCAGAAGGCCCCGATCTTTGGATGGGCAATGACCTTTATCGGTGCCGGAATTGTCACTCTACTCCTGGCCCTATCCGGCGTGTCTCTATACAACAACAAGCAGATGCTCGATCAAGCCCGCGACCGGGGCGACAAACTGCTGACCATCACTAAGACCGAGGCGTACAAGGACCCCGCAAAGGCGGATGAACGCTCGATCCGGAGCGAGATCAACGCTACCGAAGAGCTTCGTGAACTTCTTGTAAAACTTGACGATTACGAACGGAATGGCGCTCCGTGGTTCATGCGGATGGGGCTCTATTCTGGGAACCGTGTTTATAAACAGCATCTCCTGAAGATCTACATGTCGGTGATCGAAAATCGCTATAAGACGGCGACGATCAAGAAGATCGAGGGTGACCTTCGTAAGTTCGCCGATTCTAATCCGGTCGTGAATGCCGGAAAATTGACCGACGCTGAAGAGACCGTATTGGGGAAGAACTACGACCTTCTCAAGGCCTACTTGATGCTCACCGGGCCATTCAAGGAAAAGGCCGATCCGACGCATATTTCGACTGCACTGAAAGACTATTGGACGACCGAATCAAAGATCCCGCCCGACCTCAAACTTGTCGCGGGTCAGCAGCTCGATTTCTGGGCCAAGCAGGTCGACCGGGATGACGACGATTACCGATTCCCCCGGATAATGCAGGATGGGAAGTTGGTCGACGACGCCCGCAAAAAGCTTCAAGCTTTCCCTGCGGTCTACCGCTATTACAAGCGAAAGGTTACTGAGATCAGTAAGATCGTCGACGATAAGGTCGGACTGACAACTGTCAACGCGATCCTTGCCCGGAACGGAGCCGATGTCAGCCTTATCGACGGCGACTACACCGTGCCGAGCGCTTACACGAAGCCCGGATTCCAGTTGATGAAAAAAGCTATCGCCGAAGCAAACGAAAAGCTGAGCGAAGACGACTGGGTAATGGGCGAACTTGGCAAAAAGGAGGTTGCGCAGACCACCGACGCCGCCAAACTCGAGGATCGCTATTATCGTGACTATGCCGATCAATGGCGTGCGTTCGTTAAGGCGGTCAGCGTAAAGCCGTATAAAAGTAAAGAAACGGCGTCGACCGCTTTGCAAACATTCTCGTCCGCCAATTCGCCGATCAAGATATTGCTCATCGAGATCAGCAAGAACACCAACCTTTCGGCCAAACCAGAGGTGCAGGGCTGGTGGGAGTGGATAAAGAGTTTTATTTTTACCGAAGAGAATAATGACACCGGCGGCAGCACTGCCCCGGAAAAGGAGTTCAGGCCGTTATTCACGTTTATTGGAAAGAAGGAAGAGAAAGAGAACGCTCCGGTCGAGAAATACCGCAACGAGATCGGCAAGATCTCAAATGCGATAAACGGGATATCCGCTGACGCCCTTAAACAGATCGCACAAGAGCTGGCAAACGACACTGACAAACTCGGGCTAAGAAAAGCCGAGACAGCTATCTCCAACCTTATTCAAGGTTTCAATGAGACGCCGTCGGCGCAGGAAGTCGCTCAGTTGATACAGCAGCCCCTAGGCAATCTTAAAACACTGCTCGGAGCAGATGCTCGTACGCAGATCGCTAAAGAGTGGACCGAGGTCATTTTGCCCGCAGCAAAAGAAATAGAAAAAGGGTATCCGTTCGAGGATGGAACCGCCGAAGCCGACCTGACCAAACTGACGGCGTTCCTTAATCCGGTCGACGGAAAGCTTTCGAAATTCTACGACGACCGCTTAAAGAAATATTTTGAAGAGTCTAATGGAGCCCTAAAACTGAAAGACACCGCCGAAGTAAAATTCAGCGATGAGTTCATCGCGTATTTGAATAACGCGTTTGCACTTCGCAAAGCACTATTTGGCACGAGCGCCACACCGAAGTTCGAATACGAATTTGCATTTAAGCCGGGAAAAGACGCTATTATCGAGGTCGTCATAGACGGACAAAAGATCACATCCGAAGGAACGTCGTCGATCAAAGGCACGTTCCCGGCTCCGGCGTCCGCCGAAACAGGCGTGATTATGAATATGGCGGGTTCGGCTCCGGCCTCGACGGGCACGACACCACCACCGGTCAGCACTTCAACTCCGGCATCGGGCACGAAACCGTCTTCAACCGACACAAGCAGTACGTCGCTTAAATTCCCCGGCAACTGGGGTCTATTCCGTTTCGTCGATGCAGGTAAGGCGTCGAAACAGCCTGGAGGCGAATACGCAATAAATTACACCGTCGGCGGGAAAGCAATATCGGCTACGATCAAACCGAGCGGAGGCGATCTTTTTGACAAGAACATTTTCCGGCAGGTCAAAGCACCGCAGAATTTCTTGAAATAGGCGTATCAATATGGAAAAAGCAAAACAATTACTCGAAGCAGGCGACCTGACAGGTGCCGTCGCAGCCGCACTCGATCTGGTTCGTGCAAATCCGACCAACATTCCGGCCCGCATCTTTCTATTCGAATTATCGTTATTTTCCGGCGATTGGGATAGGGCCGAAAAACAACTTGACGTGATCGGTCATCAGGACGCGAACGCCTTGATTGGTTCGATGATCTTTCGGCAGTGTTTGCACGCAGAACGCGACCGCATCAAGTTTTTCGCCGACGGACTTAAACCCGGGGTACTTGCGCCTCCGCCGGCATATGTTGAGGATCTCCTTGCAGCGAATAATCGTATCCGTGAAGGCAATTCCGGAGAGGCTAGGGCAATTCTCGACACGGTCGAGGAAGAGCGGCCGGCATTCGGATGCAAAGTGAACGGAAACGATGTTGAGGACTTTCGTGATTATAATGATGCGACGATGGCCCTGTTCGAGGTCATCTTTAAGGACTCATATACCTGGCTACCGTTTGAGAACGTGAACAAAATCGAATTCTTTGCACCGAAATCACTCCGAGACCTCTATTGGCTGCAGGCCCAGGTTGACATGACAAACGGGACGAGCGGTGAGATGTTCTTCCCGGCCCTTTATTCGGGTTCATGGAAACACGATAACGATATGGTTCGGCTCGGTCGCATGACCGACTGGCTGGACATCGGAAGTGACCTATTCACGGGCGAAGGAACTAAGCTTTTTTGGATGGATGGGAAAGACCGATCGATCCTAGATATTCAGACGATCGAATTTATGCACGAAGAAGCATAAATGTAATATTTTTAATGCTTTTTGCGCGAATTTCGGTTATGATACTCGCGAATTCGGCAATTGAATAAGATTAACCCGTCTTTGTCTTTACAACAAGGAGTCTTTTTTTGATGAGCGACGAACTTCAAATTTCGCCCGTGATCGATCTTGACGCTCTACTTCAACCTGTTTCGGATGAAAATCCTTCGGGCGAGAGCCTGCGCTATTCGGGGCTTTACGATGAAATCTCTGAGGCTCGCCGGGCAGATGTCAATGTCAATCAAGGTGAATGGCAAACCGAATTAAAGGTGGCCGATCATAGGAAGGTCGTTAGTCTCGCAATTCCGGCACTGACCGATAGATCAAAAGATCTTCAGATCGCTGTATGGCTTTCTGAAGCGCTAATAAAGCTAAACAATTTCGCTGGGCTTCGCGACAGTCTAAAGCTCGTCGCCGGCCTACAGGAAAATTTTTGGGAAACACTCCATCCTGAGATCGACGAAGGTGATATGGAAGGCCGTGCGAATGCTATCGCTTGGCTCGATACACAAGGTGCTACGGTTGTTCGCACATGTGCCATTACTGCTGGTCCGGGATTTGGTTTCACAGATTGGCAGGACGCTAAACGATTCGATTTTCCAGAGAATCTGGAAATGCTGGATTCCGAGACACAGGCTAAATACAACGACCTTAAACAGCAGGCCGAGACGGAGAATCGGGTCACTTCAGACAAATGGAAATCAGCGGTAAACCAAACCAGACGCGCGTTCTGCGAACAAACAAATTACACGATCGACGAATGCTGGGCTGCCTTTGCTGAGCTAAATCGCGTCATTGAAGAAAAGTACGATCGAAATCAAATGCCGGGGCTCTCGGGTCTGCAAAAGGCGCTCGACGACGTTCACCAACAAGTAAAGAAGCTTCTTGAGCGAAAACGTGCAGAAGAGCCAGATGAGAATGATTCTTACGACGAAGGATCAGATGAAGCCGGAACCGTAAACGGCGAAGGCGAAGTCGTAAGCGGTGGGCCAGGCGGTCCGGTTCGCAGCCGTCCAGAAGCGTTAAAGCGTCTCGGCGAGATTGCATTGTTCTTCCAGCGAACAGAACCACATAGCCCGGTCGCTTACCTGGTCCAACGTGCCGTAAAGTGGGGCAATATGCCTTTAGAAACGTGGCTTCAAGATGTTATCAAGGACGAAGCTGTCCTGTTTCAACTGCGTCAAACTCTCGGGTTAGACAGTGGAGGATCGATGGGAAGTTCGGCAGACGACACCTGGGGCGCTAGTGAGGAAAGTTCGCCCGCAGATGAATCTGCCAGCGCAAGCAGTGACGATTGGTAGTGGTCTTTTCGTATTCGAGACTCCCTATCTGGGGCTGAAACGGAGACCGGCAATTTGCAATGATTTTTAATAACAAAATGGTTAAAGCCTAAGGAGATAAAAAGAATGCCAAAAAAAGAAAGTTTGCAGCATAAGATCGATCGGGTTCGCCCGCCTCGTGTGCAGATCACATACGATGTTGAGGTCGGCGGAGCTATTGAGCTTAAAGAATTGCCGTTTGTCATAGGCGTTTTGGGTGATTTTGTCGGCAAACCGGAAGAAGCTCTTCCGGCACTCAAGAACCGCAAGTTCGTTGAAATAGACCCGGACAATTTCAATCAGGTTTTAGCAGGCATGGCTCCGCGGCTTGCCTACACGGTCGATAACAAAATGGCCGACGACGGCAGTAAAATGGGCATCGAGCTTAAGTTCAATGATATCGAGGACTTTGAGCCTGATAATGTTGTTCAGCAGATCGAACCACTTCGAAAATTGGTCGAAGCGAGGCAAAAACTTGCCGATCTTCGATCGAAAATGGATGGAAACGACAAGCTTGAATCGATGCTTGAGGACATCATTTCGAACGCCGCACAGCAAAAAGAACTCAGCGATGAACTGGGAATCGACGCGAAGGAGGACTAATACAAAATGGCAAAGACAAAAGAACAAGATGCTGCCGTACAAACCGTCGAAACTGAGGCAGGCGGAGGTTTGCTTGACAAGATCTTGACCGACGGACGAATGGCTCGCGACGATTATCAAAAGGAACGGGCGAAAGATATGATCGGCGAATTCGTTTCGCAGGTTATGAGCGGTGAATTGACGATGTCCAAAAATATGGACGTTGCGATCAATTCGCGTATCGCCGAGATCGACCGTCTCGTTTCGGCTCAAATGAATGAGATCATGCACCACGAGGATTTTCAAAAACTCGAGGGTTCGTGGCGCGGACTTCATCATTTGATCAAGAACAGCCTTACTGGACCGATGTTGAAGATCAAGGTCATGAGCGTAACAAAGAAAGACATGCTCAAGGATTTTGAACGAGCACTCGAATTTGACCAGTCGGCAATGTTCAAAAAGGTATACGAAGAAGAATATGGAACATTCGGCGGAGCTCCATTTGGAGCATTGATCGGCGATTTTGAATTTGGCAATCATCCTCAGGATATGGCCTTGCTCGAAAGCATTTCGCAGGTAGCCGCTGCCGCCCATGCGCCGTTCCTGAGTGCAGCTTCGTCAGGGATGTTCGGTTGGGATTCGTACTCGGAAATGTCCGAAGTACGAGATGTGGCGAAGATCTTCGACCGTACGGAATACATGAAATGGCGCAGCTTCCGCGAATCGGAGGATTCTCGATATGTCGGCCTAACCATGCCGCACGTTTTGATGCGTGAACCTTACGGAGCCGCAACGAAGCCTACCGAGTCATTTCGTTTTGAAGAAGACGTCGACGGCAAAGACCACAAGAAATACCTGTGGGGAAATGCTGCCTATGCAATGGGCACCCGGTTAACTGAAGCATTTTCCATGTACGGCTGGTGCGTCGCGATCCGCGGCGTTGAGGGCGGCGGCCTTGTTCAAGGATTGCCTACTCACACGTTTGAGACCGACGAAGGTGAGGTCGCGATGAAGTGCCCGACCGAGGTCGCGATCACCGACCGACGTGAAAAGGAATTTGCCGATAATGGCTTTATCCCACTTGTTCACTGTAAGGGTACCGATTACGCAGCGTTTTTTGGTACTCAGTCGGCGAATAAGGCCAAAAAGTACGATTCGGATGCCGCAAATGCAAACGCCCGTCTTTCGACGCAATTACAGTATATCTTTGCTGTATCGCGTTTTGCGCATTACCTTAAGTCGATGATGAGGGACAAGATCGGTTCGTTCATGTCGCGCAAGGATTGCGAGATGTTCCTCAACCAATGGATCAACAACTATGTTACGGATGATGATACGGCGAGCCCGACAACAAAGGCCCAGTATCCTCTGCGCGAAGCTCGTGTTGATGTTTCTGAGATCCCGGGCAAACCGGGATGCTATCGGGCAGTTGCTTTTATGCGGCCGCATTTCCAGTTGGACGAACTTTCCGTCTCGCTGCGACTCGTTGCCGATCTGCCGGCACCGGCGAACGGGTAGTTTTAGAAAACTTTTTGCGGATATTTCTGGACAATATTCGCAAAAAGTCTTTCACCGTTCGTCTTTCATTTGTAGCTGATGAAACTAATTCGTTAGCCAGTTCATAGATTGATATTAAGGAGCAAAAAAATGGCAGCAGTTGATTATTTCTTGAAGATAGATGGAATTGATGGCGAGAGTCCCGACCACAAACACAAAGGCGAGATCCAACTCGAATCATGGTCGTTCGGCGAATCTCAGGGCGGAACTCACTCGAGCGGCGGCGGCGGCGGTGCGGGCAAAGTTCAGATGCAGGATTTTCATTTCGTAATGAAGATCAGTAAGGCTTCCCCAAAATTGTTCCTGGCTTGTGCTTGTGGTCAGCACATAAAGAAAGCCGTTTTGGTGTGTCGAAAGGCCGGCAAGGATCAGCAGGAATTTCTAAAAACGACGTTCACCGATATATTGGTCTCGTCGTACCAAACAGGCGGTTCCGGACACAGTGACATCGTACCGACCGATCAGATTTCGCTCAATTTTGCGAAGATCGAGATCGAATACAAGGAACAGAAGCCCGACGGTACACTCGGTGGTGCGGTCAAGGCAGGTTACGACTTGAAACTCAATAAGGCGGTCTAAGCGAGGTTTCTTTCAAGTCAGTTTGCAGGATGTTGTTGCGACGGGAATGTCCGGATCTGCAGCAACATCCTGCAATATTCTTTTCATTCCGGCAAATTGAGTTTAGCATACGATGGCACGCAAAGACCTTGAGATAAGAGTCACACCATCGGTCCTCGATCGGTTGATCGACCTTGAGCCGAATATATCGACCGAGGCTCCTAAGTCTCGTTCGACAAGTCTTCAAGAACTTAAGGCGGCTGTTCGACGCGATCTGGAGTGGCTCTTGAATACACGATGTCACGGCGATCTGGACGATGTTGAGAATTTGGAGGTCCGCAGGTCGGTTGCTTTCTACGGATTGCCCGATATTATGGGCATGAGCCCCAAAAGTCCGGCGGAACAAAAGCGGCTTACAAAGGCACTCGAATTGGCGATCAAGTACTTTGAACCGAGGTTTCTCTCACCAAAAGTCACACTCGATCCGGTTGAAAGTGCCGATCGGCAATTGAGATTCCGGATCGAGGCTAGATTGGACGTCGAACCGACCCCCGAGCCGATCGTTTTTGATACCGTTCTGCAAACCGGGAGCGGTGAATTTGGTGTAGTCGAAAAGTAACAGCGCCTCGATTTGCTGAAGCGGATCCGGGCCGATCATTTTTGTTTCAATAATCATTCTTTTCTAGGCTATAATACCCACGAAAATGCGCGACGAACTCTTAGGATATTACGAGCGGGAACTCGTTTTTCTGCGCCGAATGGGTGCGGAATTTGCGAAGCGCTATCCTAAGATAGCTGCTCGACTCGAACTTGATGAGGAAAAGATCGAAGATCCGCATGTCGAGCGGATGATCGAGGCTTTTGCTTATCTTACTGGTCGGATCGGCCTGAAGCTTGATGACGAGCTTCCCGAGATCACCGAAGCATTCTTCAACGTCCTTTATCCTCATTATTTGGCTCCAATACCGTCAATGGCGATCGCCCAGGTCACCTACGGGTCACCCAACGACAAATTGACGGCTGTTCAGAAGATGGAGAAAGGCTCCCGGCTTAACTCGCGGCCGATCGACGGAAGTCCGTGCCGGTTCCGAACCGCATATGATGTCGATCTGATGCCGCTTGAGATCGAATCGGCTGTGCTCGAATCAGCGGCCCCAAAGGACGGGCGAGGGAAATTTGCCGATAGCACTATCAGGATAGGCATGCGTTGTTTTGGTAATGCCAATCTGCACGAATTGAAAATTGGCGGCACCGGTCAAGTCCCCGAATCTATCAGGTTTTATCTTGACGGCGACCCGCAGTTGGTCTTCCCTCTTTATGAGATAATTTTTAATCACGCGAGTTCGGTGGAGTTTCGCGCCAAAGAGCAGCCGATCGGAAACAAGACACTCAAGACCCTTACCAATATACAGCTAAAACTGCCTGACCCTGTAATCTTCCCTGCAGCGGATGTTATCAGGCAGGTTGGCTTTGACGACGATCAGTCGCTGCTTCCGTTTACCAAGCGTTCGTTCATGGGTTATCGCCTTCTAAGTGAGTATTTTGCATTTCCATACAAGTTTTTGTTTTTTGATCTTCACGGATTGGATCACGCGATCGAACGAAAATTTGGGAGCCATTTCGAAATACTGATCCATTTGAAAGACATCACGCCCCCGGTTGCCCCTATTTCAAACGAGTCGTTTCGCCTCGGGTGCACGCCGATAGTCAATTTGTTCTCCAAACTTGCAGACCCGATCTATTTATCGCAGAAGAGATATGAATATCAGGTGATAGCGGACGTACATCATCAGGGTTCGACTGAGATCTATTCCGTTGACGAAGTGATAACCAGCGATCCTCAAACCAACACAACGCGTGATTTCTCGCCATTTTATTCCATGCGGCACGCATATGGCGAGCAATTGGAAAAGTCCTTTTGGTATTCGGTTCGCCGGCCGTCACAGCGTCAGGACGACGAAGGCACCGAGATATATATGTCGCTCGTTGACATGAATTTTGATCCGCTCATTCCCGCGGTCGAAGTCTTGAATGTCAAAACGACATGTACTAATCGCGACCTTCCTGCAAAACTTCCCTTTGGTGGCAAGGAAGGTGATTTCGAGGTTGAGGGAACGGCTCTGCTGTCGCGGGTGCGATGTCTGACCAAGCCCACGGACACGGTTCGGCCGCCGCAGCGGCGCTCTGCTCATTGGCGACTGATCTCGCACCTGAACCTCAATTTTCTGTCGATCGTCAACAGCGAAAATGGGGCCGCGGAAGCTCTGCAGGAGATACTGCACCTATACAATTTTGACGATTCGAGCGTCTCGCGCAAACAGATCTTAGGAATAACGGGCATCGAATCTCGTATGGTCGTTCGTCAGATCGGCGGACACATAGGTGCCGGGTTCATCCGCGGCCTGGAAACCACGTTGACCATGGACGAAGAACAGTATGTCGGCAGTGGGATGTTTTTGTTCGCGTGCATTATTGAGCGGTTTCTTGGTCTTTACGCATCGATCAATTCGTTTAATCAAATGGTATTAAGGACAGAGCAACGTGAGGAGATCGTCAAACGATTTCCGCCGCGGGCTGGTGAGCAGAACCTGCTATGACAGAAATTGGATGGTCACGAAGTCATTAAATAAACAGCTTTTGGAAGAACCCTATTCATTCGAGTTTTTCCAAGCGGTAAGGCTACTCGAGAAGCTGAGACCCGACCGAGGCACGGTTGGCGGAACGGCGTTGCCCGGTGAAGAGGTTGTTCGGTTCAGATCCCGCATCGGCCTAGATTTTCCGTCAAGTGAAATACACGAGATCAACGAGATCGAAGGCGGAGCTACAGCGGGTCGGACGGAAATGCTAGTAAATTTCATGGGACTCGTTGGTGTGAGCGGTGTTTTACCGACGCATTATACCGAGCTTGTCCTCGACCGCATTCGCCACCGTGACACCGCAATGTGGACGTTCCTTGATATTTTTACGCATCGGGCTGTATCGATGTTTTATCGGGCTTGGGCAAAATATCGATTTCCGGTTGGATATGAGCGAGGGAACGACGATTTTACGTCTTACATTTTTGATTTTGCGGGGCTTGGAACGAAGGGCCTGCGCGGACGGCTTGATCTGGACGACGAATCAATATTGCCGTACGCCGGACTAATATCTCAAAAACCACACACGGCGAATGCACTTGAAAATATCATAAGCGATCATTTTCAGGTCAAAGCGAAAGTTGAACAATTTTTCGGGCAGTGGCTGCGACTGGGGTCCGAAGATGTGAGCAAACTGGGTAAGGAAAACAGTCAATTGGGAAGAAACGCGATCGTCGGAACTCGTGTCTGGGATCAGCAGTCAAAGATGCGGATCCGGCTCGGGCCGCTCGACTTTAAGCGGTTTCAAGCGTTTCTGCCAAACGGTACCGCAAACCCTTCTTTGCGATCGATCGTGAAGTTTTTTATCGGACTCGAGTTTGATTTTGACGTACAGCTGATTCTGGCGGCGAAATCAGTGCCGGCAACGATCTTGACGACAAGAGCTGTGCGCAAGCCGATGCTCGGATGGACGACTTATCTAAAAACGACGCCTTTTGATCTGGACGACGGTCAGGTCGTAATGTCATAAATATTTGATTTTCAATTGATATGGGAGAACTGTAATGAACGTAAATCTGAAATCTCTGGTTGGCCGACTGAACGACACTTGCCGCAATGCACTCGAAGGAGCTGCGGGGCTTTGCCTTTCGAGAACAAATTATGACGTCGAGATCGAGCACATTCTCGCGAAACTGCTCGAACAGGACGACACCGACCTGCATAAGATATGCAACTACTACGAGGTCAATATTGATCGACTGACAAAAGACGTCGGTGATGCTCTCGACCGTCTGAAGAGCGGCAATTCGAGAACTCCGGGCTTGAGCGATCGGCTTCCCAGGTGGATCCAGGATGCCTGGCTGCTTGCCTCCGTCGACTTTGGGGCCGCGCGCGTCCGTTCTGGCCATATGATCCTTGCTCTTGTTCTGAACGAGAGTTATGCACGGATCGCCCGCGAGATCTCGCGAGAGTTCAACCACATCTCTGCCGAATCGCTGCAGACAAAACTCGCCGAAATTACTGCGGATTCGTCCGAAGAGCGTGACGCGGTCGCACTGGGCGAAACAGCCGCGACGTCGGACGGCGCACCTGTTGCGAGCGGTGTTCCGGGAAAGACAAAAGCACTCGATCAATACACCGAGGACCTTACTGCGAAAGCCGCCGCAGGCAAGATCGATCCGATCCTTGGCCGTGACGGCGAGATTCGGCAGATCATCGATATATTGACCCGCCGCCGGCAGAATAATCCGATACTGACGGGCGAGGCCGGCGTTGGTAAAACGGCCGTGGTTGAGGGATTTGCGGCCCGCGTCGCGATCGGTGATGTGCCGGATCCTCTCAAGAATGTCTCAGTACGCTCGCTCGATCTCGGGCTTCTACAAGCCGGAGCGGGTATCAAGGGTGAATTTGAACAGCGTTTGAAATCCGTGATCGACGAGGTCAAGTCCTCGCCGCAGCCGATAATCATGTTCATCGACGAAGCACACACAATGATCGGCGCCGGTGGCCAGGCCGGACAAAATGACGCCGCCAACCTTTTAAAGCCGGCGTTAGCCCGCGGTGAACTTCGCACAATTGCGGCAACAACATGGGCGGAGTACAAAAAATATTTTGAAAAGGACGCGGCTCTCGCCAGGCGATTTCAGGTCGTCAAGGTCGAGGAACCTGACGAAGAAAAGGCGATCGCTATGATGCGCGGCTTATTGGGCAAAATGGAGGAACACCATAATGTCCGGGTGTTGGACGAGGCGATCGTCGAGTGCGTCAAGCTCTCCGCCCGATATATTACCGGCCGTCAGTTGCCGGACAAGAGCGTCTCCGTCCTTGATACCGCCTGCGCAAAGGTCGCGATCGGCCAGGGAGCAACACCTGCCTCTGTCGAAGACGCTACACGAAGGATTCAAAACCTGACCTCCGAGATCGAAGCTCTCGAGCGAGAACAGGTTACCGGTGCCGGCCACGATACTCGTCTCAACGAATTGATCGAAAAGCGAAAGGTAACCGAAGAAGAACTGGGACGGCTCAATGAGCAGTGGACGAAGGAACGCGACCTAACGGAACGAATCCGCAATATTCGTCTCAAACTTGAGATGTCAAGGCTGGATGCCGTCGCTCCTGCCCAAGAAGGCGGCGGAAACGGTGGTTTGCCCTCACCAACGGAACCGCAAGCCGATGAGGTTTCAGATGCGGCTACCGAGACTGCTTCGGAACCTGTGGCGGCTTCACCACCTGCCGAACCGGTCGATACCGATGCCCTCAAAGCCGAATTGAAGAAAGCAAACGAGGAATTGAAACAAATTCAAGGAGATGACCCGCTGATGCAGCCAGTTGTAAATGGCCAAACGGTTGCTGAAGTGATCTCCGGTTGGACGGGAATACCGATCGGCAAAATGGTCGCTGACGAGATCAATGCCGTTCTTAATCTTGCCGTGACGCTGCGCGAGCGAGTTCTTGGTCAGGATCATGCTCTCGACGCAATTTCTCAGCGTATCCGAACTTCCCGTGCCGGCTTGACCGATCCGAAACGGCCGATCGGCGTCTTTCTTCTCGTTGGAACATCGGGAGTAGGTAAGACCGAAACGGCACTTGCACTGGCTGAATCGCTTTACGGCGGCGAAAGAAACCTGATCTCGATCAACATGAGCGAATATCAGGAAGCTCACACTGTTTCGAGCCTCAAAGGTTCACCTCCGGGATACGTTGGCTATGGCGAAGGCGGCGTTCTCACAGAGGCCGTCCGACGGAAACCTTATTCGGTCGTTTTGCTCGACGAAGTCGAAAAAGCCCATCCTGATGTGATGGAGCTCTTTTTCCAAGTCTTTGACAAAGGTGTACTTGAAGACGGCGAGGGTCGGGAGATCGATTTCAAGAACTGTATTATTCTGCTCACTTCGAACATCGGCACCGCCACAATAATGAAGCTTTGTGCCGATCCGGACACAAAACCTCTTCCTGACGGCCTTGTCGACGCAGTAAAGCCGGAGTTGAATCAGGCATTTAAGCCGGCACTACTCGGACGAATGGTAACTGTGCCTTACTACCCGATCTCGGACGACATATTGAGGCTGATCGTGAAATTGCAGCTCAAGAAGATAGAAAATCGAATCAAAGACAACCATAATGCGCAATTTTCGTATGATGAATCCGTCATAGAGACGGTGGCAAAACGATGCACGGATGTCGACAGTGGCGCTCGCAACGTTTATAACATCCTGACAGGTTCCCTTTTGCCGGAAATGTCCGGCGAGGTCCTCGCCAGAATGGCAAGCGGGGACGGCATCTCGAAGGTGCATGTTGGGGTAGATAAAGAGGAGAAATTCACCTACAGTTTCGGGTGAGTAGCAAAATATGCCGGTTTCAGTGATCTATCATGACATGCGGCTTCAGGGATTGACGCCAACAGCCGAACGGGGATTGGTGACTCGGTCGGTCAACGCCACAACTTCGCTGGTCAATTTCTTTCGCACCTGCCGCGATATAGCCGCGGCTAACGGCGGCATAAGCACGCTTACGATCATGGCTCATGGAATTGAGGTGCGGCACGGCAGCGGAGCCGGCTCGGTGAGTGATGGCGGTTACGGCATCTTGTTTTGCCGGGAAGGCATAGATCTGGACACCGTCGGTCTCGATCTGCGAAATACCGCGGCTCCAGAAGGGGCTTCCGATGAAGCCCTCGGCTTTAATCTCCTGAACGGACTGGTTGACACGATACTACTGTACGTATGCAGTATCGCCGACGTCTCGCCTGACACGATGACCGAAGAAGGGCCAATGCGTGGAAATGGGTTGGAACTTTGCCGCAGAATAGCCACCGCGGTGGGCTGTACCGTGATAGCCTCGGATGAACTTCAGGCATATAATGGCGAGGCAGAGTTTTGTTCGACCTTTGGCGGCCCAGATGATTTTATGTGCATAAATCATCAATATGATTGCCATGACGAACTCGTTGAGATCGATTTTGGCGGTTGGGAAGGGACGGTATATACGATAAATGAGCACGGCGAAGTCGTGAATATCGAGGTAAATCCCAGTGCCTGGAGAGATTCGTCAGGAACCGTTCGAGATCCAAGAGAATCAACGGCCCCGGCCGCACCCTCTAGAATGCCCTGGTATTGTCCATGACCGATTCGGCAAAAACAAGGATTATTATTCGTCTATCAATGCGGCTCGAATGCCGCTAAAAAGTTATGCCAACTACTCAAGAAGGTAGATTACTAAGTTTAACGACGCCCCTCCCATATGATCACTTGCTGATCAAACGCATAAGAGCATTCGAGGGCTTGTCACAGCTTTTCCGGTTCGAATTGGAAATGCTGCATGACGACAGAGGTGAGGCTGGTGACGCGCCAACACTGATAGATCCTAAAGCGCTTTTGGGGCAGAAGATGACAGTTGCCGTCCAACAGGCAGACGGCGCTGAACGCTTTTTTAACGGTATTTGTGTCCAATTTACGCAAGGTAATCGAAACGAAAGTTTTTCCAAGTATCGAGCCGAGCTGGTGCCTCAGTTCTGGCTTTTGACACAAAACTCACAGAGCCGTATTTTTCAACATGAATCGGTACCGGAAATACTGAAGAAAGTGCTTGAGAATCTTGAGGTCGCTTATGAGATCCAGGGCAACTTTGAACCCCGAAATTACTGTGTTCAATATCGGGAATCAGATTTCAATTTCGCATCGCGGTTGATGGAAGAAGAGGGTATATATTATTACTTCGAACATACCGCCGATGGACATAAAATGATAATTGCGAATACGCCCGGCTCGCATCGGGAATGTCCAACCAAATCTTCGATACCGTTCGTTGCAGATATTTCGGTGGATCAAGAGGAATGGGCCGGCTCGATCAAGACTTGGCAGGCGGCAAACAATCTCCGAGCTGGTAAATTCGCCCTTCGTGACTACAATTTTGAACTCCCGGACAAAAACTTTGAAACGGAAAAGCTAAGCTGCTTCAATATCGGCGGTAATCACCAGCTGGAAATTTACGATTATCCGGGTGGTTTTGCGAAAAGATTTGACGGAGGTGAAAATCCGGGCAACCTCCAAAAGATCTCCCAGGACGGTGAGCGAACCGTCGGAATTCGTCAGCAGGAGATAGATGTAGCATACAAAAGCAGTCCCGGAACTTCAGACTGTTGTGCTCTCACAGCTGGTTACCGATTTCAACTTACAAATCATCCGAATTCGGCAGATAATCGTAACCACGTATTGGTTTCTGTCCGGTCTGAAGCTGTCCAAACTCCTGGTTATATTTCGGATGATATAAACTCAAACGCCTACATGGTCAGCTTTTCGTCGATCCCGCAGGGCGAGGGCCAGGCTCCATTCCGTCCATTAAGTCGTACGACACGACCGGTAGTTCAGGGAAGCCAAACTGCCGTTGTTGTTGGCCCGCCCGGTGAAGAGATATTCACCGATAAATACGGTCGCGTCAAGGTTCAATTTCGTTGGGACCGGCAAGGACAACTCGACGAGAGTGCTTCGTGCTGGATCCGTGTCGTACAGACGTGGGCCGGCAAAAAGTGGGGAACAATGTTCATCCCGCGTATCGGGATGGAGGTGGTCGTCGACTTCCTCGAAGGCGACCCGGACCAACCGATAATTACGGGCTGTGTTTACAATGCCGATGCAATGCCGCCCTACACTCTTCCGGACGAGAAGACGAAGTCTACGATGAAGACCAACTCTAGCAAGGGTGGCGGTGGTTTCAATGAGTTGCGTTTTGAAGACAAGAAAGGTTCTGAACAGATCTTCATCCACGCTGAAAAGAATCAGGACATCCGTGTTAAGAATGACTGCATGGAGCTGATCAAGCGCGATCGGCATTTGATCATTGAACGAGATCAGTTCGAAAAAGTTAAGACTGACAAGCACTTACAGATCGGGGGAGATCACAACGAGAAGATCGGCGGATCGATGTCGATAAAAATAGGATCTGACCTTCAAGAAAAGGTCGGGTCGAATTACGCTGTCGACGCGGGTTCTGGTGTTCATATTAAGGGTGGCAATACGGTCGTCGTCGAGGCTGGAACGTCTCTGACTTTAAAGGTTGGCGGCAATTTCATTAACATAAATTCGGGCGGCATCTTTATCAAGGGCACCATGGTAATGATCAACAGCGGCGGTGCCGCCGTGCCCGGAGCAGGGTGCAATCCGGATGCGCCAAAAGACCCGAAAGAGGCCGACAATGCTGAGCCTGGCAGTAATCCAAAACTACCGCCACCAAATAGACCTATGCCGTCTAAGCAATTGGGGCCGATGGCGGCCCTGTTGAAGAAATCTGCTCAGAGCGGTGCTCCGTTCTGTGACATATGACCGCATACAGCCTGATGGCCCGGGCGGCCATCGTTGACGTAAACGTTGCGAAGAGATGACTAGTGAATTGTTGGAAACATTTTTGTTCGATGGCCGACACAATGCTTATGCGTGTGTGGACGGAGCGTCGATACCTGGATTGCGGATCAAACTTTTCGAAATGAATCCGCGCTATTATTGTCTCTTTCGTGGCGAACTCGAGGACGACGTCGCCGAGAATGCCCCATATCTGGTCGGGCTGATCCCCGGCGATAGTTTCACCGAATGGCTCTTATCGGGGAAAACGGGCAAACATTCCGGGATATTCGCCAAGTCGCGTCAGTCGCTGATTGAAATGAGACGTCATTTTCGCGAATTAATCATGGTGCAAGATGAGGCAGGCAAACCGATGATCTTTCGTTACTATGATCCTAGGGTCATCTCTCAATTTCTTCCGACGTGCAACGAAGAAGAACTTGGCAAGTTTTTTGGACCCGTCGACTTTTACGTTGCCGAGACCGAGAATGGCGACAATTTTATGGTCTTTTCCAACGAGGAAGGATCGATTTCGGCAAAGTTGCTTGATTCAAGAGGAGATTGATATGCCGACAGGCCCAGCAGCTCGAATTACTGACAACGTTATTCACCCGCTGCCGCCGGTTTTAACGCCGGGTCCGGGAAGTATGAACGTATTGATCGGATTTTTGCCCGCATGGCGCGGAATTCCTGCCGCTGCTGCCGCGGCTCTTCAAGCCGCGAAGCAAAGTTCAGATATTGCGATCCAAACTGCAGAAGCAGCGACACTTGCGGCGGCCGGAACGCCCGGTGCCCCGGCAGCTTACGCTGCCGAGCAGGCTGCTAAAGCCGCGGCGTTAGCTGCGCTAAGTTCGACGATAAGTGCAATGGCGGGAATGTCTGACATTCATGCCTGTGTTACACCCTCACCGGTTCCCCCTCATGGCCCGGGTGTGGTGGTCGACGGTTCCAAAACGGTTTTAATAAATAATATGCCGGCGTGCCGCATGGGCGATACGATCATCGAACCGCTCGGCCCGCCCAACAAGATCGCTAAGGGCGAAATGACTGTAATAATAGGCGGATAAAGGACTTCGCGCAAGAAAATGTATAAAAACGTACCGGGCTTAAAATGAGGTAGATCTGAATGCTGGTTATACGAAAAGAACAGATCGCAGTTTTTGAGGAGATCGCGCAAAAGAATTTCGAGCGTGAACTTGCCGATCATATCAAAAAGTTCATTCCAAAACATGCCGAGGCTGTTGGAAATGATCAGCTCAATGAAACGGTTGGTTTGGGCATCGATCGTGCCCGCGAGTATGGATTCACTAATCGCGGTCCGGTTCAGTTCTATCTTGAGATGATGTGTATGTTCGGATGTGATTTCGATACCGATCCGCAGCTGCCATGGGCCCAAGCCATTCTAAGAGATGAAGAAATAGTCGATCAGACCCAGCGGGCCGATGCGCTCTTCGACAAAATGACTGAATACGATGAAAAGGTGTCCGGACCAAATCAGGAGTTTTACCTCAAAGCTCTCGAAAATCTGAATTCGGCGCGGCTCGAACATTACAATTTGAGCCCCGTTACCTTCGACATCGAGATTCTTGGTGCACTTCGCAATATCTATCCTCAAAAATATGAATATTTGGGTAAAGAAGGCGTCGAAGGGGCGATCGCCCGAAGTAAAGAGATAGCCGCCGAACTCGCCATCACATCCGACCGGGGCCTTGCCCTCGTAGTAACGTTGACATCTGCTGTTGGACATGGGTTTACACATGACCCTATGTATCCCTGGATATCAAAAGCACTAAGCGAAGAGAAATTGAGCCCGAATGAGAGGATCGAGACCGTGCATTCAAAAATGAAGGTATATCTCGACACAGTGTTAAGCCGTCGGGCGAAGCGGTAGTTCAATTACCAAAAACCGGATGCCCGCGATCCTGAGAAAAGCGTATGGGAAAATCAGAAGCGCCATGTCCACCAAAACCTAGTACAGTTCCGGGGGGGACTGCACCTACAAATGCTCCGGTCCCAAATTGCCCGGACCCCTGTACGACCAAGGTATTTACGCCGAAAGAAGTCAATGAGTCCGTATCGGAAACTATCAGCAATGCTCCCGATCCGTATACGGCTTGGAACGGGACCTACAGTTGGAAATCCAAATTTCGTGTTGAACCGAGCAGAAATTCATGCGGAGTCAAGGTCGTAATGAAGCTGAAGGTAAGCGGCACCGCAACCGATGATCAAAAGGCAGCGTGGAAATCTGCGTGTGAGGGCAAATGGAGCGGCAAGGTCAAGCTGGTTTGCCCCGATCCTGCTTGTGCCGAGGCCTGTCCGGGTGGATATCCTGTGACGATCGAGATCCAATGGGTGACATCCGGTGAACACTATACAATAACGGCGAACTCAGCTACGGCGGACGAGGGCGGTCGAGCCGGGTTGGGCGGGACGACCAGCATGACCGGCTGGGGAGTTGACGACACGACCGATGTGACCCACGAATTCGGACATATGCTCGGCTGCCCCGAAGAGTACTTTACGACGGATGGAGTAGATTACACGGCAGGCGGCACAAAGGCCGGATTTCGTGACGCAGACGGAGGAATTATGAACAATCCGTCGAACGACCCGACAACCAAGAACTATGATGCGATCAAGAAAGCTGCTGCAGCGGCTATGGGGCTGACCTGCACCGTTCAAGCCGCATAGTTCCGGCCGTAGCAAACAGGAGAAACACAACCGTGAGAGTCGAAACAAATGACCTGGAAGTTAATTTTTCAGTAGAACGCCCAAAGATAAAGAACAGCGATGAATTCCTGGCAAAGGCCGTATTCACGAACAGATCCGAAGCGGTAATTCGGTTAAATGCACTGTTTCTGGACTTTGCTCCGATCTTGCTCAAAATTCGACGGGCCGACGGCACTTTCGTCAATCTAACTTCCCCGCCGTTCCCTCCTGAGGATGACGGTATGGTTGGCCGTATTGAGTTGGATCCCGGACGTTCATCGGAATATTGGTATCGCGGCGTTGATACCTTTGGAGACCCGCTTGCGAATGGAGTTTATCAGGTTCGTTTTCGGTATGAAGCACCGGAATCACGATCCCGCGACTGGTTTGGCAATATCGAAACAGGTTGGATCGAGTTTGAAGTAATCAATAAGTAAAGTCTCAAAATTCGAGAACGCGTCAACCAGTCGTTGCAGCCGACTTCTTGTGACTTTGCGTCTTCCGTTTGGGGCATTACGGGTGAGTCATATCCTCAGCAATGACGAGTTCGTCAAATCGTTCCGCCGTCAGCAGTTCCAGTTGAACCGCAGATTCTTTCAACGAGATGCCCTTCTTATGGGCATTTTTTGCGATCTTCGACGCGTTATCATAACCAATATGTTGGTTGAGCGCCGTTACGAGCATCAATGAGTCACGCAGGTAATGGTCGATCTGCTCCCGATTCAATTCAATGCCTTTGATACAAAAATCGACAAATCCGTGACAAGCATCATGAATGAGCCTCACCGAGTGCAGGAAGTTGTGGATCATCACAGGCTTAAATACATTCAGCTCAAAATTGCCCTGAGAACCTGCGAAACCGATCGCCGCGTCGTTGCCGAATACCTGCACCGCGACCATTGTCATAGCTTCGGACTGCGTCGGATTGACCTTGCCCGGCATGATCGAACTTCCAGGTTCATTTTCGGGCAAGGAAAGCTCACCGATGCCGCATCGCGGGCCTGAGGCGAGCCAGCGAATGTCGTTGGCGATCTTCATCAGGCTCGCTGCCAGCGTTTTCAGGGCTCCGGACG
>CAZVDM010000017.1:0-34282 GCA_964625555.1 uncultured Chloracidobacterium sp.
CCAAAGGAATACTCGCCCTTCTGATTGACAGTGTATCCGCTTCCGGCAGTAAGTATTTTGCCGTCCGGTTGGATGGCAACCGCCCCGGCACTAACACCCGACATACCGTCGGGAGGTAGGTCAACTATCCCGCCTGTTCCGAAACTTGGATCTATTGAACCATCGGCCCTGAATCTAGCCATTGAAGTGACACCGCCGGGAAGGTTTGGGTCGTTGCGCCGGTACCCGCCGACGACGATCTTTCCGTCCGCCTGAATAGCCATCGAATAACCAAGAAAATCTGGAAGTGATACTCGTCCGCCGTTGCCAAACATCTGGTCAAGATCGCCCGGAGCTGCGTGAGCGCCAGTTATCGTAAATAACGCGAGCATTGTTACGACAGTTAAAATAATTGCGGCTTTGGGTTTCATAACGGCCTCCAGGAAAAATTTGTTTGTTTTGGCCGCCGGTTGCCGTATAATCTGGGTGAAGTTTCTGACATTTCAACCATACTTTAGCCGCAACCGGCGATATTTGTTTTTCTGTAAACAAACTAGTCGTTGGAGGCGATATATGTCCTTACAAAACAATCCTGTTTTTATCCTAAAGCTCTTTTCTGCGTAAATGAACGGTAAAACTTCGCATTGCTATGCCTTTAAGACCTTCCGGCTGGAGACTGGCGAGAGGCTGCTCCTGAACAACGGCGTCGCGGTCCCGTTGACCCCAAAAGCCTTTGACGTGATCGCGTTTCTTGTAAAGAACGCCGGACATCTGGTCGAAAAAGAAGAGTTGATGAATGCAGTGTGGCCCGACACGTTTGTCGAGGAATCAAACGTAACTCGCATTGTTCACATGTTGCGCAAGGTTTTGGGCGACGACCAAAACGGAAATAAATTCATCGAAACCGTCGCGAAAAAGGGGTATCGTTTTGTTGCCAAAGTTGATGAGGACATTGGCCCGCGAGAGTCTGAGTCGTCAGCCGCGGAAACGCCTTCCGAGGCCGTGGCGGGTTCGCAACACCGGACGCGCATCGTGTTTCTAAGCGCCGGTTTCTTGATCGCAATATCTCTTATTCTCTTGTTGTCCTTTAATTTTGGAAGCGCCGATCCCGACATGCCGGCGACAGCGTCGCAAGATCGTGCTGCGGCGAATGACGAGGCGTATCGTTCGTACCTGTTGGGAGTTGCATTGGCAGACAGATGGAGCAGGGACGATAACCGGAAAGCAATTGAAAACTTTCAAAAGGCTATCGAACTCGACCCGAATTACGCCCCGGCCTATGCGGGACTCGCGAATGCTCACTCAGTCCGTGCATTCTTCGGCGGCGGCGGCAATGCGACCGAAGAGTATCTGAAGGCAAGAGCGGCATTAGAAAAGGGACTCGCACTCGACGAGTCCTATGCCGAGACCCATTCATATCTGGGCGAAATAAAGGTCAACTTTGAATGGGATTTTGCCGGAGCCGAACGCGAACACAAGCGGGCTCTAGAACTAGATCCGAATTCCACCATCGTACGACGTATGTATGCTCTGCTTCTCAGCTTTACGGGACGACCTGAAGAAGCGATCGCGGAGATCACGACGGCCATCGACCTCGATCCCGCCTCAATACTTAACCATAAGATCTACAGCCAGACCTTGTACTATGCCCGCCGCTACGACGAGGCCATCGAAGAGGACATAAGACTCGTCGATATGGGTGTAGACTTCTCTGCCGTTCAGGAATCCTTGGTCGGATCGTATCGGCGGAAGGGCCAAGATGACCTGGCCTTCGAGGCGTTCGTTCACGGAATGGAGCTGAGCGAAGAGACGCTAGAAGAGATTCAGCGATGGAGAACAGTCTATGCCGGATCGGGTTGGAAGGGCATTTTCGAGCGGCAGATAGAAGAGGCATTGGAAGCTGAAAAAACGGGCAAGGCCAGGGATTTTCTGCTCGCTCGCCTGTACAGCAGGCTTGAAAACCGAGATCAGGCGTTCGTTCATCTGGAAAAAGCCTTTAGCGAACGCAGCATGCCAATGGCCACACTAAAAGTCCAACCGGACTTTGATTTCCTGCGTTCAGATCCGCGCTTTCACAATCTTTTAAAGCGCGTGAATTTTGAATGACGATTATTTACTTCGCCCGGTTCCCAAGAGTATCTGGCTACGAGTTTTTGCTTTGACGGCCAAGTTGTAGTGGCCCCCGGTCTCAGAACCGCCGTTTTGATCGGTCTCGTCGGCGGTTGGTTGGTTAATATATAGGCTTGTCTCGTATTTTGTTGGGCAAACTGAAGCTTATGAGCTATTAGTATCGTTATCACCGGCCTAGTCGGATTCATCGTTTTGACCGGTTTCGTCGGAAGGCATGGAAAAGCTCTTTTCGCTCGAACTCGGGCTCCGAAACTCCAGCGACAGTTTTTATTTAGTCCAAAATGGGATTGTCGCTGGGCGCTATTTCATTGTCACTGACCCCGTTTTTGACTGTCGCAAGCCCTTAGATCACTGTCGCTAACCCCTCAAAAACTGTTGCAGAACGCCACTTTACGGCATTTTCGTCAATTTTGCTGATCAAATTGTGGTACGTACCACAATTGAAACGTGAGTGGAAAAATACACGTTTGGTATTCCACCAAAAAACGTGCCAAGTTCCATAATTAACGTTTTGTTCGGGTCGGGCAGCTTCGACTAACTTGAGAGCTGTTCTGAGTTTTCTGAACGGATCGTCAAGAGCATAAGAACTGCGATGATAGACACGCCAGCGCTCGTAAGGAACGCCGCCGGTACTCCGAATTCACTCCACAACAGCCCAAACAACAGCGACGCCGGAAAGACCGTGATGCCGAAAGCCAGATTGTAGAGCCCGTACGCGGTTCCGCGTTTGTCTTCGGGCACCATGTCGGCGACGAACGCCTTTTCGACGCCTTCCGTCAGTCCAAAATAGGATCCGTAAATGACGAACAGTATCCAGCATTGCCACGGGGCATTTACAAACGAAAATCCTACATAGACTGCCGCATAAATAAGCCAGCCGGTGATGATCAACTGTTTTCGTCCAAATCGATCCGATAGGCCGCCGCCGACCAACGAAAAGACGACCTTACTAAAATGCAGCGTCATCCAGAGAAGCGGCAAGACGGCGGGCGAGATACCGGCCTGCGTGGCCCGAAGCAACAGAAATGCGTCGGTCGAATTGGACAAGGTAAAGACCGCGACGACGACAAGATATCGCTTAAAATTGCCGTCAAAACCGGCGAGAGAGAATTTTACTGGCGTCGAAGATATGGCCGCCGGCTTGGAAGTTTCGTTTACAAATGCCACGATCACAAACAGCCCGATGACGACCGGAACCGATGCGAACAAAAATACTTGCTGGTATTCCCGAAGCGTCGGATTCTGAGTATCGGCGGCAAATATCATCAGCAGAACAAACGCAGCAACGGGCCCGAAAACGGCTCCGAGATGATCCGCTGCTCGATTAAAGCCGAATGCAAACCCGCGTTCGCTCTTGTGTACGCTCTCGGCGATCAGGGCGTCGCGTGGTGCCCCGCGGATCCCTTTGCCGACTCGATCGGTCATTCGCACGACCAGAACCTGCGGCCAGCTTGTGACAAACGCTAAGAATGGCCGCATTATCGCCGCGAGCGAATATCCAAGAAATACGGGCAGTTTGCGCGTTCCGAACCGGTCACTAAGGTAGCCGGAAAAGAGCTTAAGCAAACTTGCGATCGATTCGGCAAAGCCCTCGATCAAACCGATCGCAAATGGCGACGCCCCGAGAGCAAGAGCCAAAAAAGCAGGCAGCAGCGGATAGATGATCTCGCTCGAAGTGTCATTGAGCAGGCTGACCACGCTGAGCGCCAAGACATTTCGCGGCAGCCGCACGTATCGCCGCCAGCCGGTTACTTTGATCGATGGATCGGGATTTTCCATCGGCTGTTATCTTGATTGATTAGTGCGAGGCGGGGCCGGCCGCGGGGATTTGCTCGTACCGAGCCACCAAAAAGAGACGCTTCCCGCGATCGCGATCAGGATAATTATCCCGACGATGATCAGGCGAAAAGCCATCTTCACTGACTTTTTAAGCACACGAAAAGCAATATATGCGGCCGCCAGGCAGATCAGCAAAAACACAACGCCGGCGATCACACCGATCCCTCCGCCAAGCGGCGGTGCAACGTCAAAAAGTACGCCGAGATCATTCATATCTGTTCACGTTCCTCAGACGCCTTTTCGATAGCATCTATATCTTCGTCTGACAGATCCGCTGTTTCCGCGGGCAGACTGTAGTTTCCATCCGCCCAATCCCCAAAATCGAGCAGCTTGCAACGCTCGGAGCAAAACGGCCGGAATTCATTACCGCTAAATTCTACTTCTTTACCGCAATTGGGGCATTTTACTAATGGCATATGAGAAGTAAGAATACCAAATTTAAAGCAAAAATCTATTGAATCCGTTATTCATAGGTGTAATGATGTTCTTTGCCATATTGATCGAACTATCACGTTCACCAGAACGTATTTTCTGAAAGATACTGCGATACGGAAGGTAAATTTTATGAGTGACTACAAAGAAAAATTCGACCGCTGGCAAAAGAAGGCGACCGAGAAACTCGAGGAGATCGATTCTCAGCTTGGACTCAAAGAAAAGATCGAGGGCGGGGCCCGTGTTGTGTATGACACTGCTCAAAAAGGAGCTGAATACGTAAAGACGGAAGCAGAAAAGACCGAGGTCGGAAAGCAAGCGGTCAGGGTCGCGGGTGACGTAATAAATACCGCGACGGACACGGCAAGAACGGCGTGGAATGTAAGCGAACCGGTCCGCGATGTCGCCGCCGATGCAGGTCAAAAGGCGGGATCAGCAGTCGTGGATGTGGTCGACAAGGCCGGCGATATTTTCGACGATGCTTACGAAACGGTCGGAACGAATACAAAACGTGTCGCTAAGGTTGTCGGGTTTGGTTCGTCTATCACATCGACACTCGATGCCGGGATCAGATCCGCAAAAAAAGCGGTCGATTGGGCCGCCGAAGATCCGATACGGGCAGCGACGACAGGCGTATCAATGGCTATCGGTGCCGGCCTCGGAGTGGTCTTCACCGGTATCAGTTCGCACTGGCTGCTCAATTCGGCGATCCCTACGTGGTCGGTCAAGAAGCTCGCCGAGCAGTTCGACGGCTATCTAAAACGCCGCGAAGATATGATCGCCAAGGGCCAGCTTTCCGAGGCGGACGCCGAACGCATCGCGTTTGAGCGCGACATCGCAAAACGAATTGGGGCTCCCTTGCTAGGTGCGTTTTCATTCGCATCGGGCGCAGTAATGATGTCAAATGTTCTCAATCCGGCGGCGGTCACCGGTTTTCCGATCGGCTCGATCATCGGAGGCAATCCACTGCTCGAAGGCGTCTGGTTCTTTGGCAACGGAATGGTCTGTTTTAAGACAAGCTACGATTTCTTTATGATCGCCCTCGACGGCCAAGAAGACGTCGAAAAGATGGTCAAAGAGATCAAAGGAATGCTGCCGGCATCGGTCGGATAAGCAGCTTTTGCCGCGAAAAGGCACAGAACGCACAAAATAAGTTTAGAAAAAGAGGAAACCGAATTATGTTTCGGCGTCCTCTTTTTTACGTCGTTTGTGCCTTTTTGCGGCCAATATTTCTTAGCTGATCTTGATCGGGAACGGTACGAAACAGAGGGCGAAGATGACAAGCGTCGCAAACGCTATGATTTTACGCTTTGGATCGAGCGGAGTTTGATCCAGAGGTTCGGGATGGCCGACGCGCATCATAACAGCCAGGATGATCGCAATGAGTAATCCACTCGGGCTGTTGAAAAAATACATTCCGATCACCGAAAATACCGCCATCACCGGAAACGCGATCCGGCCCGTTAACTTGTGAACCGTCTTACCAAAAACCGCATATATCGCGTGGCCTCCGTCGAGTTGGCCCGATGGTATCAGATTGAGCGCTGTCACCAGCAACCCGAGCCAGGCCGCATAGTAAAATGCATTGCCAATTCCGAATTGCAGGTCTATCCCGAATAAATAAGCGAAAAATTTCATCAGCAGCGGATCAGAAAACGCGATTCCGCCCTGTGAATTAGCGACCTGTGCCGGCGTCGCTATCTCCATTGTCGCGATTCCGACCAATGCTATCGGTATCAACGCAACGAATCCGGCGATCGGCCCGGCGACACCTATATCGAACACCGCACGGCGCGACGGCATCGGGGACAATATTTTGATAAACGCACCAAACGTTCCGGCCGGTCCAATAAGAGGCGGAGTAGGGATAAAGAACGGCAATGTCGCGTCAACCTTGTAAATTCGGCAAGCGATATAATGACCCATCTCATGGCAGATCAGAATGAATAGCACGGAGAGCGTGAATTTCAGTCCGTAATCCAGCACGTAAGGGATAGTAAATATCTTGTGGACTGCATCGCTTACCAAACCGACATATCTCATCGGCAGAGAAAGGACAAAATTGACTACCTCGGCAGCGGTTCCCGGATCATCCGCGGGCAGCGTGTTGATCGGCCCGAACGGATACATCACGCCTGCAACCATCGATGTACAAAACGTGACCGCAAGCAGCAGCAAGTGGCGAATGTACGTGCGAAACGTCGGTTTCATTACCGGCCGTTCATAATAATATTGTTGATCTAATTGCTTAGGATCGGTCATTCGGTAGGTAAAAAAGAAAGATCGCAAACCGCGAGCGAAACGTCGCTAAACACGCGATCTACGATCGGATCGTCAGCCGTAATAATACCAAGATCAACCAACTGCCTTGGCCGAGAGTTCTTTTCCGGGTTTGAACCGGATCGTCTTGCCCGCCGGGATCGGGACTTCCTGGCCCGTTCGCGGGTTGCGGCCGACTCCGCGTTTGCGTGCCTTTACAACAAAAACGCCAAATCCACGCAATTCGATACGCTTGCCGTGAGCGAGGGCATCTTTCATCGCCTCGAAAAGCGAATCAACGACCTGCTCGGCCTTCTGCTTCGGCACTCCCGTGCGGTCTGCAACCAGGTTGACGATGTCTAGTTTGATCATTAGTGCCTCCTATTAAATGGAAACGTGGAGAGAAAACCGAAACTAAAACGCAGTTGCATCATAATCCTCTAAATCTAGTTCTGTCAAGATTTTGCGGAGTTGCAAGCGTTAATTTTTTTGATGTCATCACCTGCCTTCCTTTCTTCGCTGTCAACGCATGCGGCTTGGCTCCGGATAGCGTCGTGAAAAGCCGAATGGAATGCGTCTGCGGCAAAATAAAAACTCAACGAATTTCTTCGCCGACTCATTTGAAAATGTTAGAATCACAACACGCTTTTTGGAAATTTTGACCGATTCGAGAGGATTTGAATTATGCGTTGGCAGGATCAGCGGCAAAGTGACAATGTGGAAGATCGACGCGGCGGTCGCGGTTTGGCGATCGGCGGCGGCGGTATTGGAGTACTGATATTGGCCGTCGCGATATATCTGTGCGGCGGCGACCCCAGCCAACTGCTGCAAAGTTCTGCTCCTCAGGAAGTACCAGCTCCGGGCTCGGCTGCAAACAAGACTGTAACACAGGACCAAAATATGCAGTTTTCGCGTGCCATTGTAGGAAGTCTTGAGGACGCCTGGAAACAAATACTTCCCGCCCAGTCTCGGGTCCCATTCCGAGCTCCAAAGCTTGTTGTATTCACGGGCCAGGTCCAGTCCGCCTGTGGTTACGCCGAGGCTGCGACCGGACCGTTCTATTGTCCCGGCGATTATAATCTGTATTTGGATTTTGCCTTCTTTAGCGAACTGCAGCGTGAATTCAAAGCTCCCGGGGATTTTGCCCAAGCGTACGTCATTGCACACGAATACGGGCATCACATCCAAAATCTTACAGGCGTAATGGACAAAGTTCAGCGAGCCGGCAGCAACAACCGCCTCTCGGTCGCTCTCGAACTCCAAGCCGATTGCTACGCAGGGATCTGGGCAAATTACGCCGCTAAACAGGGCCGCCTCGAAACCGGCGATGCCGAAGAAGCGATTCGTGCTGCCGCGGCCGTCGGTGATGACATGATCCAGAAACGCACACAGGGTTACGTCGTCCCGGATTCATTCACTCACGGCTCAGCTCAACAGCGAATGCAGTACTTCGCGAAAGGAATGCAGTCCGGCAGTATGCAGCAGTGTCAGACGTTTAAATAGTCGCGGGAGCGTATGGCTTTTTGTAAAGTTCTTGGTAAACGTAACCCAAGAATCTGGCCTCTGCGGTGTAAAGAACCTCGAACCAGCAATTCGACAGGTACAAACGTTTTTCGTTGTTTGTTGTCAACTTCTCAGCTTTCTTGAGCGAAAACGCCTCTGGATCGGCATCGTCTAGTCGATATGCGTTCGACATTTCGGTCTTCATTTCTCGTGCAGCACCGAGAGCTTCTAAAACTTCGGTTATCCAGATCTGCAGTTTAGTCTCTGTATTGTTTTCCTTTAGTGCCTGTATCGCACCGACAGCAAACCTCGCCTCGGCGTTCTCAAACGGATATGTACCGACACCGTTTGCTTCGTCGTCGGCCTGTTTCCATTGAAAAAGCTCTTCGGTATACGCGAGCCGCATCCGTGCAGTTCGCTCGTCAAAATTGAGAAACCACTCGAGCAGATCTGCAAGTGATGAAACTTCGGCCTCGCCGTTCACGATCTTTAGTTTTGGCGGTTCCAATTCCTGTATTTTTGCTTCAGCCATGTAAATATTTCAGCACCAAACCGCCCGAAAAACCAATTAACTTTTACAATTCTCCGACTCGCTCGTTATAATCGCTAAATACGTGAACGAACAAACGCTCGAAAACGCATTGACTGCCGACGACTTTCTCAAGGAGGAAGATCGAGATCTTGGATTTGGTACGGTCGTCTCGGGCCAGAGCCGTCAGCGGCTGCTCAACCCCGACGGTTCGTTTAATGTCCAGCGGACGGGACTGCCGCTGCTTACCTCGCTCAACCTCTATCATTCACTCCTGACGATGAAGTGGCGAACATTTCTGCTGCTTGTTCTGCTGCTCTATTTTTTGAGCAATATCGTCTTCGGGCTCGCGTATACGGCGACCGGCGTGGGAGCACTGGTCGACACCTCGTCAACGCCGATGGCAAATGCATTTCTCACCGGTTTCTTCTTTAGCGTGCAGACATTTGCGACGATCGGCTATGGCACGATACATCCTGTGGGGGTCATTCCGAATTTGCTCGTGACGGTCGAATCGTATTACAGCCTACTCGCAAACGCTCTGATCACAGGTGTCGTTTTCGCCCGGTTTGCACGGCCAACAGCAAAGGTAATTTTCAGTGAGGTCTGCGTCATCGCTCCCTATCGCGGCATCGAAGGACTGATGTTCCGTATGATCAACGGCCGTAATAATCAACTGATAGAGGTCGAGGTCAAGGTGCTGTTTGCAAGGTTTGTAAACGAAGACGGCAAACAGGTACGACGTTTTGATTTTCTCGAACTCGAACGAGACAAAGTCACATTTTTTCCGCTCGGTTGGACCGTTGTCCATCCGATCAATGAACGGTCACCGCTACACGGCCTGACGCAACTCGACTATAAACGCACCGACGCCGAGTTTCTGATCCTGCTAACGGCAACTGACGAAACCTTCGCGCAAACCGTTCATACCCGTTCGTCCTATAAACCGGACGAGATACGCTGCGGCTACAAATTCGTCAATTATTATAATGAGGTCGATGACGGCGAGCCGATCTCGATCGACACCCGAAAACTCTCGTCTATCGAACCTGCATCTTGATCTATGTTTACCGGACTAATCGAAGAACTTGGAATGGTCACAAGCCGCGAACCATTCGCCGGCGGCGAGCGGATCACGATAGCCGCCGATCTTGTCACCTCCGACATCGCAAACGGCGACTCGATCGCGGTGAACGGCGTGTGCTTGACTGCTCTTGGTGCGACAAAAAGCTCATTCGCCGCCGATGTTTCGCCTGAAACGCTCAGTAAGACGACGCTCGGGAACCTGAGTTCCGGATCACGTGTCAACCTCGAGCGGGCCATTACACCCGCGACACGTCTCGGCGGACACATTGTTCAGGGCCACGTTGACGGACGCGGCACGTTCCTTTCGGCACGGAACGAAGGCGATTTCTGGACAGTAAAGATCGGTTTTCCGCGTGAATTTGCCCGTTATCTGGTCTATAAAGGCTCCGTCACCGTCGAAGGCATCAGCCTGACCGTCGCCGCATTGGCCGACGATCATTTCGACATCGCCGTGATTCCAAAAACGTGGCAAATGACCAATTTCTCGACTCTGGAACCAAACGAAGACGTCAACCTCGAAGCTGACGTCATCGCAAAGTACGTAGAAAGAATGCTTGCGCTTCGCGAACTATGAAGCTCGGGCTTCGCGGACGATCTCGATGAATTGCTGCGCTCGTTCGGTGACGATGTGCGCGTTGCCCTCGCGGATCGCTTTCACATCGACGAGGTCCGTACCGACGCCCAATGCAGACGCCCCAGCCTTGATGAAATCGGCAGCGGTCTTGAGCGAGACGCCTCCGGTCGGGATGATCTTGACTTGCGGAAAGGGCCCTTTTAGATTCTTGACATAGCTAGCACCGCCAACCGATCCGCACGGGAAAACCTTGACGAAATCAACACCGGCACTCCACGCGGTGATGACCTCCGTCGGCGTCAGAACGCCCGGACAGATCGGAGCACTGTATCGATGGCAAAGTGCGATCGTATCGAGATTTAGCGCGGGGCTGACGAGAAACTGCGCTCCGGCAAGCAGGCACGCACGGGCAGTCTCGGGGTCGAGGACCGTTCCGGCTCCGACCAATACTTCGCTGCCGTACTTATCGGCGACCTTTTCGATCACTTTGATCGCACCAGGAACGGTCATCGTGATCTCAAGAACATTCACGCCGCCGGCCTTTATCGCTTCGATCACCTGCATCGCCTCGTCGGCTGATGAAGCACGCACCACCGGCACGAGTCCGATATCTTCGATCTGTTTCACAATTTCCGCTTTGGTCATAAGTATTTACCTTGCTACGCGGGCTCCGCCGCCTTTCATCACTCTGAGGACATCTGCTAGACCTACCGTTGTGGTGTCGCCCGGCGTGGTCATAGCCAATGCTCCGTGAGCGGCACCGCAATTGACAGCCCATTCGGGTGATTCGCCGGTCAGGAAGCCGTAGATCAAGCCTGAGGCGAACGAATCGCCGCCGCCGACACGGTCAAATATGTTAAGGTCAGGCCGCATTATCGCCTGAAAAAGCTGCCCTTCAGTGAAGCAGACGGCTCCCCAATCATTGACCGACGCCGTCTTGGCGTTGCGAAGGGTCGTTGCCGCGACCGCGAAATTAGGAAAATCAGCGACCGCTCGTCGGATCATCTTTTCAAAATTGACGATGTCGAGTTTCGAATGATTCTCATCCTGCCCTTCGACCTCGTAGCCTAGACACGCCGTGAAATCCTCTTCGTTGCCGATCATCACGTCGACGTACTGGGCGAGATCGCGGTTCACTTCCTGAGCCTTTGCCTGGCCGCCGATGGCTTTCCAGAGCGAATCGCGGAAGTTAAGATCGTACGAGATAATAGTGCCGTGCTTTTTGGCGATCTGCATCGCTTCCTTGGCGACCTCGGGCGTTGATTCCGATAGAGCACAGAAAATACCTCCAGTGTGAAGCCATCTCGCACCTTCGTCTCCAAAGATCTTTTCCCAGTCGATATCGCCTTTCCCTAGGTGCGACACCGCAGTATTGCCGCGATCCGAGCAGCCAAGTGCGGCACGAACGCCAAAACCGCGTTCGGTAAAGTTCATGCCGTTGCGGACCGTTCGGCCAACGCCATCGTATTTTGCCCATTTCACATGCGACTGGTCGACGCCGCCCTGATAGATCAGATCCTGGACAAGACGGCCGATCGGGTTGTCAGCCAAGGCTGTGACGACCGCCGCGTCGAGGCCGAAGCAGCGTTTAAGGCCGCGTGCGACATTATATTCGCCGCCGCCCTCCCAGACCTCAAACGAGCGGGTCGTGTGTATCCGTTTGTCGCCCGGATCGAGCCGCAGCATGACTTCGCCGAGGGAAACGATGTCCCATTTACACTGATCTTTTGATTTGATATTTAACATAAATTCGAAGACAGAATACAGAGATCAGAATTCAGAACACCGCAATCAATTCGCCGACTTCCGGCTTCTTAATTCAGGCTTCTCAACTCTCAACGTGCCATCCACCCGCCGTCCACGATCATAATATGGCCTTGCATATAGTCGCTCGCCGCGGACGACAGAAAAACGGCCGCACCGGCAAGGTCGTCGGCATTTCCCCAACGGCCGGCCGGAATGCGTTCGAGTATCTGACGGTTGCGCGTTTCGTCCGCCTGCAGCGGTGCCGTGTTGTCAGTCGCGATATAGCCCGGAGCGATCGCGTTGACGTTGACGTTGTGTTTTGCCCATTCGTTCGCTAGGGCTTTGGTGAGTCCGGCAACGCCTGATTTCGATGCGGTGTAGGCCGGAACCGTAATTCCGCCCTGAAACGAAAGAAGCGATGCAATATTAACGATCTTTCCGCTTCCCTGAGCGATCATGTGCTTCCCGGCCGCTTGAGAAAGGCGAAATACACTCGACAAATTTACCTCGATGACGGTCGACCAATCGTCTTCGCTGAAATCGACTGCCGGCGAACGGCGTATCATTCCGGCGTTATTAATAAGGATATCGATGCTGCCGAACGCTTCGATCGTCGCGTCAACCAACCGCTTTGGAGCTTCCTTTTCGGCCATGTCGCCGAGAACTTCGACTCCGCGTCGGCCCAGCGCTTCGACCGCTGCGACCGTTTCACCGGCCGTGCCAACCGTACGGGCGTGACAGGCAACATCCGCTCCCGCATCGGCAAGCGCAATGGCCATCGAGCGTCCAATGCCCTTTGCCGAACCCGTTACGAGTGCGGTCTTGCCAGCAAGAGAAAACTTATCCAATATGCTCATTAAATTAAATGGTAAGACCAATTTCGCTTAAGATAGCATAATTAGTTCGAATAACAAAAATCGATTTTTGCGTTTATTGAGTTAAATCGTACTCGAGAAACAACGTGGAGGCAAGAACATCCGAAGACCTCACGATTGGTAAGACCAATTGGCGCGTTGTACAGATCCGCAATTTGGAGGCCGCTCCGACGTTGCTGTTACTGAGGCAGATAGGCACCTTGGACCGGCCGGTCGTTCGACAAGCCAAACTGCACCGCCGTAAATCCCGCCTGGCTTCTCAACAAATACCATACGGCGTTCGACGGCCGGAATACCGCCGGGTCGGCCTTGCCGTCGCCGTCGAAATCGCCGGGAGCCGGCAGATCGCCGTCGAGTCCGAACGGGAACGCGTAGTAACTGTAGTCTTCGCTACGCAGCACAAACCACTCGCCGGTGGCAGGCCGCCAAAATGCGACATCGGCTTTGCCGTCGCCGGTAAAATCGACCGGTACAGCCTTATCTGTAGCCGAGCCGAATTGCGTTGCAAACAGCCCGCCGCTGCTTTTTGAAACCCACCATTCCGCCCCAGCCGTTCCGACGGGACGGAAGATCGCGACATCCGCCTTGCCGTCGCCGTCGTAATCGGCCGGTGCTGGTTTGTCGCCTGCCTGGCCAAACTGAACGAATGTAAATGTGCCCAGACTGTCGCTGTTTGCTATGTACCAGGTATTGTTCGATGGACGAAACACTGCCTGGTCGGTTTTGCCGTCGCCGTTATAATCGCCCGCGGCCGGAATATCGCCGTTGGTTCCAAACTGCATCGAACGGTACACGCCGGCCTTCGTCAGCATGTGCCACGTACCGTCAGTCGGACGAAAGATCGCAGTGTCGGTCTTGCCGTCGCCGTCATAATCGCCGGGAACCGTGATATCGCCCGCCGATCCGAAGAAAACCCCTCCGGCCGCGCCGCTGCCGCTGAGGAGGTAGTACCAAGCACCAGTATCAGGCCTGTATACGCTTACGTCCGATCTTCCGTCGCCGTCAAAATCGGCATTTTTATTGCGTGCGACAACAACGCCCGCGACGGGGCCGTCGGAGTTGTTGCCGTCGATATTGAATGTAACGCCGCCCCATGTTTCGTTATGCGGTGCCTGCCATTGCTTTATCCGCTGGTGATTTGCCCACTCGTTCGTCGGGAAATTTGGGAACGTTAGATATGTCCAAACGGACATAATATTGTCCCAGCGAGCCATCCATATCGCATCCATCTTGCTCGCCAGAGGCAGCCCGACCCAATCTTCCTGGGCATTCTTGGGCGAACCGTAAACGCCCGATTTGTAGCCGAGCTCTTTTATCCGATCGGTCCAGCCTTTTAGAAAAGCGACGGTTGCTGGGCGGCAGCCCAGCGTATCAGGCGTCGGCGGATCATAACGCTCCATGTCGTAATAAAGGATCGAACCGGTTGTGAGACCGAGATTATTGGCGTCAGCGACGGCGATATCCGCTTCGCCGCGGCCTTGGGCTTCGGCGACGGCGACGTCATAGCTGAGTTTTACCGTCGTCGCCGAAGCGGTACACGGCGATTGATATCCGACAACGGTCGGTATCAGGCCCCATCCCATTGCCGAAACCTGATTTACCCAGGCTGCCGACAAATTCGGCTGTGCCGAACAAGCACGATTCCGCCCGCTCATATAGATATTCATGTCGTACATCGGCGACGTGTTCCACCAGATCTGCATCTGCGCCGCCGTCGGAGCATTGCACATATCAAAACCGCGGTTTAGGCTCGTCCGCGTCGCGCCGCCCGGCGGTAATGCAAACATCGGCAGTTTTTCGGTCTCGGCCTTTGCCCGTTCACGTTCGATGACCGCGAGACGTTTGATCTGCGGAGGCGTGATGTCGGTTCCGTTTCTGAGGAGCTTGCTTTCCTGAACGCAGCCGGTTTTATTGCCCAAACAATCGCCGTCCGTTCGAAGCGTCCAATCGCCCGATATGATCTCAGCCGCCGGAGCGGCATCCGAATTCAGATCGACAATGCGCGAAACAAAAATCCACGTTTTACCATCGTCTAGGGAGTCAAACAGTATCCGCCCAACAAAATTTGAGCTTGTTTCAAGCGGGACCGTGAGTCGAAGGACACCGCTGGCGACCATCTCGAATTGAGCGTTTGCAACATTCGAACCGGACAATGCCCCGACGTCGATATTTATCGGCGTCGAACTCCACGTAAGCCCGGCGTCGAAAGATCGCAGCAATTCCAACGAAGTTTCCCGCGGATCCGAAAGTATGCATATAACATTTCGTCCGTTCGCGAAGACCATGTGACTGATCGTCTGGAGGGACCGCATTCCGAGTCCGATCGGAAACCATCTTACGCCGTTGTCGTCTGTGCGAAACGCAGAATAGCGGGAATAAGCAATTCCCGCCGCATCAACCTTTTGAATTCCAATGATCTCCGCCGGATTCATACCCGAACGGAAATACGGTTCGGCGTACGAAAACTCCAAACTTCTATGCGTGTTCCCGCTACCGCCATTGAACAATATCGGCTCTTGTGAATATGTGATGTTGGAAAGGAGAATCGTTGCTGAAACGATAGCTATGATCGTGTAATTCATTATAGTTCGACAATGGCGGTTGCTCGGCTGATGGATTTGGTAAAAGTATAAACGATTCTGATAGCGCGAGCCAATGTTTTTGTAATTTGCTCGCCGGATTTTGCCGCTTGACGCAGATGAAGTAAGTTATTTAGAAGTTCGTTTCCCTGTTTATGCTGATCTCGGCACTGATCATAATCGCTTTGGCCTTTGGTGGAATGGCACTAACGTATCTCGTGGCGAACGAAGAGACGTTCATGTGGCGCATCGCCGTTGGAAACGTCGTCGGATCGGCGGTATTCGGGACCTCCGCGTTTTTCCTGGCTCTGATGTTTGGATTCAATGTGGCGACAGTTATTTTCGCGATCGTGCTCACGCTGCTGCCGATCGCAGTTCTGCAAAAACGTGAGCGGCGGTCGAAATTCCTCCGCGATTGGGCAAAGGCAAAGGGCAAACTGCAGGGCGGCAACCTCAAACGCTTTGCGGGGTTCGGTTATTACGCTTTCTTTGTCGTTCTATTCTGGTTGTTTTTCGGCCAGACGATGTACGAAACTGCTGCCGGAATATTTACCGGCGGGTCGCAAAACCTCGGCGACCTTCCGTTTCATCTGGGCGCAATATTCGGCTTTACCGACGGCAATAATTTTCCGCCCCAAAACCCTTCGTTCTCCGGCGCAAGATTTTCGTATCCGTTCATCGCGGACTTCTTGACGGCCTGTTTTATAAGACTCGGGGCTGATCTGCAGAGTGCGATGTTCCTGCAGAATGTATCGTGGGCGTTTTCGCTGCTCGTCATTCTCGAGAGATTTTCGGTAAGGGTAACCGGCAGCAAGCTTGCCGGGCGGATCGCTCCCGCATTGCTGTTTTTCAGCGGCGGACTCGGTTTTCTTTGGTTTTTCAAGGATTATTGGGAACAAGGTAAAGGCCTATGGGAATTTCTGTGGGCGTTGCCGCGAGACTACACGATCGGCGAGCAATTTCGGTGGGGCAATTCGCTCGTTGTCCTGTTTATGACGCAACGAAGTCTCCTGCTCGGAATGCCGATAACGATCACGGTGCTCGGATTTTTGTGGAGAATATTTGCCACAGAGCGTACGGTGAACAACGAGAATGAGACAAGTTCTTCCATTCTCCGCTTTTCCCCTTCTCCCCTTATGGTTGGCCTCCTCACCGGCATGCTGCCGCTCATACATCTTCACAGCATCGCTGTGCTGTTCGTCGTTACTGGCGTACTGTTCGTCATTCGTCCCGAACGTTGGCGTGATTGGATCGGGTTCGGTATCGGCGTTTGCGTGATCGCAATCCCCGAACTTCTCTGGTCGATGGTCGGAAGTGCGACGGAGACGGGCAAGTTTTTCGGCTGGCACTTCGGATGGGATTCACGCGATGCGAACGTAATTTGGTTCTGGGTCAAAAACACCGGCATCGTTATTCCGGCGTTGATCGGGGGCGCTTATCTGATACACATTTCACAGAGCCGCAACGCCCCGGAAAGATCAAAGACCGAAGACCAAAGGCCTAAGTCCAAGACTCTTCTGCTCTTCTACGTTCCGTTTATTTTTCTTTTCGTTGTCTCAAACACCGCCAAACTCGCACCGTGGGAATGGGACAATATCAAGGTTCTTATTTATTGGTTCGTCGGATCAGTACCGCTGATCGCTTACGCAATAGCGTGGTCCTGGGAAGAGAAGAAGCTATCGCGCGCCGCGGCCGTGCTCGGATTTGTGGCGCTAACACTTTCCGGTGGGCTCGATGTTTGGCGAACCGCAGCCGGACAGAACAAGATCAAAGTATTTGATGCTGACGCCGTAAAGCTCGCGGGACAGATCAAAGCAAAGACGCCGCCAAACGCCCTTTTCCTGAACGCTCCGACCTACAATTCGGCGGTCGTTTTATCGGGCAGGCGTTCGTATATGCGTTATGTTGGGCATCTTTCGTCCCACGGAATCGATTACGGGCCGCGTGAGGAAGAAATAAAGCGAATTTACGAGGGAGGCGGTGTTGCGGATATCTTTCTAAAGAAAGCTGAGATCGATTACATCCTGGTCTCGCCCGAAGAACAAAGTTCGCTGAAACCAAACGAAGAGTTCCTCAAGAGATTTCCGGTTGTCGCTGAAGCCGGACAGTATCGTGTGTATAAAATAAGAAATTGAACGTGATAAAGCGGGATCGAAAAGTTCTTTTTCTTTCCTGACCATCCTGTATGCCCTGTTTGAATTATCGTGATGACGAACGAAGAAGTACTGAAATCGCAAGCCGGTGAAAACAGGTTTGATCTCCCCTGGCTCGCCAGTTGTGCGGTGGTCACTGCCGCCGCTACGTTCCTGCGCTTTTTCATGCTGGGGCTCAAACCATTCCACCACGACGAAGGCGTCAACGGTTTTTTTCTGACCAACCTTTTTCGCGACGGTGTTTACAAATACGATCCTGCCAATTATCACGGCCCGACGCTTTATTACATAACGTTGGCGTTTACCAAGGTTTTCGGGCTCGAGACGATTCCGGTCCGTGCGAGCGTCGCAATATTTGGGGTGTTGATGGTCGTGCTCGCGTTCTTCCTGAGGCGATACATCGGCAAGATCGGTGCGCTCGCGGCCGCCGTTTTCCTGACGCTTTCGCCCGGAATGGTGTTTATTTCGCGGTATTTTATCCACGAGATACTTTTTGTTTTCCTGAGCCTCGCGGTCGTTTTGTCAGTTGTATTTTTCATCGAGAAACGCAGAGCGGGTGTCTTCGCTATCGGCTGGATGGTGCTGTTGCTTTTCGTCTGTTTTCTACCATCAGCTTTGTCGCTTGCTAGTTCGTTGGGCGGCACCAGTTTATCGGCCGTGTGGGCGTTTCGCATTGCGTTCTTTATCGTCGAAGCAGTTCTCGTTTATTTTGTCATCCGCATGCTGCTTGATTGGGACAGCGGCAGGCCTGTTTATCTTCTGCTTGCATCAGCCTCGGTCGCGTTGATGTTTGCCACCAAAGAAACGGGATTTATCACGATCGGCACGATGATGATCGCATGTGTCAGCGTCTGGATCTGGCGGGGATTGATAGAGAACGAGACTATCCAACGTAAAAAATTCTCGATCATATTGGCGGTCCACGCCGTTCTCGCAATCGTTGCTCTCGTCTATTATCGAAGCCTGATCGAAGGCGGCAAATGGCTCTACGACAACTTTCTAGGCGAATACAAGATCTCCGAACCGTTCGCCTTTTATTCGATCGTTGCGCTTGGGTTTGTGACGATGCTGACATGGGCTGTCTATTTGTTTTATTACAGACAGGAAAATACGACAGAGCTTACTGAACCCGCCGCATTGACCTGGAAAAATTTCCGCGGCGGCATTGGTCCCGGCAATGATTTGCTGTTGATGATCGCCGCCGTCGCGACCATCTTCATATATCTAAGTGTCCTATTTTTCTCATCGTTCTTCACCTACGCTGAAGGAGTCGGAAAGGCTTTTGAGGCGTACATGATTTGGACCAAAACGGGCAGCAAAGATCATACCCAAAATGGTATTTTTGGCTATCTGAAATGGGGCCTAAAAGTCGAGGCGCCACTGTTAATGCTCTCGACCCTTGGAGCATTGATCGCACTTCTCAAGGCAAAGCATCGGTTTGCAATGTTCACTGCATTTTGGGCGTTCGGTCTGTTTGCGGCCTACACGATAATTCCTTATAAAACGCCGTGGCTTGCTCTCAGCTTTTATCTGCCGATGTGCATCATTGCGGGTTACGGCATAAATGAGTTGCTGGCCGCAAAGAAATCGGCCCTTAAGGCCGTTGGAGCAGCTTCGCTCGTTCTGGCGTCCGTGGTCCTCGCGTATCAGACATACGATCTCAATTTCGTCCGTTACGATGACGAAGAAATGGGCTACGTATACGCCCACACCAAACGCCCGATGCTAGACCTCGTGGCAAAGATCGAGTATTACGCGGAGAAAAGTGGAAAAGGTACTGATGCTTCGGTCGAGATCGTCTCGCCTGATTATTGGCCGCTGACGTGGTATCTGAATAAATACAAAAAGGCGATATTCCACGGCAATCTCACCGACGTGAACGCCTCTGAATTGATCGTCGCCAAAAAGGACGATCAGGATGTCGATGTTCTTAAGCGATATTCGGCCCACTACAAATTTGTCGATGTCTATCCGCTCCGGCCCGGCGTTGACCTTACGCTGCTCGTTAGAAAAGATCTGGCAGATAAGGACGCGAAAGACCTATACAAACTGCTCGAATACGAAACGCCGAAATAATTGGCGCAGACAGCAATTAAAATATTAGACGGCTGACCGAAACCAAAAAACGGTCAGCCACGTATAAGTGAGGCATGAACCATCATTCTCGCTTTTTCAACAGATGTTTTACGGCAATATTCGCGGTTTCAGTATTCGCGGGATGCAATGTAGCGGCGCAAACATCAAAACCGATATTAGTTGCGCTTAACAAAGCCGAAAACACCCTCGCGATAATCGATGCTTCGACCATGAAGGTCACCGCCAAAGTCCCGACCGGCGATGGCCCGCATGAGGTCGTTCTGTCATCTGACGGGCGGGTTGCGTATGTTGCAAATTATGGAGCACAAACGCCGGGAAACTCGATCACGGTTATCGATGTGCCAACGGCGAGAGAGCTTCGCCGCGTCGATATCAGCCCGTTGATGCGTCCCCATGGACTACAAATGGTGGGCGGCAAACTCTATTTCACGTCCGAGACCAATCGCGTAATCGCCCGCTACGACCTTGTCGCGAACAAGATCGACTGGCTGATGGGAACGGGCCAAAATGCCTCGCATATGATCGCCGTTTCTGCCGATCAAAAGAAGTTCTATACGGCAAATATCGCATCCGATACGATCACGGCATTTGATTTTCAAAACGTCCCGCCGTCAGCGTCGCGTATCACACATATTCCCGTCGGTAAACAGCCCGAGGCGATCGATCTCTCGCCGGACGGCAAAGAGGTCTGGACGGGCCTAAATGCCGACGGCATGGCCGAAGTGGTTGACACCGCAACAGCCAGATCGGTCGCAAAGATCAACATCGGCGGCCGGCCTTACCGCGTAAAATTCACGCCGGACGGCAAATCGGTTGTCTGTACGATGATCGCCAGTAAGGAACTACTCGTTATTGACGCCGCGACGAGAAAAGAGGTCAAGCGGATGAAATTAGACGGCGTTCCGCTCGGCATAGTTTTTTCAGCGGATGGCAAAACGGCGTTCATAACGATGGTCGAACCCGACGGCGTTCTCAGGATCGATCTGGAAAAAATGGAAATAACCGGCCGCGTCGAAACCGGCAAAGGCCCGGACGGTATTGCAGTTTCCGGCATTTAGCATCGCTATGCCTTTTGGATTGTCGCGATTTAGGAATTACGTATGGCAACCCTGAACAGAATCAAAGACAGCAGCAAACTTGTCGATCAACTCGATAATCTGCGAAGGACCGTCCGCATCCTCCTTCACGAAGTTGAAGCCCGGTCCCGCCCGGTCCAAGTGGACGCTGAAAACGGAATCGACTTTTACGAAGCGGTCGCCCGGTTTGAGACCCAATTGATCGAATCGGCATTGGAGGCAGCTGGCGGACGTCAGAACCGTGCAGCCGGCTTACTCAGAATGAGAAAGAGCACGCTTAACACAAAAATGAAGCAGTTAAACCTGAGGTAATTAATAAAAATATGATCATGAAAAGAGCAATTAACCAGTTGATCGCCGCCGTACTCGCATTGGCGTTTATCGCCGGTACTCCGACCTTGGCGGCGGGCCAGAGATCAACCGGAAAAGCTGCCGCTCAAGCCCCAAATTTCGGCAATACTAATGCCGTCACCGCAAAACAACTTAAGGAATATTTGACCTTCATCGCCTCCGACGAGTTGGAGGGCCGCGACACGCCGTCGCGTGGCCTCGACATTGCCGCAATGTTCATCGCCCAACATCTATCGAGTTGGGGCATCAAGCCAGCGGGCGACAATGGCTCGTTCTTTCAAAAAGTTCCGCTGCGGCGTTTGAAGATTGAACCGGACAAGGCTCGTCTCGAGATCAATGGTCAGCAGTACACTTATGGGAAAGACTATCTTGCGAGTATGGTCACTGCTCAAATTTCGAACATCCCTATGGTGTTCGCCGGAAATGGTTGGGTCGTAGGATCAAAGAATGTGAACCCGTACGCAGGCATAAATATCAAGGACAAGGTCGTCGTTGTGGCAAATGGCCTGCCAAAAGGGGTCACGAACGCCGACCTTCAAGGTCCCGACGGCGGCAACTACACGTCTCCAAACCTGTATGCCCAATTGAATGGTGCGAAAGGTGTGCTCGTTATCGCAAGCTTTGGCCTGCTGGCCAATATGGATGCGAATCGATGGAATGCAGTCGAGAAAGGCGTCGTCCAGTATGGCAAGTCGCCCGCGACTCCGATCACAATACCCACGCTGACCATTTCGCCGCGGATAGTCTCAGCATTATTCCAGGGCGAAAAATTCAGCGGTAACGCACTGTTCACCAAAAATATCGCGGGTGAGCCGATGGAATCGTTCGACCTGAATCCGGCCAAAACAGTTACCGCCGGTATCACTACAAAGAACGAAGACATCTTCACTCAAAACGTGGTCGGCATTCTCGAGGGCTCAGACCCCGTACTTAAAAACGAATATGTCGCCATCGGCGCACATTACGATCACGTCGGAATGAATCCATTTGCTGCGGGACCTGACAAGATCTGGAACGGCGCCGATGATGACGGTTCGGGGACCGTCTCCGTGCTATCGATCGCCGAGGCATTTGCCAAAGGGACTGCGAGACCCAAACGTTCGATCCTTTTCATATGGCATGCGGGTGAGGAAAAAGGACTGTGGGGAAGCGACTATTTCACGAGTAATCCGACCGTTCCGATCACTTCGATCATCACCGAGCTAAACATCGACATGATCGGCCGCTATCAAGCACCCGGCGAAGAAAATCATCCGCAGAACAAACGACTTCCAAAACCGGGCGAGGTCTTCACAATTGGGTCGAAAATGATGAGCACCGAACTTGGCGAACTGAGCGATGCGGTCAATAAGAGTTTTCTGAACCTCAATTTCAATCTGACCTACGACGGCCCTGACCATCCCGATCAGTTCTTTTACCGCTCAGATCATTTCAACTACGCAAGACGCGGCATACCGATCATTTTTTATATGGATGGTGATCACGCGGACTATCATCAGCCGTCAGATTCGGTCGAAAAGATCAATTTTGAACAAATGGAAAAGGTCGCGCGTACCATAATGGCAACCGGTTGGACACTAGCGAATTCGCCTACACGCCCGAGGGTTGATAAACCATTGCCCGCGACCGTCACTGGAAATTAGATAAGACAGGATAGAAGGATACAACAATATGCTACGACGAAAGATAACAGTTTCAGTTTTGCTGACCGCCCTCTTGCTGCCGGCGATCGCTCTCGGCCAGGCAGCACCAGCGGTCTACACCGCTCCAAAAGAGGTCATTGACCGTATACGGGACGAGGGATTGAATCGTTCACAGGTGATGCAGACTCTTTCATATATGACCGATGTCATCGGAGGCCGACTGACCGGTTCGCCGAATATGAAGCGAGCTAACGAATGGACGCGCGACAAAATGAAGGAGTGGGGAATGCTGAACGCTCACCTCGAATCGTGGGGACCGTTCGGCAGAGGCTGGTCCGTGAGGAAATTTTCGGCCGTCGTGACGGAACCCCAGTTTCTAAACGTGATCGCTTATCCAAAGGCATGGTCACCCTCGACAAAGGGTGCGGTCAGCGCAGAGGTGATTTTGCTTGACGCTAAGACACCCGAGGACCTCATGAAATTCAAGGGACAGCTTCGCGACAAGATCGTGCTCGTATCAAATCTGCGACCGCTCAAGCCGATCGATAAAGCACTTGTCAATCGTTTGTCGGACGAAGACCTTACCAAGCTCGCCTCCGCTCCGGATCCGTCAGCTTCGGGCGACACGGGAAATCCGCCGCCTGCGATGATCAAGAATTTCGTCGACATGATGAACTCGCAGGCAAAGAAGATGAAATTCCTCATTGACGAGGGCGCAGCGGTCATGATCGACAGCAGCGGCCAGGGTAGCGGCGGTACCGTTTTCGTTCAGGGTGCCGGCGTCGGAGTCGAAATGGGCGAGGTCCGAACGATCGAGGATATTTTTGGTGCGGCAGCGTTTCAGCCATTTAACAAGAAATGGGAGGCGAATATGATGCCTCAAGCCACGATGGCGACAGAGGATTATAATCGTCTTGTTCGCATGATCAACCAAGGCTCAAAGCCAAAGATGACGATCGAAATCGACTCGCAGTTTTATGATGACGACCCGATGGGCTACAACACGATCGCCGAGATCCCGGGCTCAGACCCGGCCCTCAAGGATGAGGTCGTAATGCTCGGTGGGCATCTCGATTCGTGGCACAGCTCGACTGGCGCAACCGACAATGGTGCCGGGTGTGCGGCGGTCATGGAAGCCGCGAGGATCATTCTCGCGTCGGGCCTTAAACCCCGCCGGACCATACGCGTCGCTCTCTGGTCCGGTGAAGAGCAGGGCCTTTTTGGCTCAACCGCGTACGTCAAGCAGCACTTTGGCGAGAAGAAGAATGGTACGCTGACGAAAGCAGCGGATTTTGACAAACTCTCGGCATACTACAATCTTGATAACGGCACGGGCAAGATCCGAGGCGTTTATATGCAGGGCAACAGCGCCGTTAGGCCGTTTTTTGACGCTTGGCTCGCCCCGTTCACCGATCTCGGCGCTAAGACGCTGACGTTATCGAATACCGGCGGCACGGACCACTTGCCGTTCGATGCGATCGGATTGCCGGGTTTCCAGTTCATTCAGGATCCGGTCGAATACGATTCGCGCACCCATCACTCGAACCAGGACAACTTTGACCGTATTCAAACGGACGATATGAAACAGTCGGCGACGATCATAGCCGCTTTTGCCTATCAGACGGCAATGATGGACGGGAAACTCCCGAGAAAACCAATGAAATAATTTGTTGAGAGTTTTTCATTAAACGCGGGCTGACTGGAAACCATTTTCGGTCAGCCTTCGTATTAACCGGTACTATGAAAAGAGCATTTCTATTGACCGCACTTTTGTTGATCTCGGTATTTTCGATCTGGGCCCAGTCGACAGCTTTTGTTGGCGTCAATGTCATCCCCATGGACAGCGAACGTATTCTCGCTAACCAAACGGTCGTCATCCGAAATGGCACGATCGCTGAAATAGGCGACGCGGCAAAGGTCAAAGTGCCTAAAGATGCCGTCACGGTCGATGGCAAGGGCAAATACCTCATGCCCGGTCTTGTCGATATGCATACGCACTTGTTATCGGATAATGATGATTATCCTGATTCGATCGCACCGGACGAACTGCGTGTGATGGTCGCGAACGGCGTGACGACAGTGCGGTTTATGATCGGAACGCCCGAACTCCTCAAATTGCGTGAGCGTTCGGCCGCCCAAGATATCGCGGCACCAACGATCTTTGTCGCGAGCCCACACCTTACTGGCCGCAAGCAGGGCAACGACTTTGTCGTCACAAATCCCGATGAAGCCCGTGAAGCCGTCCGCAAATCGAAAGCGGCAGGCTACGATTTCATCAAGGTCACGACCTTCGTCCCCTCCCTAATTTACGAAGCTGCGGTCGAAGAAGCCGAAAAACAAAATATCCGCGTCGTCGGCCACGCCGACAGCCGTTTCGTCGGCGTCGAACGCGCCTGGAAAGCCCGCCAGCAGATCGAGCATCTCGACGGTTATATGGAGCTGCTGCTAAAAGCGGACTCGCCGATCAAAGGATCGGTCTCGGACCTATACATTTACAATCCGGCGAACTGGGCGAGTTTTGACTACATGGACGAAAGTAAAATACCCGAGATCGCCCGTAAAACGGTCGCATCAAACCCGTTCGTCGATCCGACCCATCATTTTATGAAGAACTCGTTCGGTCGTTTGCGGACCGAAGAAGAGATCCGGGCGCAGCCCGACTTCAAGTTCTACCCGGCGAAGGTACAGCAGCAATGGCTGGATTTCTATAAACGAAATCGGTTCATAACGACCGTCCCGCTCGACAAGCGTGCTCGATGGGTCGAGCTTCGCGAAAAGCTGATCAAGGCCATCTTTGACGCCGGCGGCAAGTTAATGGCCGGTTCCGATACACCGGAATTCTTGTGGCTCTATGGATTTGGGATTCACCACGAACTGAAAGCTCTAAAAGACTCAGGGATCCCTAACTACGCCGTGCTTTTTGCGGGAACCCGAAACGCTCACGAGTTCTTCGGCACGCTCGACAAGGTCGGTACCGTCCAGAAAGGCAAACGGGCCGATCTGATCTTGCTAAACGCCAATCCGCTCGATGACATCTCGGCGACCAAAAACCGCTCCGGTGTGATGCTCAAAGGCAAATGGTACACCCAAACCGAACTCGACCGCTGGCTCGACGATATCGCCCCAAAGATCGCCGGCTCGTATATCGAACACAAGTAAAGGCAGAAACACGACCTGTAGGGAGTGTGTTCTCACGAATTCCCAGAAGTATATGAAATTATTCAACACCATAGCCCTAATCTCGTTGCTAGCCCTTCAACTCGCCGCCCAAACAATCGACGACAAAACCGCCGCGATAGCCGTAGTCAACCAACTCTTCGACGGCATGAAAGCCAAAAGCGTCGAGCAATTGAAGGCCGTATTTTCGGCCGATGGCCAGCTCGTCGCGATCGACAAACCGCGAGACGGCAAAGGGATTTCGAAAACACGCATTATTTCGGGCGAGGCGTTCGCAAAGATGATCTCCGAAGCAAAAGGCGCTGATTTTATCGAAAAGATGCCGACGCCTGAAGCTCGGATCGCAGGCGACTTGGCGATCGTCACGGGCAGATACACTTTCCACGTCGGCGACAAATTCTCGCATTGCGGCACCAACACATTTAACCTCGTCCGCACCGAAACCGGCTGGAATATCGCGAACGGTGCCTCGACGCTCGAGTTCGAATGCGAACGCGATCTCAAGGCTGTCGAGATCGCAAAAGTAGATGCGAACCCTGCGGACGTTTCAACCATCGACGGCATCGTCAAGGCGTTCTACGAAACGATCAGCGGCCCGAAAGGGCAGCCTCGGCAATGGTCGCGGGACAAGACGCTGTATACGCCCGACGTTCGCTTTGTTGGTATGAGCGAACAGGGCGGAAAGATCCGCGTCGGTATAATGAATCACAGTCAGTACGTGAACGCGACGAACGACAACTTTGTCACCAATGGCTTCACCGAGCGCGAGATCAACCGCGTCACTCGCCGCTTCGGCAACATCGCCCATGTCTTCTCAACCTACGAATACACAAACGATGACAAGACCGACAAGGGCCGCGGCGTTAACAGCATCGAGCTATACTGGGACGGCACGCGTTGGTGGATCTCGTCCGCAAGCTGGGACGACGAACGTCCAAACAACCCGATCCCGAAAGAGTTTCTACCAAAAGGCCGTAAGTAGCTTGAACTGATTTTTCGCCGGCCGCGACAACTGTTTATGCCGTTCATCGCATCTGACAGCTAAATCAGTTAAAGATCGGTGAAAATATGAAAACACTACTTATTGCCGTCTTGGTCTTGTCGGCGTCGCTTCCCGCTTATTCACAGACGCAGCCGTCGGTCGGGGTGACGCCCGGAATGCGTGCCCAGGCGAACACTCTGTTTCAGGCCTCGGACTGGACAAACGCCGCGGCGGCTTATCAGAAGATCGTCGATCTCGAACCAAAAAACCCAAACGCAAATTATCGCCTCGGCCTTTCGCTGCTCAATTTAAATAAGAACACCGAGGCCCAGAAGCATCTCGACATTTCGTTCACCAACTCGCCAAATCCGATCTTCGCCCTCGCATTGGCACGCGCATATGCACGAGCACACAACAAAGCCAAAGCGTTCGAAACGATCGAAAGAAGTACGACCATGGGCGGAATCGCACCGGAAACGCTCATCGCGGAGAAGGATTTCGCCGAGTGGAAGGACGACGCCCAGTTTAAGGAATTGTTGCGAAAAAGCGACATAGCCGTCAATCCGTGTAAGGCATCGCCCGAGTTTCGACAGTTCGATTTTTGGATAGGCGAATGGGACGTCAAAAATCCGCAGGGCGTGCCGTCTGGTTCGAGCAGTATTCAGATCATCCTTGGCCAATGCATCATTTTTGAAAATTGGTCCGGCGGCGGCGGCTCGAACGGGAAGAGCTTTAATATCTACGACACCAACGATAAGAAATGGCATCAGACCTACGTAGATGACAAGGGCACGTTCGCCCATTACATCGGAGGCCTCGTTGACGGAAAGATGGTAATGGTGGCCGACACGATTCTCGCGGGCAAGAAGACCCTCGCCAAAATGACATTTTCAAAACTCGAAAACGGTGATGTTCGCCAATTCGGCGAAAATTCGACTGATGAAGGCAAAACCTGGACGACATCGTTTGACCTTTTCTATTCGCGTAAAAAATGATCCGGAGAAAATATGAAAATCACTTTGCAACGATACCTTTCCGTCGCTGCCATCACGATCTTTGGAGCAATGGCAATATTTTTGTTTAACGGCGGATCGCGGTTTGAAACGCCGATCTCGGCACAAACAAATCCGACGCCGACGCCCGCTCCGGCCGAATTGGATCAAAAGGCCGCACTCGCAAAGCTTCGCGAACAGATCAAGGGCAAAGAAAAAGAACCTGCGTCAACGGTCTTCAAAAACATATTGACAATGAAAGACCGACCCGCCGGACAGGTTCTTTCTGTAATGGAATTCGGCTATTCACGCTCGCTCGGCGTTACATGCACACATTGCCACGTTCCGGAAAAATGGGAATCCGAAGAGAAGCCGCAGAAGCAGATCGCCCGCGACATGTCTGCATTGGTCGGGAAACTAAACAGCGACCTGCTCAAGAATATCAAGAATCTAAAAAGTGCGGCACCGACCGTAAACTGCACGACGTGCCACCGCGGCCAGATCGTTCCGGCGATCGATCTGCCCATGCCGCCGAAGACTTAAAGTGTATTCAAATCAGCGTTTTTCGGCCGGGAAAACCTTTTTCCCGGCTTTTTCGTTAAAACAGCATGAGAATTCTTACCATCGCATTCCTTTTCGTTTTGTTCGCGTTTCCGTCTTTCGCAATCGATATCAAGAACGGCGAAGACCTCATCACCGCCATGCACAAGAAGTATGACGGCAAGTGGTATAGGACGCTGACGTTTGTGCAAAAGACTATCACCCACAAACCAGACGGCACCGCTACCACGGAGACCTGGTATGAGGCCATGAGCGTTCCGGGCAAACTTCGTATCGATATCGACCCGCTCGACAAAGGCAATGGCATCCTTTTCGCCGATGGTAAGATCTACTCTGTCAAGGATGGCAAGTCAACTGCCGGACGCCCCTTCGTTCATCCGCTGATGGTGTTGGGATTCGACGTTTACAACCAGCCCGCGGCGACAAGTATCGCTCAAGTCAAAGGAATCGGCATCGACCTTTCAATCTTGCGCGAGGACATGTGGCAGGGACGCAGCGTTTACGTAGTCGGGGCGAAACAAGGCGACTTGAATGCCAATCAGGTTTGGATCGATAAAAAGCATCTCTATTTCGTCCGCCTCATCCAACTCGGCGGACGCGATAAGAAGATCGTTCAGGAAACCCAATTTAACAAATACGAAAAGGTCAAAGGCGGCGGCTGGGTGTCCGTCGAGGTCGTATTTTTTGTCGATGGAAAACGGACAACGACCGAGGAATACACTGACGTTCAAGCCAATCTAAAGCTCGATCCCGATCTCTGGAATCCAGAAAAGTGGTTGACGGTCGACCGCACCTACTACAAGAAAAAGTAAGCTCAAAGATCTGATCTAGGAGGGTTTGATCATGTTTTCTAAGAATCTTCTCCTCGCATTAATTCTGATAATTCCCGCGACTGCTTTTTCTCAAAACAGTCCGTCTGAACCGGTCTCGCCGCTGACCCCGACGCTCTATGGCGTAGTTTATGATGTTCCGGCGACAAAGAATGTAAAGTTGAAACCTGACGTCCCGTACTCGGGCAGCTTGACGATCGACGTCTATACGCCGCCCGACGCAAAGGCGACCGAAAAACGCCCTGCCGTGATCTTTCTCAACGCAATTGGAGATGCTCCAAATCAGCAAAAGGTGAAACATTGGGAAATTTACCGTTCGTTCCCGCGTTTGGTAGCCGCACACGGTCTGGTCGGTATCTCGATGGAGGCGGACGGTACCCGAATACAGGAAAACCTGCGCGAACTGTTCGCGTTTCTCGAAAAGGACGGGGCGAAACACGGCATTGACGCCACGCGGCTCGGCGTTTATGCAGCATCAGCGAATGTAACGCAGTCGACGATCTATCTGATGAGCGATGCGGCATCTAAGGGAATCCGAGCGGCCGCACTCTATTACGGCGGGGCACCGGCGGCCGAGACGCGGATCCGAAAAGACCTGCCCGTGCTTTTCATTTTGGCCGAGGGTGATCTCGCGGGAATGGGACAGGGCGCTTTGCCGCTATGGCAACGTGTCGCCGAGGCCCGTGCTCCGTGGACGCTGCAATTTGCGAGCGGAATGCCTCATGCCTTCGACGCCTTTGCCGATAACGACGAATCACGCCGCATCATTCAGCAATCGATCGCGTTCTGGAAGTCAAACCTCGAACCCGTGCCGCAGCCGTCATGGAAACCGTCGCAGGCCCGCGATGTCGTAGCGGCAATGTTTAGTAATAATCCACAGAGATCGGCAGAATTGTTAGGAAAATGGATCGCTGACAACCCTAGGGATACCGTCGCCTATCAGCAATACGGCCGCGCGTTAACACAGCTCCAGCGACCGGACGAAGCCGCGGCTGCATACCAAAAGGCGATCGAACTCGGCGGCACCGATGGCGGCATCTATCTCGGTCTCGGACAGATCCGGAGCCAACAGAGGCGTTATGCTGAAGCGGCCGATCTCCTTTCACAAGCGGTCGAAAAAGGTGCACGAAACAGCTTTGTCTACGGCCAACTCGCGTATGCTCAGTTGAGCCTGAATCGCAACGAGGAGGCGATAGAGACGTTTGAGAAAGCATTCGAAGCAGGAATTCCGCCCGGAGCGAATACGCGCGGACTCGCCTATTACAATATGGCCTGCGGTTACTCAAGATTAAAGAACTATGACAAGGCGTTCGAAATGCTCAACAAGGCTGTCGATGAGGGCTTCGCGACACGAAATACCTACGAGAAAGACACCGATCTTGAGGCCCTCCGTGCCGATCCGCGATTTGAAAGACTCCTTGCGAGAATGCCAAAACCGGCTGGCGACTAAAACCGCATGAATATTAGATCAGCACGATATTTTCTGTTTCTTATTGTTGGTTTCGCGGCGTTCGCAGCCAGCAGTCAAGGATTGGCCAGTTCTCGTACTGCCGACCTCACAAGAGAGCTTCAGATCAAGCTCGACGAATGGCACAAGGTCGGCAAATTTCCTGGTGCGACGCTCGGCATTGTCCTGGCGAATGGTGAAGTACTGAGCCTCGCTGTCGGCTATTCCGACCGAACCGCCAAAACACCGATGAAGCCAACCGACCGAATGCTCGCGGGCAGCACGGGCAAGACTTTTGCCGCAGCCACGGCTCTGCAATTGGTGAAAGAAGGCAAGATCGAGCTTGATAACAAGGTCGAAAATTATCTCGGCGCTTGGCCGTGGTATTCGCGTCTGCCGAATGCCAAAGACATCACTGTCCGCCAACTAATGAACCACACAAGCGGCCTCGTCCGTTATGAATTCAAAGACCAGTTCACAAAAGATCTGACCGCAAATCCTGAAAAAACGTGGAAGCCGCAGGAACTGCTCGCCTATCTGCTTGACGAGAAACCGCCGTTCGAGGCTGGCAAAGGTTGGGATTATTCGGACACGAACTACATCGTCCTCGGCATGATCATTGAAAAGGTGACAGGCCGGAAGTTCTACGACGAAGCTAACCGCCGCGTCATCAAACCGCTAAAATTGAAGAACACGATCCCGCAGGACGGCATAAAGCTAAAGGGCGTGATCCAAGGCTATGCCGGCGAAAATAATCCGTTTGGTGGCAAGGACGAGATGATCTCGAACGACAAATTCGCGATCAATCCGCAGTTCGAATGGACCGGTGGCGGCTACGCATCCACATCCGAGGACCTCGCCCGCTGGGCGAAAATGATCTTCGAGGGCAAGGCCTTTGACGAGTCCCTCTTGCCTCAGGCACTCGACGGCGTTGCTGCACCGATGCTTGGCCGCGAAACCAAATACGGTCTCTGCGTCATAATCCGCAAAACCGCAGCCGGAACGTCCTACGGCCACAGCGGCTTCTTCCCTGGCTACATGACCGACATGATGTATTTTCCGGAACAAAAAATAGCCCTCGCCGTACAGGTAAATACAAGCGTACCGCAAAACTTAGGCAAGCCACTGGGACGAGTTCTCGTAGAGGCATTGGAGGTGGTAAACAAGCACGCGGCCCGCTAAACAGCCTGTTTACGGAGAGAAAGTATGAAGATCGTGTCATTTCGGATCGCATTTGGCATCGCTGCGATGGTATTCGTTCTGGCCGCCGCCGCGTTTGGCCAGATACCCAATCAGCTCGCTCAGGATTTTGTCGCCGGCAGTGCCCCGCCAACGGAGGACGTAGCTAGGTTTGAAAAAGACGCTGCGGCAAATCCTAATGATCTGAGAAAAGTGCGCAAACTGGGCAAGGCGTACTTTTTCCAGTACTTCGGCGACGGCGACGAGTCGGCCGTGCCAAAGGCCCAAAAGACGCTTGAACGAGCACTGAGTATAGAAAAGGACGAACCCGAAACGCTTGCTTACCTCGGAGCACTTCACGTCTTGCGAGCCATGTATCTTGAAAAGAACGACGCGACCAGGCAAAAGGCAAGTTTTGAACGGGGCTTTGAACTCTTAAAACTGGCCGAGAAGCTTGCCCCACAGCACGGTGCCGTTTTGTCCGTCGCAAGCGCCTCGTACCTTTGGCTTCCTGATTCCTATGGAATGGCCCCTCATGTCGTTGGCATGCTTGAGGGAATGATCAAGGGAATGGGCCCGATGTTCAAAAAGTTCGCCCATCACGGGCAGCAGCGTTTGCTCTTGACACTCGGCCAGGCCTACGTCAAAACCGGCCAGAGCGACAAGGCCAAGGCCGCGTTTGACGAAGCACTGGCGGTTAACACAACTTCATACGAAGCCGGCTTGCTGCGAGCCGAACTAGCAAAAATGAAGAAATGATCTTAGGAGATCTTGACATGAAAAAGGCAGTCATATTTTTCATTACAGTCTTAGCAATTCAGAACGCAATTTCAGCCCAATCGACCACACAGGAATCGTATGCAAAAGCGAGGACGATACTTGACCGCGCGGTCGCTGCGTTTGGCGGCCTCAAAGAACTGCGGGCCATTGAAAATGTAACATTCCGAATCGAAGGCGAGACGGTCCACCGAAACCAGAGCCGCCGGGCCTTTATGTCCGAACGAACACCGTATTCGGGCTCATTTATTATCGATCCAAAGAACTTGCGATATCGGCAGGCTCAGGACGGTTGGTATCCGGGCGGTTTTCATTGGGTAAATGGTTTCGCGATCAATAAGACTGAAGGTGTAAGTTGGGACATGATCCGCTCAACATTCGGCCCGATCCCGAATATTCCGGCCGCTAATTATAGACAGCGATTGCGAATGATGCCGCATTTTGTGATCTTGAACGCCGCCGAACGCGCATCGAGGTTGCGGTTTTTGGGGAACACAACTTTTGACGGCCGTCCGCACAGTGTCCTCAGCTACGCAAACGAAGACGGCCTCGAGATCTCACTCTATATTGATGATAAGACGAGCCTCCTTTCAAAATTCGAGACACTAGGAACGGACGTGTTCTCGGGTGATGTCATAACCGAGTCCGTGTTTACCGGATATCGGACCGAAAATGGAAGAGTAGTGCCGACCGGTCGACTCGACCGCCGCGGCGGCGATCTTACCAACGACTTTAAGATGGTCGATGTTGTATTTAACGCGGCTTTAACAGATGACAATTTCAAGCTTCCCGAAGGCATGAAAATGCTGGCTCCAGGCCCCGCGGTGGCTCAAACACCGACCAAATATTCTGACAATATCTACACCGTAAACGCGGGAGGCTATAACGTGCTTGTGGTCGGCTTAAAAGATCACGTGTTTGTTATGGAAGCCCCGAACGGCGACGGCACCTCACGGCAGGCGATCGCGGAAATCAAGAAGTTGTTTCCCGGCAAACCGATCAAATACGTCTCCGTCACTCATCATCATGACGATCATGCCGGCGGCATTCGTACTTACATAGCCGAAGGCTCGACGCTCCTTGGCCTCGCAGGCGAAAGAACGTTTTTCGAAAAGGTGACTAAGAGTATTTTCACTATCGACCCCGATTCGCTCACGCAGAATCCGCAGCCGCTCAAATGGGAGACCATCGAAAACGGCAAACGCATTCTGACTGATGGTGCGACAACGGTGGAACTCCACGACATCGGCTCGGGCCCGCACACCGAACAGATGCTCGTAGCCTATTTTCCGACTGAAAAGTTGATCTTTCAAGGAGATCTGCTGAATCGGCCTAACAACGGAGATCAAGCATTGGCAAACGATACGACCGTACACTTCTCAAACTGGCTGGACAAATCGAATCTCGCAGTCGACCTAGTGATAGGCGTCCACGGCCCGCCATCGACACGTGAAGAGCTGCGGCAGGCCGTCGCTGAAAAGCTGAA
>CAZVDM010000018.1:0-9506 GCA_964625555.1 uncultured Chloracidobacterium sp.
ATCCAAGCAACCCTGATGCTGCACTTATTTTTGCTTGCCGAGATCGCACTTTCGTTTCTCGGCGTCGGCCTACAGGAACCGGAGCCAAGCCTTGGCAATATGTTGTCGCTGTCCGGAGACCTAACAGCTTTAAGTGCGTCGCCGGTGGTAATGTTATCGCCTGCGATCGTGATCTTTCTGTTCGTTTTTGGGGTGAAGCTTTTAGGATCTACACGCTCACGGAATGTTAGCTCTTCTTAAAAATATTCTGCCGCTAATACCGTTTCTCGAAAGTCGTGAGCGAATGCCTATTGTGAGGTGATCCTTTTCAGACGGCTCAAAATATTCGGAGTCTGTGGACAAATCTTGTGCAACATCTGTGCAACAATTTACCAAAACTCTACTGATTGGCCAATACTGAAAATCCGCGTGTCGGCGGTTCGACCCCGTCTCTGGCCACCAATATTTTCAACAACTTAGGGCTGCCAAACCGGCAGTCCTTTTGTGTTTGCACGTCGTTGATCCTTGACCGTCTCGTCTTTCGATTATTCAGGCAATTAGAGTTCGCAATAGACCTTAATGGCACCTTTGGAATTAGTGAGGCGATCAAAAAGCTCCGCGTAGTTTTGCAGCCCGTGAACCGGATGCGTTAACAGGCGGGAAAGCCAGTCGCCATATTCGAGAACCGCCTGGGACATATCCTTTACCCCTGACTCGAAATATTCGCGATTGGCGTTCACAGTTCCGACCATGACCTTGTTGCCAAGGACGAAATCCAGATTGATCTTGTCTGCCGGGACCTCGATATGCCGATCGCCGCCGGTTACGCTCGAGAGGACCAAAACGCCGTTTTTGGCGAGAGCCTGCATTGATTCAAAAACGATCGGCGAGAAGCCGGTGGCTTCGAAAATGATGTCGAATCCGCCATTTTCGCCCGCGAATTCATGTACTGAAGAGTCACCAGTCGAAACGTATGCTGCGCCCAACTCCTCGATCAGGTCGGAATTGAGATATGGCATTGGCGTTCGGCCAAACGTCACAACCTCGATCCCACGCAGACGGAGCACGAGAGTCGCGAGTAAGCCGATCGTGCCTGCTCCCATTACGGCCGCACGTTTTGGGTGCCAGACCTTCAGCCTACGTTGGATCTCAAACGCCTGAGTTATTCCCTTTTGCACCACCGTCATCGGTTCGAGAAGAACGCCGACGTCCTTGAGGCCGCGTGGCACTTTGACGATAAATTCGGCATCGTCGACGTAATACTCGGACAAGAATCCGTGGCGAAGATTGATACCGCGTTCGAAATAGGTATCGTCGGTCGTCATGTCGTTCGTACCGATCAGATCGTAAATACTGGAGCCCGGACGGCGGACGGTGGCGACAACATAGTCGCCTATTTTCAGCTCGCTGACGTTCTCGCCAACGGCTTCGACTATCCCAAATCCTTCGTGCCCGATGACGAGAAAATCATCGCCAATTGGTGCCTGGCCGTACTCAGCGTTATTGATCTCTTTGTCCGTGCCGTCGACACCGACACGAAGCACCCTAACCAATACGCCGCGGCCGTTCTGGATCTCATCGATCTCGGGCTTTGGCATTTCGACCAGATGTACAGAGTCTTTGATTCCGGGTTTGACTGCTATTGCTTTCATAATATTTGTAAGAACTGCCGGTGGAAGATGGCGGTTGATCCTTTCCTAAGTTATGCGTTAAACCACCCGCTACCGCACGTGGTTTCGACTACGCGGCCAATGCCTGCATCCAGGGCGTCTGTACGCCGAGGCTCGCCAGTGTGTCTATGACCCTCGATGGTTCGCCCCAATCGCACCAGCCCACGTCGCCGACGCGCATTACGAGCAGTCTATCCGCCGATCGCTCAAGAACGTCGCTCGAGAAATTGCTCTCGTCGATCCACGAATAGATAGAACGCATCGTCGCCATTTCCTGCTCGGTCCCGAAAACCGTCGAAACCGCTGCAAACACCCTGAACAATTCCGGCAGGTGCTTTCGAAACAGATCTATGAAAGTCTCGACCTTGCCGATCATGACGAAACTGTTCCATAGACATCCCGATGACATCAATTGTTTCGCCACGTCCGAGGTTGGTTTTTCCCAGAAGCGGCCGACGCGGCTGACCGATCTTGCGAGGTCACCAAATAGCGACTTTGCGGGTTCGATCCAGCCGTAGGATGTTTCTGCCGCATCAGGCTCGATGCCGAGAAGGACGATCGAACGAGGATCGGTTTCAATTGTTCGAAACGCGCCGTCGACGTGGTTCATGAACGACAGGTCATCGGAAAAGTAATGGTCGGACGGAAAGAGCGCGACGGTCGCGTCCGCGGTCGTTTTGGCCAACCGCAACAGGCTGTAGAGAATTGCCGGCGCTGTTCCCCGGTTTTCGGGCTGCACGACAAGCCGCGAACTGTGAACGTTGCTGAGCTGGCCTGCGAAATACCGTTCGTGTTTCCGCGTAAGGCTGAAATGCGTATTGTCGGGCGAGATCCGGAGCGAAGTCCTGTTTCGCGTCTTATCAAGCAACGTTTCATCGCCAACGATCGGGCAAAACTGTTTCGGGCATTCGTCGCCAGCGACGAGTCGTGTCAACGCCTTCAGCCTTGTTCCATCGCCGCCCGCGAGAATTACGGCGTGACGGCTTGACCTGCGGGCTGTAAAATCTTGCAGATACTTTACATTTGTTTCTGACCTCATTTTTACCTATCTCCTTTAACAGATCTTCATTGAGTAAAGCGATGGTGGGCAGGAAATTATTCCAAATATCAGCGATCTATTCGCCGCTTTGCTGTAATAGCTTTGCGACAAGTCCGGTCCAACCCGTCTGATGACTTGCACCAACGCCCGAGCCGTTATCGCCGTGAAAATATTCGTAGAACAAGATGTGGTCACGAAAATGCGGATCGCTTTGGAATTTATCGGCCTTACCGAAAACGGGCCGCTTGCCGTCGGCATCCTTCAAGAAAATGTGCGACATTCGCCGGGATAATTCTTGCGACACTTCCCACAGGTTCATCATATTTCCCGAACCGGTCGGACATTCAACCTTAAACTCGTCGCCGAAATAGTAGTGAAATTTCTGTAAAGACTCGACGAGTAGATAGTTGACCGGAAACCAGATCGGCCCTCGCCAGTTCGAATTGCCGCCAAAGAGTCCGCTTGATGATTCGCCCGGTTCATAGTCGACGCGGTGTTCATCCCCGTTAATATTCAAAACGTATGGATGGTCCTTGTGATAACGCGAAACCGCACGCACACCGTAAGGCGACAGAAACTCGTTCTCATCGAGCATGAGTTTCAATACTCGTTCCAAGCGTTCGCGATATGCAACGGCCAGCAGCCTTCGCTCGCCCATTCCGGGTGTTCGCATGCACGCCACATTTTCCGTTAGATCTGGACGATTATCGATGAACCATTGCATTCGCCGCTTGAAATTGGGCAGCGCATCGAGCACTTCGGGATCAATTGTTCCGACGGCAAACAGAGGAATCAATCCAACCATCGACCTGACTTTTAGCGGCGTACTTCCTTGCCCGTGCAGGTGCAGTACATCGTAATAGAACCCATCGTTTTCGTCCCACAGCGAGATACCATCCTGACCAAGATTGTTCATCGCGTCCGAGATGAACAGGAAATGCTCCCAGAATTTACTTGCCAGATCTTCGTAGGTGTCGTCTTCGCCGGCGAGTTCGAGGGCGATCGCGAGCATGTTGAGACAATACATAGCCATCCAACTCGTCCCATCAGATTGAGCGAGTTTTCCTCCTGTCGGGAGCGGGCGGGAACGGTCGAACACCCCGATGTTGTCGAGACCCAGAAAGCCACCTTCGAAAACGTTCATCCCTTCCGAATCCTTTCGATTGACCCACCAGGTGAAATTGAGGAGAAGTTTCTGAAAAACGCGGCACAGAAATGCGCGGTCGCCTTGACCAGTCTGCTTTTTCTCGATCTGATACACTCGCAATGCGGCCCAGGCATGAACGGGCGGGTTTACATCGCCAAATGCCCATTCATATGCGGGAATTTGGCCATTAGGATGCATATACCATTCGCGAAGCATCAAGATGAGCTGCTGCTTGGCGAACTCCGGATCAACGATCGCCAGTGGGATGCAGTGAAAGGCGAGATCCCAAGCCGCGTACCACGGGTATTCCCACTTGTCGGGCATCGAAATTATGTCCGCATTGTAAAGCTGTGACCAATCGCGGTTCCGGCCCTCGAGCCGGGCCGCAGGCGGTGTTGGCATCGCCGGATCGCCCTCGAGCCACTCTCGAACGACGTAGTGATAATACTGTTTGGACCACAACATTCCGGCGAACGCCTGGCGCTGGACATTTCTGGCGTCAGCCGAAAGATCGGCCGGAGCGATGTCAGAGTAGAATTCATCTGCTTCAGCAATTCGTAGAGCGAAGATCTTGTCGAAATCCTTGAACGCATCCGACGCCCCAGTCAATTCCTTATTGCTTAAGCGCAGCCGGATCGTAATGCTGTCGCCGGCCGCCACGTCCATGATGTAATGTGCCGATGCTTTCGTGCCGGTTCGATTGGGGTTTACGGTGTCTGGCCTGCCGCCGACGACATGGTCGTTTATCCCATCTTTGACATAAGCCGTTCGGTTCGCAGTTCCGAACAGGCGTTCGTTGTTTGTTTCATTCTCTGTGAACAGCAGTTCGCCGGCACCTTCACAATACAAAAAGCGCTTGCCAAGCGGTCCGCATTCCATCTCGATCACGCCTTTACGTGTGCTCCACATTCCGCGGTCCGGATCGGAACCATTCCAAACCCATTTGTTTCGAAACCAGGCTGTTGGCAACACATGGATCTGCGCGTCATCGGGCCCACGGTTTTCGGCCGTTATTTTGATCAGGATGTCGTCCGTGTCCGCTTTGGCGTATTCGACAAAGACATCGAAATATCTGTCTTCATCAAACGATCCGGTATCGATCAGCTCAAATTCGCCTTCGTCCTTGCTGCGTTCCCGATTGGCTGTAATCAACTGTTCATACGGAAACCGCCCCTGAGGATATTTGTACAGGTATTTCATGTACGAATGCGTCGGCGTAGAATCGAGGTAATAGTAGATCTCCTTAACATCCTCGCCGTGATTGCCTTCGCTGCCCGTGAGGCCAAACAAACGCTCCTTAAGGATCGGGTCTTTGCCATTCCACAGTGCGACCGCAAAGCAGAGGTTCTGATGACGGTCCGAAATTCCCGCGAGGCCGTCCTCATTCCACCGATATGCCCGCGATCGGGCATGATCGTGCGGAAAATAGTCCCATGCCGAACCGTCGGCACTGTAATCCTCACGAACTGTTCCCCATGCCCGCTCGCTGACATACGGCCCCCAGCTTTTCCAGTTCGATTTTCGTGTAGCCGTTTCTGCTAGACGTTTTGCTTCTGCGTTCATAAATAACAAATTCCTCAGTCCTTCAATTCCCTGAGCCTCTTGCGCTATTCCGATATTAAACGAATGAACGGCGTGAGGAATGTACTGTTCCACACGCCGACCCTTCTATTTCTATCCTTACTAGCCCTTGTGCTGCGGTGCTTTCGACTTGAACTCGATCCAGTTGGCCTCGCCTTTCGTGATATTCTCCTGTTCGCCTTCCTCCCACATGTGCTTAACTTCAGGATTGTAGTTCAGGTAGAGTTTGCCGTTGACAAGCTTCCAAGCCTTAGGGTCGCCGTTCGCGGTATAGCCTTTCGATACCGCATACGAACAATATCCACCGAACTGAGGTGCGTATGCGGCCGGATCGGATTTGAATTTCTCAAGGTTTTCGGCATTTGAAAAGAGCCATTTCGCTCCGTTCCAAACAAATTCATATCTTTGGTCGCCTTCAACGGCATTATTCACCGCAAAATACGCCACCGCGTCAAACCCTTTCAATGCAAAACCACTGCCGTCAGTATTGATAGCGGCAAATTTTGCCGCCTTTGAACACGACGCCGCGGCCGCCGCAACACAAACAACCAACAACAAGAACATCAATATTCGATCATAAGATTTCATAAATAATTACTCCCGATAAATCTATCTCTCCGCCAATCGAACGGCATGCCCGTCAGGATCGCGGATCAGAGTTCCTTTCTTAAATCCAAATATCTGCGGATCCACCAAAACCAACCCGCTCGAAATATATTCAGCACGAAAAGTTTTGAGCAACAGATCCACATCACGAGCCGAATAGGTCGTTTCCCAATGCCACAGATCATTGCTTCGACTATCGCTCGGAAACGGCCGTCCATTGGTCGGAGCGATGTACTCAAGAAACTCAACCGCGATCCCTTCGTCCGCAGTTTTCAATCCGGTGATGTGCAGCTTCGCCCCGAAAACGTTGTTCAGATGCTCCTGTTCGGGCCCAAAGTTATCGCTTGTTCCCGCAACGGTTAGGCCTAGTTTGTCGCGGTAAAATGCGAGGCTTGTTTCCGTGTTACCAACAACTATCGCTGTGTGATCGATACCCAGAAAGAGCTTTCCGCTATTGGCTTTGCTGTGCCATTTCGACGCCCCTTTGTCCGGGGGGAATGACAGAATTTCGAGTACGTGCCCATCCGGATCTTTGAAATAGAACGCCTTGATACCAGCCGCCGCGGTGATATACTGCGGCAGCGTCTGCGGCCCGGTCGAGGCATGTCTGACCTTATTGGCACGGAGCACAGCATACGCTTTGTCCATATCCGACACGATGATAGCGATGTGCTGGAACCAGCGGTCATTGCTCCGCGAGTCAACCGGAATTGGCCGGCCCTGCGGAGTCAAGTATTCGGTCAGTTCGATCTTTTCTTCGCCAAGCTTAAGGCCTACGATCCTAACACGTGCACCGAAAACGCCGGATAAATGCTCAAAGTTGGTCCCCGTTCTCTCGACATCGGACATTTTTTCAAACGGTAAGACACGCGTGTAGAAATCGATCGCCTGATCCATATCTGACACAGTAAATCCGACCGTCTCGACATGTGAAACTGACTGCCCGTGTCCGGACGTCGACAGAAACGCGACCAACGACAAGACACCAATGATCAGCCATCCAAGAGGGAGATCTTTTTTTTCACGCACTTCCATAATCTCTCAACCTCAATTAGTTCAACCTCTCCAATAAATGCCGCCCCACCCGAAGTGCATTGGCCATAATGGTCAATGCCGGATTGACCGCCGAACTCGACGGAAAGAAACTTCCGTCGACAACGTATAAGTTATCGAGGTCATGTGCTTTGCAGTTGCGGTCAAGTACGGACGCTGCCGGATCGTCGCCGAAGCGCAGCGTTCCGTTTTGATGAGCGACGCCGGCGAGCGGGATCTGTTCAGCGAGATATAGATTTCTTGCGAAGAGACCTTGATGACACTCGCCGCCGTGCATGTCACATTTCCGCTGCGCCTTCATGAGCGCTTTCAGCTTTTCCTGCAGTTTCTTGTGTGCTTCAACATTGTTCGGCTTGTAAGAAAGGACGATGTCGCTGTCTTTATTGAGCGTCACGCGATTTTCGGACCGAGGAAGGTCCTCGGTAGTTAGCCAAAAATCGAGCGAGTGTTTCGCCATCTGATCTAAGGCAAATCCTGGTGCTATCGCCGGAGCACCGGCCGAAAGAGTCACGCCGTCGAGCTTTCCGACAAACGAAATATGCCCCATCGGATACGGGAAATCTTCGCTGCCGAAATAATAGTCGTTGACAGCGAGGGTCTTCTGAAAAACTGTCGAATTTGGGCATTTCGAAACCGCCAGCATCACTGAATTGACATGCCCCATGTAGTTTCGCCCGACCTGATCCGAGCTATTTGCAAGTCCATTTGGATGTTGTTCACTTGCCGATCTGAGCAGCAAGGCTGCCGAATTTATCGCTCCTGCCGCAACAACCACGAGGTTTGCAGAGTATCGCTCGGTATTGCCCTCCCGCTCGACCACGACGGCAGAGACGTTACGGCCCGACGCGTCCGTCTCAAGCTTTTTGACCATCGAATTCGTCAGAAGAGTGACATTTGAAAAGTTCAACGCCGGTTCGATTCCGCAGACGTGTGCATCCGATTTTGCATTTAGCAAACAAGGAAATCCGTCGCAGGTCGCACACCGGACGCAGCTGCTGGTGCGGTCATTTTCCTTGATCTGAATTCCAAGCGGCACATGAAACGGCGTTACGCCCGCCGCCGCAAAATCATCGGCGAGATGCTGGATCCGCGGCTCGTGACTAACGGCCGGGAACGGAAAATCGGCGCTCCGAGGCGGCTCCGTCGGGTCTTCGCCTCCGTTGCCGTGTACGTGATAGAGCTGTTCGGCCTGAGTGTAAAATGGTTCAAGCTCGTCGTACGAGATCGGCCAGGCAGGAGAAATTCCGTCATAATGCCTAAGCTCGCCGAAATCCTCCATTCGCATTCGAAATAAGGCAGCGCCGTAAAATTTTGTGTTGCCGCCGACGTTATAATTCGTGTGCGGATGCAGCGGATTGCCGTCGCGGTCGTACCAGACCTCTTTCGTATTGTATTTGCCTTCGACATTAACCGCTCGCGAATTCCAATTGTCGGGTTCGCGTTTAACAAAATCGCCGCGTTCGAGGATCAATATTCTTTTGCCTGACGGCGCAAGTTTTCGAGCAAGTGTTCCGCCACCTGCTCCTGTTCCGATAATGACAACGTCGTAGTGTCCGTTCATAATAGTTATCTCCAAAAATGCCCAAGGTCATGCGGATAGCCCGTCCTACGGTCTTGCGGGCGGCGTCAGGCCAACTACTCCGCGGCCCCGCAATGTCCAATTAAACACTTCGCCTGCCGCCAGCATCGCGATCGGCGGCGCAACGAAATAGATCCACCAACCTGTCCAATTTCCTGAAACCAATGCCGTTGCAAAAGTGCGTGCGGGATTTAGACTCGTCCCCGAGATCGGCGATTCGAAAGTGATGTAGATAGCCAACAGCGTACCAGCCAGAAACGGGGTCAAATGCATGAATCTTGCCGAATGGCTCGCCAGCAAGATCGCCAGCATCATGACAAACGAGATGAGCATTTCCGCGATAAATGCCGCTGTTCCGCCCATCCGCCCTGGAACAGTGGCCACAAAATTCACCATGCTGTCAGCGAGCCAGTCGCCGAGTATCAGCGACGAGATCAGTACGCCGACCAGTCCGCCGGCAAAGTGCGCAACGATGTAGAAAGCTGCATCCGTTCGGTCGATCTTTCCCAGTCGTAAAAATGTCAGTGTTACAGCCGGATTGAAATGAGCACCTGAACGCCTTCCCCACGGCGAAGTGATGATCCCTACTGCTGTAGCGCCCATAGCCAGGCCCATGAGAATGTTCCTCGTCGCGATGCTCAATTCGCCGACGGGCGAGGCCGAATGATACAGAAGCACTCCGAACATACATGCGGACACCATAAATGTGCCGAGGCACCATGCCTCGATCGCGTAATTGGGCCAATTGTCTTTGAGCTTGTCGAGCATCCTCATTTCGTTTATCAAAATCCGGTCGGCCGCAAGATTTATTCCAACCTGTCACCCAATGATAAGGATCGAATTAAATCCGCC
>CAZVDM010000018.1:9606-33260 GCA_964625555.1 uncultured Chloracidobacterium sp.
CGTGTTAGGCAAGATCGGGGCCGCGACATACATTGCCGGTGCGATGATCTCCGGCTTTACAAGGCCATCCGCGGTGACGCCAAAGCTCGAATGATATAGATCAAAAGTCTCTGCTGAGAACTGATTCTCGTCGCTGTAGCCGCCGACGGTGATCACGGATGGTGCATTTGCCGGTGGTATTGAACGCGATTCCGTGGAATTCCCCGCCGCGACCGTCACCACAACTCCGCTCGCGACAAGTTCCTCGGTCAAGCGATTTACGCAGCTCTCGCGTGTCGGGAGATCGGCGTCGCCGCCGAGCGACATGTTTAGAACCCGAATGTTGTATCGCTCACGGTTCTCAATTACCCAACGCAAGCCCATTTCGATCGATTCGTCAGCAATACGTCCGATATCGGAAACCTTCACGAGCACCAGATTCGCCGAGGACGCAAGGCCGCGATAAATGCCATCAGACAAACTACCGTCCCCGGCACACGAAACAACCGTCTGCGTCCCATGCCAATGATGGCCTTCGGGATCGCCGATGTCGTAAAGTGACGTTTCCGTTCCGGTCACGTCGTGGAAAGCGACGATTCGATCGGCAATGTCCGTATGCGGATAAAATCCGGAATCCAGAAACGCGATCGTCACGCCCCGACCGCTATATCGCGGATCTGCATCGAGTTTTTCGGGCGTCGGTATTACCGCATAGCGGTTTTGAGAATGTGTGTGTTCGTGCCTTGGAGCAACTGTCGCGTCGTGCATATCTTTCGTTCGAGGCTTGTAAACGCCCGATACGCTAGATCACGAACTGATACGAAACTATTCCGAAAAAAGCTGGCTGGAAACTAAATGGAGGACTTGAGAAGGTCTTTGATGCGGGCGCGGGCCTCGTCGCTGAGGCGGCCCGCGTAAACGTCTTCTTTGAGATTGTCGTCAAACTTTTGGGTGGCCTTGTGGAGAAATTCGGATTGCTCGAAGTATCGTACGCACGGTTTGCACGCCACTAGGTGCAGCTTCATCACAAACTTCTCGCGCAGCGTCAACTTCCGGTCAAGCGACGCCGAAATTATCTGTGCGATCTCTTTGCACGGGGGCAGCTTTCGCAGTATCAGCAGATTGATCTGCCGTCGCATCTTCTGTTTTAATGTCGTATCACTCATCAAATTACTATCTTACTTTAATAAACCAATTTATCTCGATACATCGTCGCAAAGACATGCGGGCCCGGTGCATCATCACCCAAAAATTGTTGGGCGAAAGTCCCAATACCTCACAGATCTCGTCGCTCTCAAGCCCGTTCATCTCACGCATCGCGAAGCAATTGGCGACGCGTTCCGGCAATTTGCCTAGACAATTTTGCAGCACGGCAAAAAATTCGTCCTGCTGTAATGCTTCTTCAGGCGACTGCTTCCAGATTCGCGGGCTGAGCGTGTCGTGCCAATGATCTTTGAATTCGTCGTTCCGCTCAAACAGCGGATCAAACTCGGACAGGTCAGTTTCCGAAGGATCGAACGAGATCTCGCGGCTGGATTTTCGAAAATGATCGATCAGCTTGTGCTTTAGGATGCCGACCAGCCATGTGCGCTCACCTGATTTGCCAGAATAATTGCTAAGCGATTGTATCGCCGAAAGCAGCGTCTCCTGAACAAGATCTTCAGCGGCTGCTTCGTCCCGCAGTCGCAGCATTGCATACCTGAAAAGACAATCGCCATGCTCGTCGACCCAAACGGACGGATCGATCTCGGGCATAACGGTCGTAGCGGTGTTCGCGGATTTACCGGTCTGCATATTAGGGTTAGTGGGTATGGAAACCGATACCGACTGCATCATATCATCCTCTGATACCTTTTTTGATCGCATCGATCAACGACTGGGGAGCAAAGTCGCGCTCGACCGCACGCCTTAATGCTCGCTTTAGACGAAGATCGTCACGGACATCATGCAGCGTTTTCACCGGCATCCGGGTGTCGACATCAAACATCCAGCTTCGATTACCCGCCGGCCTAAGCCTTGCCGTCCCATTTGAGAATCTGGTCATCGTTCCCTCCTAAGCGTAGCCGATCTGTCCGCTACGTTTCTTTATTAAGTTCGTGGACCGATTTATTCCACAGATGTTCAGAATTTTGGCGGCTTGGAATAAATTGCTTCGGTCACGTGCTACCCAAATGAATAGCGAACATCGCGTTCGGAACAACATATGGGAAAGAAAACAAGGATAGTAATACTCGGCAGTGGCTTCGGCGGTCTTTATACGGCCCTGAATCTCGACAAAACCTTGGCCCGAGGCAACGACTTCGAAGTGACCCTGATCAATCGGGAGAACTTTTTTCTATTTACGCCGATGCTCCATGAGGTGGCGGCCAGCGACCTTGACATCACGCATATCGTCAGCCCCGTCCGCAAACTGCTCAAGCGAGTCAAGATCTTTAACGGCGACGTCGAGCGCATCGACCTCGATGCAAAGGTGGTGGCCGTTTCGCACGGAAAGGAACATCATCATCATGATCTGCCATACGACCATCTAGTACTCAGTTTGGGTTCGATCACCAATTTTTACGGCAATTCCGGCCTCGAAGAGAACGCCTTGACGATGAAATCGCTAGGGGACGCCATATATCTGCGGAACCACATGATCTCTAACCTCGAGGAAGCTGATTTTGAATGCTGCCCGAAGGTTCGAGAACCTCTGATCAACTTTGTCGTCGCGGGAGGCGGGTTTGCCGGAGTCGAGACGATAGCAGGTATGAATGATTTCCTGCGCGAAGCCCTGAAGTTCTATCCAAATCTCACCGAGGACATGCTGCGCGTCGTTTTGGTGCACGCGGGCGACGCGATCCTGCCGGAACTGAGCCAAAAGCTCGGCAAGTATGCCGAAGCGAAGTTGAAAGAGCGCGGTGTCGAAATACATCTGAATACAAAGGTCGACGACATCAAATGCAATCTCGTCACACTGAGCGACGGGACCGAGATCGTTTCGAACACAATGGTCTGGACCGCCGGAACGGCGCCGAACCCGATGCTCGATTCACTGCCGTGCGATAAGGATCGCGGCAGGATCTGTGCGGACGAATATATGCGGGTTGGCGGGTTTGACGGTGTGTGGGCTGTGGGCGACTGTTCATCCATCATCGATCAGAAGACCGGCAAACCCCATCCGCCGACAGCACAACACGCGATCCGCCAAGGGCGAATACTCGCTCACAACATCACGGCGTCGATACGCGGCGGTAAGATGAAACCCTTCGTCTTCGAAACGATCGGTCAACTCGCAGCTCTGGGACGAAGGACAGGCGTCGCGCAGATCTTCGGATACAACTTCTCCGGCTTTGTCGCCTGGTGGCTGTGGCGGACGATCTATTTGATGAAGCTGCCGCGATTTGAAAAGAAACTTCGCGTTGCTCTCGATTGGACGCTCGACCTTGTATTTTCCAAAGACCCGGTGCAATTCCTCACGCTCCGTTCTCCGACCGTCTCGAACGAAGAAATGCCCGTCCCGACGCGAACATATACAGCGACCGCCAGATAAAGCCGACAATACCGACGACCCTGAGGGATGAAACATCGCGTTTCATCCCATTTTTATTGGTCGAAAAAATATTTGAAAAAAGTTGTAAGGATTCGCCGCGTCATTCGACTAATGGTTGTGAGCAGCAATTTATCACGAATAAACAGGAGCAATTATATGACGACCATTACACCCGAAATATTCGAAGCCGAAGCAATGCAGCACATCGACGACCTTTATCGCACCGCGAAACGGCTGACACGCAATGAGACCGAGGCCGACGATCTGGTGCAGGAGACGTACATGCAGGCTTGGAAATCGTTTGACCGTTACGAACTGGGCACCAATTGCCGTGCGTGGCTTTACAAGATCCTCTTCAACAAATACGACCATCACCGCCGCAAGCAGTTCACGCAGTCGAAGTATTTTCAGGAAGCCGACGAGTTTCTTTTCGACGTGTCGGCGGCGAAAACTCCGGTGCCCGAGCATCTCACCGACAGCGAAGTGATCTCCGCTCTGAATAAGCTGCCTGAGCATTACCGCTCCGTCGTCCTGCTCGCCGATGTGCACGAATTCGATTACAAAGAGGTCGCCAACATCCTCGACATCCCAATGGGGACTGTCATGTCTCGCCTAAACCGTGCGAGAACCCAATTAAAGAAGTCTCTTGCCGGAGTCGCCCGTTCATACGGCATAAGATCCGCAAACCTCGCAGCAGCCGCATAATTCCGCATTTGTTCATACCTCCTTACTCCTCAAAGAGACTAAGCGTCCAGGACCGTTGTCCCGGGCGTTTTTTTTGCTTCCGACGCTAAACGGATTTTGCCTTTGTCCGTTTATAGTGAGCTGCTGCTTTTGCTCGATTTCCGCAAACCGCCATGCTGCACCAATGCCGTTTGTGATTCTTAGTTGTGTCGTAAAAATACAAAATACACTCGGGGTTTTCGCATTGCCTGACAAGGCCAAGTTTACCGTTTGATAAAAGATCGGCAGCGTTTTCCGCGACCGGAATCAGTAGGCCACCGGCCACAGATGTCGTGGAGCGAAAATGCTTTTCATACTTACCGCCAACATTACGCACCTCAAAATGTCCGGTTTTTAATTTGAGAATATCATTCAACGTATTTAACGAACTCAATGAAACGACCCGGCCGTTCGAGAGATCGTCAGCCACGTGCCGTAGCGAATCACGCAGTTCCAATGCTTTCGCAAAAACACTGTCGGCTAAGTTTGTGCCTGACAATTCACTCCTCGCCCTCTTAATGTCGGATATCTCAATCGCTCTGGTCACTTCCAGCCATTCCAGCAGATCATCGAAATTACCCAGCAGATCAACTTCCCTTCCACCCGCAATGATTCGCGTATTTACAAGGTCTAACCCAAGATTGTTTGCAACTAAATAAAACACACTCATTTTACCTGCTCGTATCGGATACTTCAAAAAAATTCTAACCCGCAATTATATATGTTACAAGTTAGGGAATATTATCTAACCTGTAACGAATATATTGATAGGTTAGATGCTTAGGTAAGTGTCGGTACCGGAAATGAAAAGAATTTAAGGAGATAAAAAAATGCAGAAAAATAGAATCATGAAAGGATGGCGAAATGCCGCCCTCGTAGTTTCCCTGGGCTCATTGATCGCGTTGTTTGGATCGGGTTCGCTAATAATGGCGGAGACGCATTCGAACGCTAATGTCACCACGTATAAAACCGTAAAGGTTGATGGCCTGAACATTTTCTACCGCGAGGCCGGCGACCCTCGCAAGCCGGCCATCCTGTTGTTACATGGATTTCCGACGTCGTCATTTATGTTTCGCAATTTGATACCGCAGCTGGCGAACGATTTTCACGTTATCGCACCGGACTATCCGGGTTTCGGACAAAGCTCGATGCCAAAGGTAAACGAGTTTGAGTACACATTCGCGAATCTGACGAACGTCGTCGACCAATTTACACAGACTCTCGGACTCGCGAAATACAGCATCTACGTTCAGGATTACGGCTCGCCGGTCGGATTTCGCCTCGCCGTCAAGCACCCCGGAAGGATCGAATCGATCATCGTGCAGAATGGTAACGCCTACGAGTTCGGGCTGTCAGAGGCAGCAACGTTCTTAAAGACCTACGGCGAGACCCGCGACCCGAAACTTACGGAAACGCTTCTCGGCTTTCTGAAAGTTGATACGACCAAGTACCAATACACCTTCGGAGCCCACGACCCCAGCCGAATTTCGCCGGATACATGGACGTACGATCAGGCGCTGCTTGACCGCGAGGGAAACTCCGACATTCAGATCGCTCTTTTCGCGGACTACACGTCAAATGTCAAAGCCTATCCATCGTGGCATGAATATTTTCGAAAATACCAGCCGCCGACACTTGTCGTCTGGGGAAAGAACGATCCGTTCTTCACGGTAAAAGGCGTCGAAGAAGGCTATAAGAAGGATCTTAAGAACATCGAAATCAATTATTTTGACTCCGGCCATTTCGCTCTCGAAGAGTATTGCAATGAGATCGCGGGCCTGATCGAAAAGTTTTTGATGAAAAACCCGAAACAGAAAAAAGACGCATAATATCTAACTATTCATCGTGCATATAGCTAGTTGGAGTGCTTTTGCGGCCGCATTGCAATCTTCATGGCCGCTATTTTTGAGATAAGGGTCGTCGGTTTTATCTCAAGCAGTGCGGCCGCACCGCCGGTTCCGTAGATCCGGTAGTTTGTTTCGCGAAGGGCCACGATCAGATTGCGGCGTTCTTCGTCCTTTAATTCCACATAACTTCTCACCCTGTCGCGGCGTTCGCCAGATGCTTCCGCTTGCGGCTCGTCAATGTCAATAAGCCGGTCGATGATCTGCGGCATGGTGAAATTCAGGCGGTGGCTCTGGGCCATTATGACGGCACGTTCGATGATGTTTTGCAGTTCGCGGACGTTGCCGGGGAATGAGTATTTTCGGAGCATACTCACATCGTCCGCGGACAATTTTGGCGGAGCATTTTGAGATCTTGCGGCAAGCATGTTGAGAAAATGCCTTGCGAGTGGCTCGATGTCCTCGGGACGTTCACGGAGCGGCGGCAGATGGATCGGAAAGACGCTTAGGCGATAATAGAGATCCTGACGAAAATCTCCGTTTTCGACCTCAGCCCAAAGGTCGCGGTTGGTGGCGGCAATAACGCGGACATCGACTGTGCGAGTGCGGTCTTCGCCGACGCGTTCAAATTGTCGTTCCTGAAGTACTCTCAGCAGCTTTCCTTGCAAGGCGAGCGGCAGTTCACCCATTTCGTCGAGAAAGATGGTGCCGCCATCGGCGAGTTGAAATCGCCCGATCCGATCTTTGAAAGCCCCGGTAAATGCGCCCTTCGCATGACCAAAAAACTCGCTTTCAAAAAGCTCGGGAGAGATCGCCGCACAGTTCACACGTACTAGCGGCTTGCTACGTCTCGGCCCGGCCTCGTGCAGGGCACGGGCGACCATTTCCTTTCCCGTTCCGCTCTCGCCAGTTAGCAAAACGGTCGCGTCCGATGAACCGACAAGGTCGATCTGCTGGACGATCTTTGTCCAAACGGGGCTCTTGCCGATTAGGAACTTGTGCGGGGTTGTCTCGCTTATTTCTTCGCGAAGATACTCATTCTCCTCTTTTAACTTACTGCGAAGCCGGTCGATCTCTTCAAAAGCCCGAGCATTTGCGATCGCGATCGAAGCTTGCTCGGCAAACATTCGCAACCATTGAAAGCTGTCTCGGCTGATGTTCTTCCGCGAAAAGACCGCTATAACACCCAAAATATCATCCTGAAATTTAAGCGCGTGAGCGGCAAGGCCATTTATCTTTTCAGCGTGTATCCAATCTCGGTCAGCTATCCATGAACTTTCCGTCGTAAGGAGATCATGAAGGTGGATCGCTTCGCCGCTCTGCGCGACATGGCCGATCTTTCTTACACCGATCGGGAAGCGACCAAATCGTCCGTCGATATTCGACCAAGCTTTCTCACCTTTCAAATCTCTTCCTTCACTGGCAGTGAGATGCAAGCATTGCTCTTGGCTAGGACAAACGGAACGAACGACGCAAGTGTCGCAAATGTCGCCCCTATCGATCAGCCAAATTCGCGCCAAAGCAACTTCTTCTTGCTTTATCATTTGCGAGGCGATCGCCCGCAGAGTTTCCTGTACCGGGCTGTTTCGGACGATCAACTCATTGATCGAATCAAATGCTATCTCTGAACTCATCGTCGATCTTCCTCGAACTTCTTATGCGTTATCCAGACCTTTTTGTATTACTGTGTCGAAGGCCATCAGCAGCGTCTCGACATCGAGTAACGTTTTATCGTCGGTAATTTTGCAATCATTACTCACTTTCAGTTTTGCGTGGGATATCAACAATTGTGTCTCATCCGTAATGTTGGCGTCTATAATTTTCAGCGTCTCCAATAGCGACGCATGTCCTTTCTCACCCGATGACGAGGCGGTGATCAATGCTGTCGGCTTGTGGTAAAAATCGGCGGATGACACCGTCCAGTCGATGGCGTTCTTAAGCGTCCCGGGAACGCCCATCGCGTACTCGGGTGTGCATATCAGTACGCCATCGGCTTCGCGGAGCTGTCGGCGAAGATCAGCAACTTGTTCACCTGCATTTTCATTGTCATTGTCCGGGTTAAATTGTGGCAGTGCCAACAGACCCCGATAGATGGTGACGTTAAACCGGTCAGATGCAAGTTCGGCGGCCGCGTTGATAAAGTTTAGATTGGTCGAGAATTCCCGCGTGCTGCCCGAAATAGCCAATATTATTTTTTTTTTGCTCAGATCCTACCTCCGGTCCGAATATAGCGATATTTCGTTGTCGGATCAACGATTCTTCATTGTATCACGAAATTCCGTTCCAAAGACCGGTCGGTGATATTGGCCGTAAACTATTGAAAAGACGCTTGTTAGCGTTTTGATTACCCGTGGCACGGGTAATGCACTAAACCTTTCGCGAAAGACAAACGCAAAATTCTGCTCCTAGGAGCAACAAGAGGAACCCAATGAAAAACAAAACGATACATAACACATTTCGAAAGTATCTCTTACTAGCCTCGATCATGATTGCCGCCATGTCGGCTGGTCTTGGCATTCAGGGGCAGACGCCAAATTCCGACAGCAAGTTGGTAAGTGCCGACACGACAGCCGTGAAATACGGTGTCATCAAGGTCGACGGCTTGAACATCGCTTATCGCGAAGCAGGCGATCCGGCGAACCCGAAGGTCGTGTTGCTGCACGGTTTTCCCGCAGCGTCTCACCAATACCGCGATCTGATACGGTCACTATCAGGTAAATTTCACGTCATCGCACCGGACTATCCGGGATTCGGCCTTAGCGATATACCCGATCCCGCAAAGTATGATTATACGTTCGAGGGGATATCGCAGATCGTCGAACACTTTCTCAAGCTAAAAGGTTTTGACCATTACGGCCTGTACGCTCAGGATTACGGCGGCCCCGTCGGTTTTAGGATCGTCGGCCGTGACCCGAAAGCTCTCGACTGGCTGATAGTCCAGAATACGAACGCCTACGAGGTTGGCTTCACTGCCGTTTGGGACGGACTTCGGGGTGCATTGTGGAAGAACCGTTCGCCGGAAACGGAAAAGCCGCTCGAAGGCTTTTTGACCAAAGACGCGATCAAGGGTATTTACCTTTTCGGAGCGAAAAACCCCGAATTGATCAGCCCTGACAATTGGGAGTCGGATTTCGGTTTTATGGAAAGACCCAATGCGGTTCGAGTCAATCTCAACCTTTTCTATGATTATCGAAAAAATGTTGAGCTGTACCCCGTATGGCAAAAGTTTCTCCGCGACAATCAGCCAAAGACGATCATCTTCTGGGGACAGACGGACATCTTCTTTACACCTGCCGGTGGCGAAGCCTTTTTGAAAGACCTGCCCAACGCAGAAATGCATCGTCTTGATGCGGGACATTTCGCGGTCGAGGACCATTTGGACTACATCTCAAAAAATATGCAGCGCTTTTATGACGAAAAGGTCAAGGACCGCAAGTAAAGTCTGAGGCAGATAAACACGACGCGGAAGCGCAACGAATCAGTTTTTTTGGAAAGTAATTAAGGAGAATAATAAAATGCAGAGAATAACAGCAATCAACCACGAAGAATCGACCGGAAAGGCAAGGGAACTGCTCGACGGAGTTAAGGCAAAGATCGGCTTCGCACCGAATATGATGAAGACAATGGCGAGTTCGCCGGCAGTTTTAGAGGCTTATCTGAACTTTAGCGGTTCGTTAGGCACGACATTGAACGCCAAGCTTCGCGAGCAGATCGCATTGACGACGGCGGAGATAAATGGCTGCCAGTATTGTGCATCGGCACACACGGCGATCGGCAAAATGGTTGGGCTTGACGAACACACGATCGAAGACGCCCGCAAGGCATCGTCACATGACAAAAAGGCCGATGCAGCTTTGAAATTTGCAAGTGCGTTGATCGTCAGTCGCGGCAAAGTGTCACCGGCAGACTTTCAGGCCGTGACCGCCGCCGGCTTTACCGAGATGGAGATCGGCGAAATCGTCGCCAATGTCGCGTTGAATATTTTCACCAACTACTTCAACGAGGTAGCTGGAACGGTTGTCGATTTCCCGACTATAGAATTCCCGCTCGCAAGCCGTGCGGCGAGTGCGTAAACGTTAATCAATAGGTGCGTGGCTGGTGCATGCACCTTTTTTGAAAAATCAAACCGAAGTACACTAGCGTGCAAATACGGTCAACGAAATGATGAACACGAAACTAATAATGGCAGTTAGCTCCGTTCTGATGGCGGTCAGCGGATCAGTGCTTGTTTTCTTTCCGGGTAATCTTTTGCAATATGTGGGCACAGATCCAAACGGCGTGTCCTTGCTGATCTTGCAAATCCTCGGTGGGCTTTATTTTGCGTTTGCGATGCTCAATTGGACAGCGAAGGCAAATTTGATCGGAGGCATTTACAGCCGGCCGGTAGCGATCGCGAATTTTACACATTTTATGATCGGTGGTTTGGCATTATCGAAAGGAGTGTTCGCTGTAAAAGACGCACTACCCGTGGGTGCGGTCGCCATTGTTTACGTGGTCCTTGCGTTAATATTTGGAAAGATCACTTTTGGGCCTCCGCAGAAGACCAAAGCGTAACAATTTTCTTTTTGGAGATGTATGCTCATGTCACACAAATTTTTTGATCTTACATTCACTCCGAGCGTAAAGGCGGCACAGGAACATTACGGAACGCGAAAGAATCACGCCAGGTTTGAAGGCGGCGAACCGGATTTTCACGGACTGACGGATGCCGAGAATGATTTTATCGAGGCCCGCGACGGTTTTTACATGGCGACCGTCAGCGAGGATGGACAGCCCTATGTCCAGTTTCGCGGCGGCCCGGCGGGATTTTTGAAAGTCTTGGATGACCGGACCCTTGGATACGCGGATTTTCGCGGCAACTTGCAGTACATCAGCGTCGGCAATCTAGCGGCGAACGACAAAGCCGCACTTTTTCTGATGGATTATCCGAACCAGACTAGACTCAAAATACTAGCCCGCGTCGAAGTCAAAGATGCCGTGGATGCACCTGATCTGATCGAGCAACTGACAGTGCCCGATTACAAAGCAAAGATCGAGCGGGCGATGATCCTGCACGTTGAGGCATTCGACTGGAACTGCCCGCAGCACATCACGCCACGTTACACGATGGACGAGATTCGCTCGATGACATCGCCGCTTTGCGAACACGTCGAAAAACTGGAAAAAGAGCTCGCACAACTTCGAGCAAAGGAGAAAGCAAAATGAATAGTGAATATTCTCCAAAACCGGGCGATATCGTTCCGCCTTTCACTATGGAAAAGGCATTGGCAAAGGTTCAGGCAGCAGAGGATGCATGGAATTCCCGCGATCCTGAACGAGTTTGCCTTGCATATTCGGTCGACACCGAGTGGCGAAACCGCGCCGAATTCATCAACGGCCGTGAAGCCGTCAAACAGTTTCTAAAGGCCAAATGGGAACGCGAACTCGACTACGTTTTAAAAAAGGAGCTTTGGGGCTTTCGCGAGAACCGGATGGCGGTACGTTTCGAGTACGAATGGCATGATCTTAACGGGCAATGGTTTCGCAGCTACGGCAACGAACTCTGGCAGTTTAATGACGACGGTTTGATGACCCACCGATACGCGAGTATCAATGACCTTCCGATCCGGGAAGTAGATCGGTATCTAAACAAAAAGGCGGCCGAAGCCGCCATTAAGTAACCTTTGTCGATAGGTTATTTTGTAGTCGATCGCACACCTGCGATGTTCAGGCGAATTTTGTACAACCCCGTTCTCGCGCAGAGAAAGAGCGTTTTGCCGTCCTCATCTCCCCAGGCCATGTTGTGGACGTGTTGGGGCGTAACGATGACACCCAGGTGCTTGCCCTCAGGCGAAACGATATGCAGCCCGCCGGGAGCGGACACATAGACATTGCCTTCGATATCTACCTTGATACCGTCGATCGCGTCTTCGCCTTTGACCGGCGTGAAATCGTAGAACAGCTTGCCGCTCGCCACCGTGCCGTCGGCGTTGAGTTCGTAACGGTAAACGACCTTGCGGTTGTCGTCCCAATTGCCGACATACAAATATTTCTCGTCCGGCGAAAGAGCGATGCCGTTCGGGCCGGTAAATTCCTTGGTCAAGAGCTGCAATTTGCCATCGCGGAGCGAGTAGACGCCCGCATACGAAAGCTCTTTGCGAGGATCGTCGCCGAATTTTGGCAGCCCGAACGGCGGATCGGTAAAGAATAGAGTGCCGTCCGAACGATAGACGAGATCGTTGGGTGAGTTAAATCGTTTGCCTTCGAATTTGTCGGCGACAACCGTCTCGCTGCCGTCTTTTTCGAGTCGAACCACGCGGCGGTTGCCGTGCTGATCGAAAACTATATTGCCCTGCGGATCGAGTGTAATGCCGTTCGATCCAGGCTGACGATATTCCGCGATGTCGCTGCCGCTGTAACCGCTCGGCGCTTTGAATACTGAGAGCTTTCCGTCGGTCGAATACTTATAAATGGTGTTCGCATTCGGATCGCTAAAGAGCAAGCCGTTTGATGTCCAGACCGGTCCTTCGGTAAACTTGAATCCCTCGGCGAGTTTAAACACTTTCGGGTTGAGCCCGACGATCTTGTTGATCGCGTCGTCGTGGCGAATGATCTCGACATTAACCTCGCTAGGTGTGATAGCTGTCGGCACGCTGAGTGTATTTTTATAAAACTCGAGTTTCGCCTCGCGAATAAAGATGAAATTGGTCGGCGAATTCGAGATCGGGCCGTTGATACCAAAGATCGCGAGTTGGATACGTTGTCCGGCCTTTACATCGCGACCAACGATGAGGCGATTTGGCGCGTTCCATCCGGCCACGACCGAACCGCCACGCTGCCCCTGAAACCGCGACAATTCTCCGTCGACCCAGATCTCGGCATAGTCATCGAGTGCTGTTTGAAATACGACGGTCGAACCAGACGTGGATACGCCATTTACCGTCTCGGGCACGGTTATATTGATGCGGTACCAGTTGAACGAAAGTTTTCCGTTACCGCGACGCTTCATCAGATCGTCCGCCGCGACCTTTTCCCATCCCGAATCGTCGAAATCGAAGACGCCGGCGTGCGGTGTGTAGTCGTAGGTCTTGACGGATGGCCCGCTCGGCTGATTGTCGATGCCGGCGGAGCGGAATTCAGTTTCGATGATCTTTGTGTCGCTGTATTTCCATTGCCCGTTGACCAATTTCGCTCCGTCAGGCGACGCAAGATCAACCACCGCCTCAGGCTTTCCGCCCGGCACCTCCTGGGCGAGGAAGTGCACGGCGAAAAGCATGGTAAATATCAATGAGTTGATTAATTTGTTCATCATTTGTCTCCAATAGTGGGATCACTTACCGAACCTTTACAACGTAATATTTGAAAACGCCGTCAACTTGTTTGAACCAATGCGGCGTTCCCTTTGGGACGATGACGACATCGCCTTTCTTGAGTTCACGCGTTTCGCCGCCTTCGACCGAGGTGCCTCGAAATTCGTTCGGCGCGACCATCTTCGGATCCACGGACTTTCCGCCTGTAACAAAGACAGCTGTCCCATCGAGTACGTAGATGATGTCGGTGTCGAGGTCGTGAACCTCGCTCATACCCGGCTTTTCTCGACGGCTGGCATGTACCATATAGTTTTCACCGTTCAAACCATCCTCGAGCACTGCGCCCTTCTCAAACGCGTCAGACACAGCTTTGCTGTCAATGAATGTGACCGGCAGCGACTTGTGATTGCTCAATGCGTCGGCACCGGCGATCGCGAGTTCCTCGTCCTGCATCGCCGACATCGCCCCCGAAACCCCGACACCACCGACGAGCTGACCGTCGATCATGATCGGCACACCTCCTTGCAGCGGTGTGAAATCGGGCAGGGCAACCATTGCCGTGCGGCCGTTCTTGATCACGTCTTCGAAGAATTTCGTCGGCCGTTTGAACATCACTGCCGTCTTCGCTTTGCCGACAGAGATGTTTGCTCCTGCCGAGAATGTGCCGTCGAGCCGCTCGAGTGCGACGAGGTTTCCGCCTTCGTCTACCACCGCGATCACGCCGCCGGGAGCATTATTTTTGCGTGCATACTCTTTTGCTGCCGAGATGACGGTCCGGGCTCCTTCGAGCGTGATCGATCGGCGCTCCACGGTCTGAGCTGCGGCCGTTCCCACAAGCATTGCGATCGACACCGCGAACAGAGCGATCGTATAAATAATTCCTTTCATAATTGATTCCTTTATTAGAAATGGGCGGCGATCTGCCGCCCGGCCCTGTTAATTAGCGGTGATCGTGATGCGAAGTACATCTTTTGCATTCGGATACATAAAGCCGTCGTGTACTGATCCGACCACACCCTCTTCAGTTGCACCGGTGTTCTTCATCTTCTGCCGGGGCCCCTGATCAGCGCCGATGCCCGGAGCCTGGTTCACCTCGGTGCCGGCATCCCACAGTTCGAACATACCTGTAATATCGCCGGTCAAGGGGTTTCCCTTGTCATCGAATAGAGCGATCGCTTTTGCCGGAGCATAAAACAGATCATTTGACTGGCCAAACATAGCGATGAAATTGAACATCACTCCTTTCTTCGCGGTGAATGAAAATTGGAAAGAGCCGCCCGGTAAGATCGGCGACGGCATATCAGCACCGACCGGTTTGTTGACGATACCGAACGAGCCAACGGCCTGTTTTGAAAATGCCAGCTTCGATAAAAGGTCCGGGTCACCGTCTTCGGCCAGAGCCTCAATTGCCCCCGAAGCCTTAGTACCCAATTTGAACAGGTCCAATTTGCCCTCTGTCGCCGCATAAAATCCCGGCGAGAGTGCGAACGGGTATTTCGTTCCGTCGGCTGCAGTCAGTCCGTCCTTGTTTGCCACATTTTCGACTCGGACCGTAAAACTGACCTGCTTCTTGACGTTCCCGCCAAAAGCAAAGCTGTTCGACTGACCGATAAGAATGATCAACGCCGCCATCCCTGCGTACGCTATGAATTTCTGTTTCAACATAAATAGGTTCTCCGTATATAAATTATTGTTCACCCGCCGTTGGCTCGATCAGCCGGCGGGATTCAGTGTCGTAAATCCCTACCGGCAAGTGCATTATTCCCAGGATCTTCGATGGAATATTTGCAGCTTATAGCGGAATTTCAACGACAGAAGGCTCCTCGCGCATCACATCTATGAAAATTGATTTGGACACCAATTGTACCGGCGCAGCTACACACGATTCTCTGTTGAGTGCTCTCATTTCCGAGCTCAAAAACGGAACTTCGATGATCGAGTCAATTGACGACATTACCTATCGACGCAAGACAAACACTAGCGGAAGCGTCGGGGCACAGTTTCGCCATAACCTAGATTTTGTAACTAGTTTATTGCGGGGCATTGAGAACGGCCGGATAGACCATAGTGACCGGGAACGCGATGTTCGCGTTGAGACCGACCGCGAGTGTGCCATCGGACGCTTTGACACGTTGATCGGGCGACTTAAAGATCTGAATCCCCGCATTTTGGGAAAAAACGTGCTAGTCAGATCAGAGGTCGATGGCAAATTATGGCTGCCGTCGAGCGTTGCACGCGAGGCTGAATTTGTTTACAGCCACACGGTCCACCATCACGCGCTGATCGCCGAGAAGCTTGCCGCGCTTGGCATAAATTCAAACGGCCTTTTCGGCGTTGCACCTTCGACTCTCGAATATTGGAAAAAGCAGGCAGCTTAGATCACATCAGGAGAAAAATATGACATCAACATCGAAAATCATCAGTTGGATCTGCCGCATCGTCGTGGCGGTAATTCTATTCCAAACCTTGTTCTTCAAATTCAGCGGAGCCGAGGAATCAAAGTATATCTTTTCGACACTTATGGGACCGGAACTTGAAGCGTACGGACGCATAGGTTCAGGTGTCGTCGAACTTTTTGCTGCCATCCTGCTGCTGATCCCGAGCAAAGCCTGGCTTGGATCAGTTGTAGCTCTCGGCACCATTTCCGGCGCCATCATGAGTCATCTTACGATGCTTGGGATCGTCGTCAAGGACGACGGAGGTTTGCTTTTCGCACTGGCCGTTACCGTATTTGTTCTCAGTTCGGTGATCCTCTTCATTCACCGCCGCGAACTGCCGATCCTCGGCCGTTTCTTAGCCGCCGAGGCTTAGACCCAATGATCGATCTGACACAATTTCTGCAAAACGGTGTTCCGGAACTTCCGGCCGCCGCTTTGTTCTTGTTCTTCTTTTTCGGGACGTTCGTCAGCGAGGATGCTGCGTGCTTGCTGGCCGGCTCGGCCGTCGCAAGCGGAAGGGCCGGATTTGTATTTGCCGCAGCGGCATGTTTTCTCGGTATATTTACCGGCGACGTCCTGCTATTTGGTGTCGGAAGATCGCTCGGCGACAAGGCACTTAGCTACCGTCTGATCAAGCGCTTTGTTTCTGACCGATCTGCGGAAAAAGCCAGGAAGTGGCTGAACAACAACACGGCCGCCGCTGTTTTCTTCAGCCGATTCGTTACTGGCCTGCGGCTGCCAACTTACATTGCGGCCGGAGCCTTGGGAACCGGCTTTGGAAAATTCGCGCTGTTCTTTCTTATTGCATCAGCTATTTGGACACCGATTCTTGTCGGTTCGGCGGCTTTCTCACAGACGATTTTCTTTTCGAATAACGCATTCATTGGCCTCATTGTTACGGCGATCGCGATCCACTTGATAGCAAAATATACTTCACATCGAAACCGGCGTCTGCTCATCGGGCGTATAAGACGTATCGTAAAATGGGAATTCTGGCCGATCCAGATCTTTTATTTCCCGGTAGTGCTCTATGTGCTAACGCTCGCCGTAAAACATCGCAGTTTGACTGTTTTTACGGCGGCAAACCCGGCAATTGCGGCGGGCGGATTCAAAGGCGAATCAAAGAATGCGATCTATCGATCCCTGCGGCAATCACCGGCGGCGGCACCGTTCATATTGGAGCACACACTGATACGCAGCGATCTGCCGACGGCAAAAAGGCTCGAACACGCCTGGCGATTTATCGACGAACATCAACTATGGTTTCCCATTGCCGTCAAGCCCGATGCCGGGGAGCGCGGCAAAGACGTATCGATCGTTCACTCAATGAGCGAACTCGAAGCGGCGATCATCTCGGCGGAGAACGATATAATACTCCAGGAATTTGCGTCCGGCCCTGAGATCAGCGTGTTTTACTGCCGCTATCCGACTGCCGAACACGGACAGATCTTTTCGATTACGGAAAAGCAGTTCCCGACCGTAACCGGCGACGGCCGTGCAACCGTTGAGGACTTGATATTGGACGACCAACGCGCCGTTTGCTTGGCAAGAAAGTACTTCGACGCCAATTACGAAAAGCTCGACCTCATCCCTGCCCTCGGCGAAGAGCTTTCACTCATAGATATCGGCACGCATTCTCGCGGTGCCGTATTTCTCGATGGCGGCGATTTAAGGACCGGCGAATTCGAACGCCGGATCGACGAGATCTGCCGCGGAGTAGACGGCTTCTATTTCGGCCGATTCGATATTCGTTCGGAGGATCTGAATGACGTTCGAAACGGTCGAAATTTTAAGATCATTGAGCTGAACGGCGTAACAAGCGAATCGACCAATATTTACGATCCTCGCTATTCGCTGATCGATGCCTATCGTATCTTGTTTCGCCAATGGAGTATCGCGTTTGAGATCGGCACCGAAAATATTAAACTCGGTGCAAGGAGAACAAGCATTTTAGATCTAGTGAGAATGACCCTTGGAACCCGCCCAAAAAAAGACGTCCCGCATCATTGCGATCAAACTCGAGATGCCGGGCAACCTAAATGTGCGTAATTTACCTTGCGTTCGAAACGCATCCCGAACATCCGCTGATTTTGCTCGCAAATCGTGACGAATTTTACGATCGTCCTTCGCTGGCAGCACATTATTGGGAAGACGAGCCCGATATTTTCGCCGGTCGCGATCTGGTCGGCGGCGGAACCTGGCTGGGCGTGTCGCGAACAGGGCGATTCGCGGCCGTAACTAATTACCGCGATCCGGCGGCACCATTGGGAACACGTTCGCGAGGCGAACTTGTAAGTAATTTCCTCAGGTCACACCAGACCGCTGCCGAATATTTGGCATCAGTGCGTTCTAACGCGGGCGAATTTTCCGGCTTTAACCTGCTCGTTGGAGAGATCTCATCGGATGTTCGGGAGATCTGCTATTTCTCCAATCGAGGCGGTGATGTCGTGACGCTCACGCCGGGAGTTTACGGTCTGAGCAATCATTTGCTCGACACTCCGTGGACAAAGGTCTCTAAGGGCAAGTCACGATTAGCCGGCTTATTAGAAGGCGAAACGGTCTCGGTCGAAAGCTGCTTCCAGATCCTGGCCGACGAGGAACTTGCCGAAGATTCCGATCTGCCTTCCACCGGCGTGTCCTATGCGATCGAAAAAGCAATATCCGCTATCTTTATCAAAACACCCGGCTACGGCACGCGTTGCTCGACCGTGCTGACCTTCGACAACAGTTTTACATGGGATCTGAAAGAAAGAGTTTTTGTTTGAATTGATCTATCGCGCAAACAATCGGCGATATTTCTCGCTCATTGACCGGACGTCGAACACGACAAAGAAATCGATGGTTCCGAAGTCCCGATCGACCATCGGCGGCCCGCAAACCTTCGCTCCTAACCTGAGATACATATTGAATAGCGGCGGAAGCTCGACGGTTTCCCCATTGGGTGCGTCAACCGCGGAAAGCGCGTCGTGTTTTGGCACGACGTGCAATCGTTTATGGCAGTGCCCTTCGCGGATCAACTGGCCATAGGCCTTTTGCCCAGTCTCGATGTCTTTTGTAAAGATCGAGCAGCACCCAAAAAAATAGCGCTTTCTTGAGTCGTTCAGATACGCGAGTAATGCTTTCCAGAGCAGAAAAAGGACCTTTGTGTTGCGGTGTTCCACAGCGATACATGCACGGCCAATCTCGATTCCGCTGCGCAATAGGTCATCAGGAAGATCTTCGATCGTAAATTCGTTTGCCGAATAAAATCCGTCGTGCGAGCCGGCAGTTTCAAGCGTATTAAGCCGGTATGTTCCGACGGTCGCCCCGGTCTCGCGGTCAACGATGATCAGATGACGGCATTTGAAATCGAACGCGTCAAATTCCAGAGCTGAGTGGTCAGAAGGATCAGATCGACCACCGAGCTCGATGTTAAAGACTGCGTGACGGAGCCGCAATGCGGACGCAATTTCGCTGGAGTTTCGAGCAAGTCTGGCTTCGTACTTCTCGATTTGCAGATCTACATTCCCATCGGCCTTTTGATTGGCGAATTTATGAAATTGAGCCGCCGATGCCAAAGATCGAACTTGTTGTATTGCCATCATATTGATCAAGATTATCCCGAAGCCTTTACGGCTTCTTTAACGATCCGTTAAATTCTCAAGACATCTCCCGCCTATCAGAAAATTCCAGGACCTAGGCAATTTATTCCTTATGCTGCACTTATAGCTTGATCGGGATCGGCAGGTAACCTAGCGATCGGGCGATACTCAGACCGTTACGAATTTCCCCAAACAATTCCCGAATCTATGATCTAAGTCATATTTCGCTCTATCTTGCCGGCGGTACGATATCAGGTGAGTAATTATCTCGCGTGACGGCAAATAGTATGGTACCGCTGAAAGTTCACGTTCCGGACGCGAACTACCACCAAAACCTGATCTCCTGCCAAGTGGCATGTCCGGTCCACACGGACGCCCGCGGATATGTACGCGCAATCGCCGACGGCCGGTTCGAGGAGGCATATCTCATAGCCCGCGGGCCCAATCCCTTTGCCTCGATCTGCGGGCGCATTTGCGGTGCCCCGTGCGAGATCGCCTGCCGCCGCGGCAAGATCCCAAAAGTAAATGACGACGGAATGTTCGTCGGCCAGGATCGTGCGATCGCCATTCGAGCGCTCAAGCGATTCGCGTGCGATCAGTTCGGCCCCGAAGCACGGCCGGTCAGCGAGGTTTTGGAATCGGTAAGATCTTTCATGCCGCCGGTAGCGGCCGACGCCGAGGAGATCGCAGCACTGCTTCGTGCGGGAACAAACCGTTCTGTCGAACCGGGCAGCGGCGAAAAGATCGCGATCATCGGAGCCGGTCCGGCAGGACTGTCCGCCGCACATGATCTCGCTCTTTTGGGATTTAAGCCGGTCGTTTTCGAGATCGAACCGGTCGCAGCCGGAATGCTTGCGGTCGGCGTGCCGGCATATCGATTGCCCCGCGATCTGATCGAAAAGGAAGTTGCCGTCATCGAGGCACTTGGTGTCGAGATCCGCTGCGGCGTAAAGGTAGGCGAAGATATCAAATTTTCTGAGCTTCGCGACGATCATTCCGCAGTGATCATCGCCGTTGGTGCAAAATCGTCGCGCGGCCTCGGTTTGACCGGCGAAGCGGGCCCCGGCGTGATCGGCGGGGTCGACCTGCTTCGCTCCGTTTCTCTTGGTAAAGTGCTCGAAATGGGCCGAGAGATAGTTGTCATCGGCGGAGGAAATGTCGCGTACGATGTGGCCCGTTCGGTTGTCCGCCAGATCGCATTTGATACTGCTCGCACGGCCGCGAGGCTGTCGGACACCGCAAATGTGCATCTCGTCTCGCTCGAGGGCCCCGAAGAAATGCCCGCAGACACTATCGAAATAGTCGAGGGCGACGAAGAAGGCATCAGACGCAGCAACGGCTGGGGCCCGACTGAGGTTGTCCGCGATGAAAAAGGCAACGTGACCGGCGTCGCATTTCGTAAATGCCTGCGTGTTTATGACGAAGAGCGGAAATTCTCGCCGCTATACGATGATGAGGAAAAATGGGTAATTCCCTGCGACACTGTGCTTCTTGCTGTCGGGCAGGCCCCTGCCCTTTCATTTTTGGAAGACGGTGGGCAGGACGTCGAAAGAATGCGAGGCGATTGGCTAAAGGTTGACCCCGCAACGCTGCAAACAACCGCAAAAGGCGTCTTCGTCGCCGGTGATCTCGCCCACGGAACGCGTCTGCTGATCGACGCCGTCGCCTCTGGCAAGGCAGCGGCGCGTTCCGTTTATCAATATCTGACCGGCAAAACGATCGAACACGAATTAGTAAAAACACACGTTGTGCTTGATCGATATCGACGGGAACGCGGCTACGAGTCGATCCGCCGCGTTGAGGTTCCGACGATCGAACCGTCCGAGCGCCTGGAACATCCAGAAAACGTAGTCGAGATCGGTTACAGCCGTGAGGAAGCCATGCGAGAAGCTTCACGCTGCCTCGATTGCGGCGTGACGCCGGTATTCGACGGCAGCCGGTGCGTTCTCTGCGGCGGCTGCGCGGACGTTTGCCCGACCGAATGTTTGAAGCTGATCTCACTCGACAATCTCGCGTTTGATACCGACATTGGACAAATGATCGATTCGTCGATCGGCAAGGACGTCGACCTGAGTGAGAACTCAGCGATCCTCAAGGACGAGGACCGTTGCATTCGCTGTGCGTTGTGCGCGATCCGCTGCCCGGTCGATGCGATCTCGATGGAAAGAGTCACATTTTCAACAAATTGGAGTTCCGTATGACGACACATCCAAGTGAAAAAAAGTCACGTTTTGACCCGGAACCGATGCCGCGCCGCGATTTTCTGGGGCTCGCGGCACTCGGTTCGATGGCGGCGGCGTTTGCCCTTTCGATCTTTGGAATGTTGAAACTGCCCAAGGCGGCCGTGTCGGCTTCGCCGGCCAAGAAATTCAACGTTTCGCTTCCCGACACGCTCCCCGAGGGTGAGGCGTTCATTCCTCCGGGCCGCAATGTCGCCGTCTTTCGCGATGCCGAAGGCGTATTTGCGATCTCGACCGTCTGCACGCATTTGGGCTGCATCGTCAAGACAAGCGCCGCCGGATTTGACTGTCCGTGCCACGGCTCTGGGTTTCAGAAAGACGGAACAGTAAGAAAGGGTCCGGCACCGAAACCGCTGCCATGGCTCAAAGTCTCGAAAAACGGAGGCGTGCTGACCATCGATGAAGAAGCGACTGTAAAGACCGGAACAAAGGTGTAGATCATGAAAGCCGAAAGCTACTCAGCATTGCACGAATTCTGGATCAACCTGCGGGCGATCCCCAATCACGTCTATCGGGCGATGTTTCGCGGCGGACCGCCGAAAACCGATCGAACGCGTTCGTCATTCATCTTTGGCAATGTCTTTCTTCACCTTCACTCGGTCCGTACGCATCTCTGGAGCCTGCGTTGGAGCACCACGATGGGCCTCGGCATTATGACGACCGCAGCGTTTCTAATAACGCTGATCACCGGCATCCTGCTGATGTTCTACTACAAACCGTATCCGGACGTCGCTTATCAATCGATCAAGGACATTCATTTTATCGTACCGACCGGCCGCTTTATGCGGAACATCCACCGCTGGGCGGCGAACGTGATGGTGATCGCCGTGATCATCCACATGGCGAGGGCATTCTATACAGCCTCGTATCGAAAACCTCGAGAGTTTAATTGGTTCATAGGCTGGGGCCTGTTAGTCACGACGTTGGGACTGTCGTTCACCGGTTACTTACTTCCCTGGGACCAACTCGCATATTGGGCGATCACGATCGGAGCCAACATCGCTCAGTCGCCGCGTGAGATAACAGATGCTCTGAACATAACGCAATATTTTGACATTGGCGGATTGCAGCGTGAGATCCTGCTTGGTTCGGATAAGGTCGGCGAAGAGGCTCTGATCAGGTTTTATCTGCTTCATGTGATGATCTTGCCTCTGGCTCTTGTGATGTTGATGGCAGTTCATTTCTGGCGGATACGAAAGGATGGCGGGCTCGCGAAACCAGCGAATGCTGACGAACTGGTGGCCGAGGAAGCAAAGGAATTCTATCCTGTCTTCACCGACGTCCCGACAAAAACATACCATCTCGCCGCCGTAGTAAAAGGCAAAACGCCCGCGGTCGGCAGCGGGCCCGAGCACACGGTCCCGTCGATGCCGCATCTGTTCTATGCCGAACTCGGCGTGCTTATGCTGACTACGCTGATCTGCGTCGCGTTGGCATTTGTTTCCGACGCTCCGCTTAAGGAACTAGCGAATCCGATGGTTCCCGAGAATCCGGCAAAGGCACCCTGGTATTTCCTCGGGCTGCAGGAAATCGTTTCGTTTTCTGCATTTATGGGCGGAATAGGTATTCCGATGTTGTGCGTTATCGGCCTCGGCCTAATACCATTCCTTGACCGCGAAAAGGAAGGCACGGGCGAATGGTTCGGCGGTCCGGGCGGGTGGAAACTGGTCAAGTGGTCGGTCGTTGTCGGCTTTGCCGCCTCGATCGCGGTTGAGACGTTTGCCATACATTTCGGCTGGCTGCGCGAGTGGTTTCCCAATATCCCGCAGTTGCTTATCACATTTATCAATCCCGGGACGGTACTGACGGCGATCTACGCGGCGTATTCGATATGGGCCGTTCGCAAATACAACTCTACTCGCGCCGGTGCACTGGCTCTGTTTACGTGCTTTCTATGCGGTTTCATCGTGCTGACTGTGATCGGCACGTATTTCCGCGGGCCGAACTGGGATTTCTTCTGGTCGCCGTCAGATTGGGGAGGCCATTGACGCTATGAACAAGAATAAATATCTGTTGATGGTTTCAAGT
>CAZVDM010000019.1:0-32218 GCA_964625555.1 uncultured Chloracidobacterium sp.
TAATCAGGGCCGTCGGCCGGGAGGTGTTTTTGGAGGAGTTCGCCAAAGACCTTGCGCGGTTTTACCTTTTGAAAATCGACAACGATCTCGTCGCTTGAGCAGAGTCCGAGGTCCATCATTGTTTTGAATTTTTCGCAGTGGCCGGCGTAGCGGATGGTCTTGTAATCGAGTTCTTTGATGTTTCCGAGGAACGAATCAGGCAGTGTGGACGTGCCGCCGCTGGTCTGGAAGGCTTCGAGCGGCGGAAAGCCGTCGAACGACAAACTCTCGATCTCGGTCATCGAATCGACCTCGGTGATCTTGCCATCGCGGATGACGCGGGCAACCTCAAGATACTCATTAATAAGGCCTTCGACTGAGAAGACCAACTGATAATTGAGCGGCGGCTGCGGGTCTTGGGGCAGGCCGCCGACGCGGATGTGGATCTCGTCGAGAGTGTCAAATCTGGCTGCACCATGCATCGCGAGGACCGACACCATGCCGGGGGCGAGGCCGCAATCCGGGATGATGTTGATACCGGCGGCTTTCGCGTCGGCGTCGAGGGCGAGCTGCTCATCGACAATATAATTGTTACCGCCGAGATCGCAGAAATTCGCTCTGGTTTCTATCGCGGCTTTCGAAAGTGCGACATTGTACCAGTAATTGACGCACGAGATCACGGAATCGTGGCCGCGAAACAGCTCGACGATCTCGTCATAGTTCGAAGCGTCGATCTGCCTGGCCGTTACATTTCCGTCAACCGAAACCGCGACCGCCTCGGCCTTTTCGAGATGAAAGTCCGCGACCGTGACGGCATCTACATCCGGCGAATTGTGAATAAGATCAAAAACGGCGCCGTGTCCCATACGTCCGGCGCCGAGGACTAGAATCTTCATGCGTTTTTTATATTATGTGAGACATGAGATGGGAGACAGGAGACTGGAGAAAGACGCTTCTCCCGTCTCTTGTCTCCATTCTCTTATCTGATCTCTTACCATTCATCAAGCGGTTCGGGTTCCTGGTCAGCAAGGATCCCGCCGGCGTATTCCCAGACCTTCTTTTTCCAGAGCCTCATTCCGTCGATCAACTGCAATGCGGCCTGCGGATGCGAGGCATTGCGTTCAAGCCTGATCACCGACGCCACAACAGTTACTTCGTCATCAGGATTCTCCGTGACCGTCAACTGGACCTTTCCGCCGACTAGAGGTAAGTTTCGGGGCAGATAAACAAGCGTGCCTTGCGGGCCGACATTTTCGGTCAATCCCTCTTGGACGACCTCTTTCCCGCTCTCATCCTTCCATCGCAAACGGATCGGAAATGAGATCATATGCCGTGCTCCGCCGCGTCTTTCATCCATACTTTTTTCCATTTAATAGATCGCCGTGAAATTAACCTGAACCGTCTCGAAATATACGCCAATTTCGTCTCTAAAGTCTACCAAAATCGAAAAAAATTGACACGCTTAAGCGCCTTGTAATTCAGCAATTGCATATAGAATAAGGGCTTGGGGTCTTTGGCCGGTTGGACATGATCGGACAAAAGTGCTAGCATCCTAATATGTTTCGGCGCTGTAGATCATTACGGGGCACGAGAACAGGCGGAAATAAGTCCGCCGAAACAGTCTTCGTTGCGTGCGAATAGTGGCTGATGACCCAAATCTCAGACACTATTTTTGCGTTTAGACGGGGTACGATCAACTGGAGAATTAAGAATGAAAAATCTCGTTAGAGGAGGCGCGATCTTGTCAATGCTGACACTGTTCGTCGTATTTATGTACGCACAGGTCCCGGCAAGTTCCACTCTCGCTATAGCGAATGATTCGCAGGCTAAAATTGAAAATACTATTTCTGAGACTATTGTAGAAACAGCACAGCAGACGGACGAAAAGAAGCTCGTCAAAAAGACGGTCTTAACAAAATCGACCGGTGCCGGAGCCAGCCGCGGAGCATTCTCCGCAACTGCGTATTGCTTTTCGGGCCGCACGGCAATGGGACATCCCGTCCGACGCGGTTTGATCGCAGCCGATCCGAGAGTATTAAAGCTCGGTTCGCGTGTCTATGTCAGTGCAGGTGCCTGGAGCGGGACATATCTCGTGTCCGACACAGGTGGTGCCATCAAAGGTAAAAAGATCGACATCTGGGTTCCCGGATGCGGAGAAGCAAGAAAATTTGGCCGACGAACCGTTCAAATCTTTTCAGCACAATAACTTAACAAAATAATTTAATATAATAATAAATGGCCGCCCCAAAATATCGGGGCGGCCCCTTTTTATGCCGCCGAATATATTCTTCACGCAAAAAATCTTTTGCGAAATGCTGATGTTAGTGCTACATTTCCATATCTTTTTTTGGAGGACCTATGGAAAGAAACAAGGCGGTTTTACCTTTACTGATAGTCGGATTGCTCGCAGTATTGGGCTGTTCGAAACTTTCGCAGCTCGCCAACAGCGGTTCAAATTCGAGCAATGACGAACCAAGGCCTACCGGTGATATCTCACGATCATTTTCGCTCGCCGGGAAAGATTGGAGCAGCAACGAGCTGAAGGAGACCGATATCAAGGTAGATCTGCCCGGAGCACCTGCTGACAAAACGCCGCCGCTGCCGCCGAGCTACAAACAGGTCTTTTCGGCGATGCATATCTATTCGTATGACGATAAAGATTTTGCTTCGTCATATACCGAAATGGTACCGACCGGCAAACGGAAATTCACCTTAAAAGAGCTTGCCGACACGAGCATGGCGGCCATGAAAAAACAGCTGCCCGACCTGACCTACACTCTTGATGTAAAGTCGGATTCAAATGCCAAATACAACGGGTCGTTTACAAAGAACGGGAAGTCCTTCGACGTTCGAGGCTGTTGTGTTTACAAAAAGGACGCCCCCGCACGAGTCTGGGCCGTATTCACGCTGATCCCGAAAGACAACCCCGACGCTCAGGCCGCCGGACAACGGATCATAGACTCGGTCTCGTTCAAGAACTCGACTGAGGTTTGCAAATAAAGCTTCTAACCGAAATTTTGATCAGAAAAGCCGCCCCGGTGAGTTGGGGCGGCTTTCTTTATCGGCAAGTAATTAGATCTTTGGTGAGATCAATTTTACCTCCGTGATCGCTGCGAGTGATGCGAGTTTTTTGATCGGGATCCGGCCGGAAACGGTATTGCCTTTCTCAGATAAGATCTCGAAACCGACGGTCGTTAGTTTTTGGATGACCGCCGGAGACGCGGCTGCGAGGTCGATACGTATCTCGGCCTTGCCGTCGACAACAAATCTTGCCTCGTTCGCCGTCGGTTCGCTCTTCGCGTTTTCGATACGCATCGCGAGGTCATAGACCCAAAGGTGCATCTTTTGGGCCATCGCAGACGCACGTCGGTCGGCCTCGGTCGGCGGTTGTGCTTTCATCTTTTGCAAGGTCACCGTCACGCTATCGGCGGCCCTGAAATCGTAGGCGATCTCGCCGCTCACGCGAACACGTTCACCCCCGACAAATGTCGGTGCGAATTTCGACAAGATCGCCGCAGATTCGCACGCAAATCGCAGCGTCTCGTCGCCCGAGACAGCACGGGCCGTTAGGATAGTGCCTTCGCGATCCGTGGTGATCTCTACGACGACCTCGCCGAGTGCCTTTTTCAGACGTGCCTCTTCGGGATAGAACGGCTCTGCGATCGCAACTGTCCGTCCGGTAATCGCCGAGCTTCCGCCCGTATTTACGGTACCATTGCGGAAGTTGGTGACTTCCTGCCCGTCGATGACGAACACATTTTCGCTTCCGCTCGTACCGTCGATCTGGAATCCGCCGCCCACAGACTGCGGAACTACGTTCGGCGAAATCTTGAGCAGGCTCGCGAAGGTCGTACCCTTTGGCAGTTCCTGAACGGTCTTGGCGGTGATCGTGGTCGAGACTTTGGTCTGGGTTGTATCAACGGTTGATGTTCCGTCTGACGAAACGTTGACTACAGCAGCTGCGACACCGCTTGCATTTCCATTGCCCATGCCGCCGCCGGAACCTGAGCCACCGCCGCTGCCATAGCCGACTCCACTGCCTGAGCCGCCGCTACTCTTGGTTTTCGTCTTGCGGGCCTTTCCGGTTGTCACGGTCGTCGATGTCGTAGTCGTAGTGGCGTTAAGGACACCCGGCGAAATACCGTAAGCAATGGCCTTGCGTGCGTTTCCGCCTCCTCCGCCGCCACCACCGATCGATCTTTGCGTCACGATCCCGCCCGTAGCTCCGCCGTACTCGGCTTCAAAGCCGCCGGGCTTCATACCGCTCGGCAATTGAGCGGGAACCACTACTTTTGCAGGGCTGCCGTTAGCATTCGAGACCTTGTCCTCTACGGCGACGAACGACGTGAATTTTGTCATCAGGCCGAATTCGAGGCCGAGGTTGGTGATCGTGGAATCGATCTCGAGACCGGTCTTTTCATTGACGGCCATCAGGCGTGTCGTCGAAAGTTCGTCGACGCGTGTGCGGGCCCAGAGCGTGGCGAGCGAATCGTTTGCCGTTTCGGTCTCGGGCAGGACGAGGTTGATCGAGCGTTCGTACGGAGCACCCGCGAGCGTGCCTTTTAGCTTGATCGTGCCACTCATTGCTTTGGTATAACGTCCGTGAAGGATCACGGGCTTCGCCGAGAACAGGTCGGTAAGTTTGCCGGGATAGACATCTGCAACCGGCATTCCGGCCCAGTCGATCGAAAGGTCGGTGAGCAGCGGCGTGCGAACGCGTTCGTAGAATTTGGCGGCGGCCTTTGAGCCGTCGTCCTGCAGCCCGACGTATGTAGCTTCGCCTTTTCCTTCCTGAGCGATCTTGTCGAGCAGTGCCCGATTGACCGAGCTTCCGATGCCAAAGCTGAAAACGCGCGCACGCGGATGGCTCTTGACCTCGGCGACGATCTGGTCTTCGTTGCCGACGAGGCCGTCGGTCATAAAGCAGACGATGCGGAGATGCTCCTGCGAATCGGTCGGGTCAAGCGAAGCCTTTATCGCTTTCATCATCTCGGTCCCGCCGCCGCCGCGGCGTCCGGCCAGAAAATTCTGCGCGGCATCGAGATTGGCCCGTGTCGCCGGCACCGGAGCGGGAAATAATATCTCGGTGTCGCCCGCAAATGTGATGATGTTAAATGTATCTTCGGGATAGAGGCCGTCGAGCGAGAGCTTCATCGCTTCTTTTGCTTTTTCGATTGGAAACCCGCTCATCGAGCCCGACGTGTCGAGCACAAAGACGATCTCTTTTGGCGTTCGGTCTTCGGTCGCGACCTTGTCAGGCGGCTGTAGGATCAGCGTGAAAAATCCGCCGCGTCCGTCTCGATGCGTCAGGATCGCGTCTTCGATACGTTTTCCTGTGACGTCGTAACGCAGGATGAAATCTTTGTTTGGGATCGTCTTTTCGTTTTTGAGCGTGATCTTTGCCGTGTTTGGCGAGAAATTGATCTGTTCGATGTCGTGCGAACTCGAACGGATCTCCTCGACCGGCACACCAGCGTTGAGGTTTACCTCGACCGTGATCTCGCCGGCGTTTCTGGTGGTTATCGGAGGCGAGATCTTGCTCGCGTCCTTAACACCGTTTGGAATATAACGCGGTGCGACCGTCATCGGGAAGACAAATTCGTAGGCGCCGTCTTCGTACTTGAGCGTTTCAACGTACGAGATCTCGACGATCACACGTTCGCCGGGCATAATGTTCGCGACGGATTGCGTGAAGATATTTGTTCTTTCCTGGTCAAGCAACGCAGCCGTTTGACCGGCAGCCTTTGCCGTTTCGTACGTTTGCCGGGCCTCTTCGCGGCGCATTATTTTGCCGCGGATGATCCGCTCGCCGACGGTCATCGTCATTGTATCGACCGCTCCGTTTTGCGAAAGCGGAAAAACATACACGGCCTCGATCGGCTCGGCGAAGCTATTTTCAAACTCCTGCCGGACCGAAACACGCGTCACAAATCCGCTGATATCGGCACGGACCGCGGTGCTCTTTAGTGGACACGACCCCAGTTCGGTTCCATTTTTTCCGGTCGCATAAAGCGAACCTTCACTCGTCTGCTGGCCAAATGCGGCGACAGAACACACGACTATCCACAGCAAAAATACTACTTTGCGCATAAAATACTCCTCTTACGATCTACAGTTTTTTAATTCGGGGAAAGAACAGCGTCTCTTTGCGGGTTGGATACACGAGTGTGTGGAAAGGTTGGTTCGGGGAAGAAAAAACTTTGCTGATTATCTCTTAAAACTCGCCGCGTGAATGTCGCTGCGGCGTGGAAAATGAAGCAATGTACCAATAATTCCGAGCGCCGAAAACACGAAAAAGAACTGAAATTCAAAGGCAAATGCAACCAGAACACCGAATAGCGAAACGATTTCGCACATCGCACACCCAATTATCATAGCTGTTTGAACGAGTGCAATTCGGCTCGTACTTACGGACTGATCGGTGAATCTTTTGCGAAGGGTAAACGAGACGATCAGGTTTACAAGCGAAATAAAGCCCAGAAAACCGATCTCGACCACAAAATCACCAAACAGCGGTTTGCTCAGATCGAACCGAAAAAGCTCAGGCTTTGCGAAAAACACAATTAACGGAAAAAACACCTGCGACGTCACAAGTGCTGCCCAGATGGACATCATTGTCTTGAATGCTGCTTCGGGATTGACCTTGTCATTTTGCATAGAGATATTCAATTTCCAATTGGGCTGTTAGTCGTTAATGGGATTAAGTAGTTTCAAATATGGGAACCGGTCGAAATCTCCATCGCGCGTGACCAAAGTGGCTCCGGTCCGCATCGCGATCGTAGCCAAATGTGCGTCCATGGTTATTTCCCCGGATAGACCATGTTTGTCCATTTGATCAAACAATTCGAGATAGATCTTATACTCCGGTTGGAATATTTGAACGTTTGGACGACTCAATAGCGACTTGAGAAAAACCCGGGCTTCGTTGAGCGGCAATGGCGGATTGAAGAGCCGTTTATTAGTGCCGATACGCAGAAACGCTAAGATCGATGTCTCGCAAAGCAACAGACTGTTGTTCGGATCGCCGAGTGTTGCCGTCAGCCAACCCGAGGCTGCACGATGTTGTGGTGCATCCTCGATCTTGGAATAGAGCAGAATGTTGCTATCGAGTAAGTAGAGCATCGTGAGCCTTTAGATCTCGTCCAAAATACGCTCAATGTCAGCCGTTGTTACACCTTTTGCGAGTTTTGTCTTAAATGGTTTGATCTCAAACGGTGGGAGTTTTAGCTCCGAGTCGAATCGTATTCCTTTGCGGATGAGATCGTTGACCAGATTTTTTTCTTTCAGGCCTCGATTGCTTGCCAATTTTTCCTCCAGGTAATCGGCAACATCTGCTTCGAGGGTGAGCGTCGTGCGGCGGGTTTTGCGATTGACTAGTGTTTTCGTATCCATCTTGACCTCCGCGAATATCATATCGAAAAAAGTTCTTTTTACAAAACTTTTATGTTTTGATGTTTTATGCGGTCGCGTCGAGTTCTTCTTCGAGAAGTTGGCGTTCGTAGAGGTCGGCGTATTCACCGTCGAGTTTTAAGAGTTCGTCGTGCGTACCGCGTTCGATTATCTTACCGTCTGCGAGGACACAGATGAGGTCCGCGTCACGAATCGTCGAAACGCGGTGCGAGACAATGATCGTTGTTCGGCCCGAGCGTACGCCGCGGAGATTTTTTAGGATCGTTTCCTCGGTGTAGGTGTCGACCGCCGAGAGCGAGTCGTCGAGGATCAGTATTCGCGGGTCGCGCATGACCGCACGGGCGATGGCGGTTCGCTGTTTTTGGCCGCCAGAGAGAGTGATACCGCGTTCGCCGACTAGCTGTTCGTAACCGCCGGGGAAACCGTTGATATCATCGGCAAGCCCCGCGATAACGGCGGCCTTCTCTACGGTCATGTCAGAACCACCCGCTACCGCAGGTGGTTCTGACACGCCGAACGCGATGTTCGCCGCCAAGGTGTCGCTGAACAAGAACGTCTCCTGCGGGACAAAGCCAATTGCCTTTCTCAATTGGGCGAGCGGATATTCGCGGACCGGTTGGCCGTCCACGAGAACGCTGCCTTCGGGAGCATCGAGCAGACGCGGGATGAGGCTCACTAGGGTCGATTTACCGCTGCCGGTCTTGCCGACGAGGGCCACTGTTTTGCCTTGGTCGATCTTGAGATCGATGTTTTGAAGGACCGGCTTGCCGTTGTATGCGAAATTTAGATCGCGAAATTCGATTTCGCCTTTTATCGATGGCTGTTCGTGTATGTTGTCAGCATCACGGATCGCGGGTTCAGCCTCAAGGATCGCGTTAAAGCGTTTGAGTGACGCTGTGCCTCGCTGATAGAGGTTTATGACGTAGCCGAGCGCGATGAGATACCAGATCATCCGCTGCAGATAGAGCATAAAAGCCGTGAAATCGCCGGCCGATATTTCGCCGCGAACTGCCATCGGAACACCGATCGCGACGATAATGACAAAACCAAGTCCGATGAAAAAGAAGAGCAGCGGACGCATCGCGGCGGCATATTTTACGAGTTTGAGATTCTGACTCGCATATTCGCGGTTTAGTTCCTGGAATTGTTCGATCTCCGATTCTTCGCGGGCATATGCACGAATAACGCGAACGCCCGTCAGATTTTCCTGCGTCCGCGCCGTAATATCGCTGAAAAAGCCTTGGATCCTTTCGAATCGCGTATGTATCTGAGCTCCGAGATATTTGACAGTCAGGCTCACAAGCGGCATCGGTATGAGCAGCAGCAGCGTGAGCTTGACCGAGATATTGAGCATTATCGGCAGCGAAATGCAGAGTGCAAATATTGCCTGAAAGCTGTACAAGATCATCGGCCCAACGATCTGGCGAATCGCGGCTAGGTCGTTGGTTGCACGGGCCATCAGGTCGCCGACGCGATTGTCCTGAAAATACTGGAGCGGCTGATCGACCAGCGACGCGTAGAAATCGCGCCGCATATCAAACTCGATGTGACGCGAAGTATTGATCAGCAAACGCCGCTGCAAGAACAGAAAGACGCCGCTCATTAGGTTGATGCCAAGAATGACGAGCGGATAATAGATTATCTTGTCGCGTGTGATGCCCTCGCCGAGATCGTCGACCGCCTGCCCGACCATATACGGAACAAACAGCCCAAACGCCATCGAGCATAGGATAAAGAAGATGCCGAGGAGTATCAGCCACTTGTATGGACTGAAATAAACGGCAAATTTGCGTAACTGTTCCATTAAATTTGGCCACAGAAATCACAGATAAAACGGATCAGAATTGAATATTGCGTTGTATCCTTCGTATCCGTGTGATCGGTGGCTAGACTCTAGTATAAGTCGAAAGTCCCGTTGCGATGTGCTTGCCTTGTTCGTTTACTACGTCGGCAGAGACGGTGAAGATGCGCCTTCCTGCACGCACGACTTTTGCCGTACATGTGAATGTTCCTGACAGATGCGGCCGCAGATAGTGGATCGTAAGATCGATCGTCGCGGTCGCTTCGTCCGCAGGTAAACGCGTCCGCACCGCAAACGCCATCGCCGTGTCGATCAAAGTGGCAGTTACACCGCCATGCAAAACGCCGCTCGGCTGCCGAAGGTCGTCGCGCATTTCGATGCTGATGACGGCCTTGTCGATCTCGAGCTCGACCAGCTGCATTCCGATCAGCTTTGAGAACGGCAGGCTGTGCAGAGCATTTGCTGCATAGGCACGCTGCTCATCGGTGATACCTTGTCTTTCTTCTTTTTCAGTCATCGAACAGGTTATTTTGCTCCGCTCAGAGTCTTTTTCATCGCCTCGATCTCGACTTGCCTGAAGCCGGCGGGAATTGCGAGCAGCTTTTCGTCAACATCGGTCTTGATGTCGTTTAGCGTGACCGTCATCTCGAGTGTTCGATTTCCGCCATCGAGTTTGTAGATCTCCTTTTTTACAGGAAAACCGGCCTTGTCGTCGAAGCTGATGATCGCCTCTTTTCCCTTGTCGATGTCAGAGATGACCTTATATTTGGTGATGCCGTTCTCACTCGATTGCTTTTCGAAAATACCCTTCGTCTGGTTGTTGAACATGCCGCGGGATATCTCGTCGATCATGCGTTCGCGTTCGTCAAAACCGTGGCCCGAGCCATAAGCGGCATATGTCTTATCGGCGAACGCGATCACGTAATCTTTGTCGATATGCAGGGTAGTCACCTGATCTGCTTTGCCGTATGCCGAATCTATTCGCCATTTGGTGCCGCTGCGGACGGCGAAGAATTTCTCCGTACCTGTCGGCGAAGTTTGCCAAATCTCGAACTGATATTTCTCAGGCTCCTTGTTCGAATATGGCGGTTCGGTCTTTGATGCTTCGAGGAGTTGAGTGTTTGACATCTCGCCGGTAGAGACCGTTTTGCAGCCCTGAATGACGAACATCGAGATCGCAATGACAATGAGATATTTCGCTGGTTTTAGTAAGTTCATCTGTTTGATCGATTTTAACATGCCGGTCTGTGAACGGAATTTCGGGTGGCGCCAAATTTACTTGGCAGCCTTGGATTTTGGATTTCGAAACTCCTCTTTGGTCACTTTTCGAAAACCGGACGGGAGCTGAAAAACACTGTCGTCCACTTCAAGCGACAAATTCCGGATCTCGAAGATCACGTTCGCAGCCTTTTCGCTATTTTCGCCATTTGGTGCCAGGAATTCCTGCCTGATCATCAGGCCGCTCACGATATCGACCGAAACGATCATCTCGCCTTTTGCCGGATCAGCATTCTTGACGCGGTATTTTGCAATGCTGCCTTCGCGGCCGATCTCTTCGAACGCTGTAAATTCCTTGCCGGCAAAAAAGCCGTTCGTCGAGTCAAATACGGGCACGGCATTAAGGGCCTCGGCGACAAGTGCGTCTTCGGTATAGATCTTTCGCGTCGGATCGATCATATATGTTTTCTCGGCTATTATCTGCGTCACCGAGATCACGCCGTTTTTGAAAAAGTCGATCCGCGACCGTTCGCCCTTCCGTGCCCGAAAGAAATGTTCCTCCGTCGAGCCTATCGTCACAAAGAAATCACCCTGATATGATTCGGGTTCCTTGATCGAGAATGGAAATTCGCTCTTAAGTTCACCGATATTCGGTTTATCGGTATTAATATTAGACGCAGTGCCGCTGCAGGCCTGAGATATCGGAGCTATCAGAATGAGAAGCAGGAAATATCGGTGCAGATTTGACAAAAACATCGGAGTCTTTAAATTCTAACATAACGGTGGTAACGAACAATAACGACAACAATTTACGCCGCCTCCAGCGGAAATATCTACTCGGTGCGGCGGCGATCGCCCCGATATCGCCGTTCCTATACATTCAGGGACAGATCACACGTTGGAAGGTCGGTGTCTTGCCCGACGCGGCGGGCGACAGGCAAGGAAGACACGGCGACGGTGACAATGCGGCGAAGCTCTATGTAATTGGCGAATCGACGGTCGCCGGCCTCGGTGCACGCAACCACGAACGAGCTCTCGCGGGACAGTTTGCGAAACACCTGAGCATACAGAAAGGCCGACCGATCGAGTGGAAAGTTCTCGGCAAAAGCGGCGTGACGGCCAGGAGAACGATCAATGAACTGATCCCGCATATGCCCGACGAACGGTTCGATTATATTCTCCTCGGCATCGGCGGTAATGACGTGATGCGGCTGTCGAGCCCGCGAAAATGGCGAAGCGACATGATCGAACTGATCGGCATTTTGCGCGAACGAAATCCGGACGCCGTTATCTTCATTTCAAACTGCCCAATGATAGTGTTGTCGCCGATAATGCCGGAGCCGGTCAAAACTATATTGTGGACACTATCGCAAATGCATGACGCAAATATCCGTGAATTTACGCGCGATATGGAACGAGTTTTCTATTATCCGCAGCCGGTAGAAGTACCGGTAGAAGGCTTTTTTGAGGACGGCATTCACCCGTCGGAACAGGGTTACCGCGACTGGGCCGAGGCAATGATCCGGTATTTTGCCGCAAATCATGAATGGTAAATGTCGACGATATTCGTGAGTGTTTGAACGGCCATCACGAATGGCTGCTGGTACGCGAATTCGGCAAGACCTTCCCGCTCGATCGCACTGAGATCGAGGTTGAAAGCGAAGATGATAAGACCTTGTTCGGCTTTCTCGACGACAATGGGTTTCACTCATGGCGGCTCAACGAAGCAACTTTGTCGGACAACGAGATCTCGTTCGATGTTGCCGGCGCCTTCGGACGAAAACGCGAAACTATAAGGCTTGTTCCTCGTGTCGCAGCCTCCGAGTTAGCCGCTGAAGTCGAGTTCGCCCGTCTCAAGTTGGCGAACGAGATCGCGGCGATGATCGAACCAAGCTTTCCGGGCGCGAAACTCAGCCGCGTAGCACTCAATCTTGAGACCGGCCGCTTGGCTCAAATCCAGTTCGAAACAATAGATAAAGCCCCGATCGCCGCGATCGCCGATGTGACCGGCAAGCTTACGAGTGAGGCCCTCATGACCGCGGCGATGCTCTGGCTAGAAAAATTGGGCTCGCGAAAGAAAAAACCGGTCCTCGAGATCTGGATCATCTGTGAAAAGCGCAGCTCGCGAAACGCGCAAAGACTTCACGCCCTGCTCACCGAAAAATGGAAAGCTAAGATAACGATCGTCGCTATCGACCGCAGATCCGATCCGCCGCGACTGATCGAATTGCCCAAACGCCGGATCCGCGACCTGTGGCGCGAAAAGGCAAGCAAACTTGTCATTCCGGCCGAACCGATGCCGAGCGCGACAGCCCGGACGATGATCGATCTCGCGCCTGAAAAGATCGATATCCTCTACTCGAAACAAGGCGAGACCCTGCGATTCATGGGATTACCGTTTGCTCGCGTCCGGTCAACATTGGGACAGGAAAGGGCTTGGTTCGGCGTCGGTAAGAATCGGACCATATTAGGCCAAGCAAGCGTCGATCATCTCAGACATCTCGTCGCCGAACTCGAACTATACCGCTCGCCGAACGCGCCGAACAAGCGCCACGAACTCTACGGTACGGCACCCGAAGCATGGCTCGAATCGATCTTTCGCCGGAACATCAAGCTGCTCGACGGCAATGTGATCTTGTCGCCGATCTATAATCAATTTCGCTCTTCGAACGACAAGATCGACCTGCTCGCACTTCGCCGCGACGGGCGTCTGGTGATCATCGAGCTCAAAACAAAGCCCGACCGCGAGATGGTCTTTCAGGCCGCTGATTACTGGCGAAAGATAGAATTACAGCGCCGACGCGGCATGCTGGCCGAAGCAAATCTGTTCGGCGGTCTCGAAATACTGGACAAGCCCGCTCTCGTTTACCTCGTCGCTCCGGCGTGGAGCTTTCATCGAGATTTTGAGTTTTTCGCACGCGCGGTTTCGCCGGAGATTGAACTTTGGCGGTTCGAATTGCACGAACACTGGCGTGAGAATGTACGTGTCATCGGGCGAATAAGCACAGCAAATTAAGATATTGGTCGGTGCGGGCGTCGGTGGTATGATTTAGGAATTCCAGTCGCCAGTTCAGTTTGCGGGAGAAATTTATGCGAAGCGTGCTTTTCCGTCATTCAATCGTCGCTGTTCTTTTTGTATTCCTTTTTCAGACGCAGTTCCCGGTTCAATTGGCGTTTGCCCAAAGCGCAGCGGCAATAAGATCGACGTTTACGGTATTTAGCAACTCCACGCCGATCACTTTGAACACGGCGAGTGGCCTTACGGCGCCAACGACGGCGTCGAACTATCCGGCAACGATAAATGTCTCAGGCATGGCCGGTAACACCACAAAGGTCGAGGTTTCGCTAAAGGGCGTCACTCACACGATGAGCCAGATCGATATGCTGCTCGTTAGCCCAACGGGAGCAAAATTCGTATTTTTGTCGGACAGCACCTCGCCCGGCGGGAACGAAAGTTTCTACACATTTTCCGATTCGGGCACGTCGGTGCTGAACAATACGGTCTCGGTTTCAGGGACATATTTACCGACGGACTTCAATTCGGGCACGGACACGTTTCCCGCTCCTGCGCCGGCGTCGCCATACAGTGTTCCTCCAGCGGCAACCTTCGCCTCCGTTTTTAACGGTGCTGACCCAAACGGAGCATGGAACCTCTATGCGGTTGACGACACTTTGGGCACTCCAGGGTTTGTTGTTTCGGGTTGGTCGCTCAATATTACGACCAATGGCGCACCACAGACCTTTACGAATCCGAATTATTTCTCGTTCTCCGATGTCGTTGCGCTGTCAACGCCATACGGTTCGGTCATTAATGTTGAGGGCCAAACGGGCGTCATCTCCAACCTTAAAGTCACGCTTTCCGGCTATTCGCATGCTTCCTCGGGCGATGTCGATATTCTGCTTGTGACTCCGAATGGGCAAGGTTTGACGCTGATGTCGGATGTTCCAAGTTCAGCAGTCAACAACATCAATATAACCTTTGATGATGCGGCCTCGTCGACCATCAATGTCAACCCGATCGTCAGCGGGAGCTACCGGCCATCGGACAATGGGGGCGAACCTGATTTTTTTCCTTCGCCTGCACCGCTGAGACCTTATTTGGAAAACAGTTCGCAGCTGAATAACTTCAACGGTATTAATCCGAACGGTGAATGGAGGCTCTTTGCCACTGACGACCTTCAAAACAACGCCGGATCGATCGCGGGCGGCTGGAGCCTCGACATTACGACCGTTCCGACACCGCCGCAGAGCCCGCTGAGCTGTTCCGGTCCCAGCTTTGCACCGGCCAATTTCGCAGCTGGAAATAATCCGACGAATCTTGCGGTCGCGGACTTTAACAACGACTCCAAGCCCGATGTTGCGGTCACGAATCAAGCGGGAAATGATGTTTCGGTCTTTCTGGGAAACGGCACCGGCGGTTTGGGAACCCAAGCGGTTTTTCCTGCGGGATCAGCGCCTTATTCTATCGTGGCGGGAAATTTTAATGCCGACAGCAATATTGATCTCGCCGTTGCGAATTCCGGCTCGAACAATGTTTCGGTCCTGATCGGCAATGGCAGCGGCGGCTTTTCGGCACCGACGAATTTTTCAGCCGGCACGAGTCCGATCTCGATCGCGTCGGCAGATTTTACCAACGACGGCAAGGCTGATCTGGCGGTCACTAATTTCGGCGGATTCTTTTTCGGCACGGTATCCATTTTGATAGGGAACGGGACGGGCGGCTTTGCTGCCGGAACCCCGCTGAGAACGAGAACGCAGCCTTCGTTCGTAACGTCGGCGAACCTGAACGGCGACGGCAGCCCCGATCTGGTCGTTGCAAGTTTTGGTGCGAACAGTGTTTCGACGTTCTTCGGCAACAACAACGGGACATTTGTGCTGTCGCAAAATATCACCACCGGGGCCGGACCCGTTTCCGTGAAATTGGCCGATCTCGGGACGGACGGCATTTTGGATCTCGCGGTTGCAAATTACAACGGCGATACATTCACAGCGTGTACCGGAAATGCTCTCGGCGTGTTTTCGTTCTGTTCGATCAACAACCCAGCCGGCGGCACCAACCCGATCTCGATCACGGCCGGCGATTATGTTGGTAACGGAACAAAGGCAATGGCTACGGCTCTGAGCGGTTCAAATGCCGTGAATGTGTTTAACAACAATGTTGCCGTCGGAGTGTTTCCAAATGCGATCGAGACAGCCGACTTTAATAGCGACGGAAAGCCGGACATGATCACTGCAAACTCAGGCTCGAACGACGTCTCAATATTGCTAAACAGCTGTTCGGCCGCGAAAGGAAATTTGTTTGATTACAACGGTGACCGAAAAACAGACTATTCGGTATTTCGTCCGTCAACTACACAGTATTTTGTTCAAACGCTCAATCAGTTTGGTGCGGCAAAGGTGTTGGGAAGGCCGAACGACGTTTTGGTTCCGGCTGATTTCAACGGCGACCGAAAGACCGATTTCGCATATTATCGACCGGAAAGCGGACTGTGGGTCGTGCAGGAAAACTCCTTCGGATTTGGGCGGCCGATCTATTTTCTGCAGTTCGGCTTGCCGGAGGACATACCTATGCCGGCGGATTATGACGGAGACGGGAAAGCCGATCTTGCCGTTTTCAGGCCAAGTGAAGGCAATTGGTACATTCGGCGGAGCACTGACAATGCTCTCCAAACGATCAGATTCGGTTCTGTGGGCGACAAACCGGTCGCGGCCGATTTTGACGGCGATACCATCGCCGATATCGCGGTATATCGGCCATCGACCGGCGTTTGGTATATCTTGCGAAGTCTGGACGGACAGTTCATTATCAGACAATTTGGAATCTCCGAAGACAAAACGGTCGCCGCCGATTATGATGGCGACGGCAAGGCAGATATTGCGGTTTGGCGGCCGTCGACGGGCGTTTGGTACGTCTTACGATCGTCGGACTACGATTTTCGGGCCGTAGCGTGGGGATTGCCGGCCGATCTGCCTGTGATCGGCGATTATGAGGGCGACGGCAAATTTGACTACGCAATATGGCGGCCAAGCGACTCGACGTGGTATATCCAGAAAAGTTCGGATGCAGGGTCGATCGGATTCCAATGGGGAATATCGACCGACAAACCTTTGCCAAACGCCTTTGTTCGCTGATCAACGATCATTCTTATTGACGAACTTATATCCGATGCCGCGGACCGTTTGGACTATTTTGGGGTGGTTCGGTTCGTCCTCTAAGTGGCGGCGGAGACGGACGATGAAATTGTCGATCGCTCGGGTGTCTGTGTCCTCCTGCAGGTCCCATACCTCCTCGAGGATCACTTTTCGCGAAACTGCGCGTCCTTCGTGTTCGATCAGGTAACGAAGTAGTTTTGCTTCCATTAGTGTGATGTGAATCAGATCTTCGCCGTTGCGAAGCTCCAGATTTTCGAGATCGATCGTACGACCGTTGACCGTGACGACGCTAGTGATCGCCGTCGATCTATTTTCTTTCTCGAGCCATTGCCTTCGTCGAAGAAGACCCTTTAAGCGCGCGAGAAATATATCCAGATCGAACGGCTTGGCGAGGTAATCATCTGTTCCTGCCTCAAATCCATGCAGCACGTCCTCAGGCCGGCCGCGTGCGGTGAGCATCAATACAGGCGTGTAATCACCCCGACTCCGCATCGTGCGTGCAACTTCAAAACCGTCTGCTTTGGGCAACATCACATCTAGCACAACGGCATTGAATGCCCCGGCCGTTAGCTTTTCGAGCGCAATTTCGCCGTCTTCGGCGACCTCTGCTTCAAATCCTTCGGCCTCGAGATTGAACCTCAGGCCGTCAGCAAGATGCTGTTCGTCTTCGACGATGAGAATTTTCATATTCGATCGTGTAGATCCCCAATTTTGTTGGCAAACCCCAGACTATGAACTAATTGAATCTGTAACTCAAAGCTAAACCATCGGCAGCCGCACGATGATAGTCGTTCCAAGGCCCTCACCTTTGCTCTCAGCACGCACTGTTCCGCCGTGTTTTGCGACTATCGACTGGACAATGGCGAGTCCCAATCCTGTTCCTTTTGTCGTCGACGAAGTTGAGTTTTGAGCACGATAAAACCGCTTGAATACTCGTTTCAGATCACTTCGGGCCATGCCGATGCCGTTGTCCCTGATAAATATCTCGGCCTTTTTTGGCCGGGCCGATCGAAGTTTGATCGTAATTTTTGGTCCTTCGGGCGAATACTTGATCGCGTTGTCGATCAGATTAGCGAGCGCCGTCTGCAGTTCGCCCCGGTCGCCAAGCACTTGGATCGTCTCTATCGGCGGCGAAAATCTGATCGCCGAATCGTCCAAATGACGCCGGGAAACGATCGAACCGACCGTTTCGCCGATCAGCTCGCCTAGGTTGATCTCAGTGAGATTCATTAGACGTTGTTTTTCGCGTGTACGGCTCGCCTGTAGAACCTGTTCGACGGTTCCCAGCAATCGGGCGTTGTCGTCGAGCATGATGTCGTAAAACTCAAGCTGTTTCTCACGCGGCAGGTCGCGTGCCCTCAGCGTTTCGAGATACAGCTTGATCGAGGCGATCGGCGTTTTCAGTTCGTGTGTGACGGCGTTCAAAAAAGCATCGTGTTGTTCGTTGCGGCGGATCTCGCGAACGAGAAAGATCGTATTCAGGATCAAACCGGTGATGATCAGTAGAAAAAAGATCACGCCGAAGATCAGTAGTGCGACTTCGCGCAGATTCAGGATGATCCATCCTATATTCAGCGCAACTGCCAGCACCGACAGGCTGATGCCGAGGATGAGAAAGAATATGGCTGTCTTACGGCGGCGCATCATTAAAGTTAAAAGTAGAAAGGAAAAAGGCAAAAGTAAAAGCGAGTTCTACGTTTTGCCTTTTGCCCTTTGAATTTTTATTTGTTCTAAGCGGCCAGTTTCATTTCCTTCGGCGACTCTGATTCGGTTGCCAGGTCGTACGCGTAGACATTCGAGATCAGTCCGACCTTTTGCAGCAGCCATAGTTGGTACCAATTGATGTCAAATTCCTTCCAGGTAAATCCGTGTTTTGCGCTCCGCGGAAAGGCATGGTGGTTATTGTGCCAGCCTTCGCCCCATGTGACGGCGGCTACGAGAGCGTTATTTCGCGAATCGTCACGTGTCTCAAACCGTCGGCTGCCCCACAAATGCGTTACCGAATCGACCATCCATGTGAAATGCCAGCTAACGGCAACACGCATGACGATCGCCCAAACGACCATCGTCCAGCCGCCGATAGCAAACAGGCCGGCGGCGAGCAGGAGTGTTGTAACGTAATAATATTTGTCGATAAACACCAAATAAGGATCTTTCAGCAGATCTGGTGAATACCGCTGACGGACAGACGGCGGTTGGTTTTGTGCGGTTCCCTCAAAGATCCAACCGATGTGTGACCACCAGATGCCTTTTCGGGGACTGTGCGGGTCTTTGTCCGTGTCGGTAAACGCGTGGTGTAAACGGTGAGTCGTGACCCAAGAGATCGGTCCGCTCTGTAGCCCGAGCGTACCGCATGTCGCGAAAAATCGCATCATCCATTTAGATGTAGTAAATCCGCGGTGCGTCAGCAAACGGTGATAACCGATGCCGATGCCCCAGCTCGCCGCGACGACCCAAACCACCAGCGTGGCAATAAGATTTGCCCAGCTGAATGTGAAAATGGCCGCAAGTGCCGCAAGGTGAAACGCCGACACAAAAAATATCGTGTTCCAATTGTATTTTCCAACTCGTGACGGTGTAAATTCGACTACGTTTTGCACTTATTAATAACCCCTGTACGTAAAATTGCGATCGGGCGAAACCTCGGCCCACTCTTAAACCTTAGCAGGTTTATCGAGCAGTAATTGTAAGAGTTGTGTAACACTTACGGAGCCAAAAACGTTGTTTATTGGCTAAAATGTCGTCTATTTGCGAGTGTCGTGCGTTTGATGGAGCTTTCTACTATAATATCGTTTCAACAAAGTTGGATTTCAAAGTGGAAGAGGATCAACAAATGTCAGAACAAACAGTTGCGGAACGGGTAATTAAGGTCTTTGCGAATTTTAAGAAAGTGCCGCCCGAAGAAATTACGATGGACACCACTTTCGAATCGCTCGGACTCGACTCGCTCGACGGACTGAATCTGGTTTTCGAACTCGAAGAGGAGTTTGACATCATGATCCCTGACGACAAAGTCCAGATGATGAAAAGCGTGGCCGAGGCCGTCGAAGGTATCGAATGGCTGCTCGCAAACCCGGTCGATAACGCTGCGGAAATGGAAAAGATCCTGAAAGAACGCGCCGGAATTAAGGACATCGAAGAAGCTGACGCACCGTCGACTGAAACCGAAGACTCCAAATAATACAAAATATAATGAGAAGAGTCGTAATTACCGGAATCGGTGTCGTGTCGCCGCTCGGAAATAATGCTGTTGACTTTTGGGATGGCGTCTCTAATGGGCGTTCCGGCATTCGTGAGATCACCCGTGCCGATATGTCTTCAATCCGTTTCAAAAACGGTGGTGAACTCCGTGATTTCGACGCGGCGCAGCATTTTGACGAAAAAGCATTGATGTGGCTCGATGAATTTGGCATTTATGGTATCGTGGCTGCTCGAGAGGCATTGGCAGACGCAGGTATTGAATTTTCTGATGAACTCAAGGATAAGACCGGTGTTGTTACAGGTTCGTGTCTTGGTGGCAAGACGACAGAGGACGACATCTATTACCGATATTACGTTGAGGGGAAGATCCGCCAGCAGCCGACCGTGATCCCGCGTGCGATGAGTAACGCGGTGGCGAGCCAGGTCGCGATGGAATACGGATTTACGGGAGCGAATTTTACTCTTTCCACCGCGTGTTCGTCGGCAAACCACGCGATCGGGCACGCGTTCTGGCTCGTGCGACAAGGTACGCTTGACGTCGCCGTGACCGGCGGCAGTGAAGCTCCGCTTTGCTGGGGCAACCTTAAGGCATGGGAAGCAATGCGCGTTGTGTCGCCGGACACTTGTCGACCTTTCTCAAAGGACCGGACGGGAATGATACTCGGCGAAGGCGGAGCGATGTTCGTCATGGAAACGCTTGAACGAGCACAAACACGCGGAGCCAAAATATACGCGGAGATCGCAGGGTTCGGAATGTCGGCCGACGCTCATCATTTAACCATGCCGCTGACCACAGGTGCCGCCAAAGCTATGCGTCTGTCGCTCGAAGATGGCGGCATAAGCAAAGAAGAAGTTGGATACGTAAATGCCCACGGCACGGCGACCGCGGCAAATGATACGATGGAGGCCGCGGCGATCGGACTAGTTTTCGGGGAACATACAAAAAATATTGGCGTCAGCTCTACCAAGTCGATGGTCGGCCATTCCCTCGGAGCTGCCGGAGCCATTGAGGCTGCCGCGACCGTCCTTGGACTGCATCACGGAATTTTGCCGCCGAACGCAAATTTCACGGAACTTGATCCGGATTGCCAAATCGATGTCATCGCCAATACGGCGCGGGAAAAGATCGTCGACGCTGCGATTTCCAATTCGTTCGCATTCGGCGGCCTCAATGCGGTGCTGGCGTTCCGGCGGTGGAAAGGTTGATCGCTCGATAATGGTGAAAAAGAGTTCCTTTCAGATAAAAGCAGAATTTCTGGTCGTTAGAACTGTTGTAGGGACACTCGGCATTTTGCCAAGGACGCTTTCCATTTGGATCGGACAACGGCTAGTGAACTTTGTATTTCTTTTCCTCAAAGACCTGCGACGAACAGCATTCATAAATACCGGAATTGCCTTTCCCGAAAAAAGTGAAAAGGAGCGGTGGCGACTGGTTAGAGGCTGCTTTGACAGTCTTGGCCGTGTTCTCGGCGAGCTATGTCATTTTCCGTCTGCTACGCCTGCAGATGTCTCTGATCTAGTAGAATTCAATTTCGAAGGCCTTGGCGAAGAGCGTGCATATTACGATGCCGAGGTTTCCAAAGGCCGGGGCACGATCCTCGCAGGTCCACATATGGGCAACTGGGAGATCGGCGTTTTTGCATACTCAGCCTCGAGAAGGCCGATCAACTATCTCGCCCGCCGCATGGATAATCCACTGATCGAGGACTTTGTCACCGGTATTCGAACACGATTCGGCAACCGTTCGATAAACAAGCGAAACTCATTTGGCGAAACGATCACGCTTCTCCGTGAGGGTGGAATTTTGGGCGTGATGCCCGACATCAATGTACAGGAAAAGGACGGCATTTTTGTGCCATTTTTTGGAATTCCCGCATGTACGACAGCCGGCGTGGCGACCTTGGCAAGGCGAACTAACGCACTTATTATCACAATGTGCTGTATCTGGGATAAAGAAAAGCAGAAATACGTCGTGCATCACGGCAGCCTTATCGAAACAGCATTCACCGACGACCGTCATCGGGACGTACGAGATGCCACAGCAGCTCTCACTGCCGATATGGAGAAATTTGTCAGGGCATTTCCTGATCAGTGGCTCTGGATACACAAACGTTGGAAGACCCGTCCGGCGGGCGAACCAAACCCGTATGCAAATCCAAACTGATAACCCGGCGGAACCGAAGACATGTGGATCATGCGGCGAAACGTTCGGCTGCGGGGCAATGCTTGATGGATGTTGGTGTGCCGATGTCGAGATCTCTGCCGACATTGCAGTTGATCTGAAGCTAAAATTCAGCGATTGTCTTTGCCCAAAATGCCTGGCGTCTTTGGTTGGAACGAAACCGACGAAATGAGAAATAGAGTTCACATTTGCGGCCTTTTGTTTGTTATTTTCGCTGCATTCGCAATTTCCGTTCTTGGTCAGCAGAGATTACTGGTGATCGGCGGCGGTAAGCGGCCGCCTGAGGCGATCAAGCGGTTTGTCGAATGGTCGGGCGGGGAAAAAGCCAAGCTGCTCGTGATCACCTGGGCGACTGCGCAGCCGGATGCGAGTTTCGCGTCATTTTCTAAAGATCTGTCGGCCTTCAAAACCGCGACGGTCGAAGCATCACCTACGGCCCCGCTCAACTCTGAAAAACGGTCAAAGTTTGTTGCGCAAATAAAGGACTCGACGGGAATCTACTTCACCGGCGGTGACCAGAACCGCATCATGGATGTGCTCAAGGACGAAGAGTTGTTGAAGATGCTGCGCGGTAAATACGCTGCTGGAACGCCGTTCGGCGGCACTAGTGCGGGAGCGGCGGTTATGTCCGATCCAATGATGACCGGAGACGCAGATCTAAAAATACTCGATGGCACTAAGGTCGGAATCCGAACGGGACTCGGTCTGATCCCAAATGTGATATTTGACCAACACTTCCTCGTCCGGCAGCGTCACAACCGCCTGTTTGGGCTGATAATGGTCAACCCGGCGATGCTAGGTATTGGCATCGACGAGGACACATCTGTGCTGATCGAAGATAATCGCAATCTTCAAGTTGTAGGTGCAACAAAGGTGATGCTGGTAAATGCAAAGGGCAAGGACGGATCTATGATCGTGAACTTTCTTAAGACCGGCGAGCGGTTTGATCTTAAAAAGCGAAAGCGCTTGTCTACAAAGTCCGCTCATTGAGACCACGTCGCAAACATCGCGATCGCGGCCGCGAACATGACCGCCGTCGCTAACCAGCCGAAGATATTTGTGAAGAGGCCGTTGGTCCGTTTGCCCATGACTTTCTTATTGTTGGCGACGAGCATCACCACGACCAGGAGTGGCGGAGCGACGACGCCATTTATCACTGCAGTCCAAAATAAAGCGCTGATCGGGTTGATGCCGACAAAATCGATCAGAACGCCGATGATCGTTGAGGCGGCAATGACACCGTAAAATTTCTTTGCGTGACGCGGTTTTTCGTCTAGCCCAGAAGGCCAGCCAAATGTCTCGGCAACGGCGTACGCCGCAGAACCGGTCAGCACCGGAACCGCAAGCAGGCCCGCACCGATCAGACCAATTCCAAACAAAACGGTAGCAAAATTCCCTGCCAGCGGCCTTAACGCCTGTGCCGCATCGGTCGCGGACTGGATATCGGTCTTTCCCGATACGTGAAGCGTGGCACCGGCCGCGAGGATCACAAAATAAAAGACCACATTGCAAAACAGCATTCCGACGATCGTGTCTATCTTTTCTTTTTTGATCTCAATGTCGGTCGCACCCTTTCGCTCGGAGAGTTTGGTCCGGCCTTCGCTTTTTTCTTCCTCAACCTCCTCGCTTGCCTCCCAAAAAAAGAGATATGGTGAGATGGTCGTGCCGAGGATCGCGACAATGGTCGTGATGTATTCGCTCGTAAATGAGATCTGCGGGACGAATGTCGCCTTGGCCACCTCCCACCAATCGGGTTTTGCAAGAAATGCTGCGATCACATACGCAAACAGCGAGAGTGTCAGCCACTTGAAGATCTTCATGATCAGGCGGTAAGATCCCCAGATCTGCAGTACTACTATTGCTACAGCAATCGGAATTACCATCACCGAGATCGGGATCGGCACGAACATATTGATCGCCGCCGAGATCGCCGCAATATCCGCACCGGCGTTTATCGTATTCGCTATTACCAATCCGATCACGACCGGATACAAGAGCTTTTTAGAATAGTACCGATTGAGGACACCGGCGAGCCCGCGGCCCGATACCATCCCGATCTTTGCGCAGATATGCTGCACCACGACCATCAGCGGCAGCGTCACGATAGCTGTCCACAACGTCGCATACCCGAGCGCCGCACCTGCCTGCGAATACGTCCCGATACCCGACGGATCGTCATCGGACGCGCCAGTGATCAATCCCGGCCCGAGGCGGTCGAGAAGTCGTTTTATTGGGTTGTTCCTGCGATCCATATTGTTGGCCTTTTGTAGAATACCAGAGAGTCGACCATTGATCGGGATTGATATTTTAATTGAAGAAGTAACAGGTTGGTGCTAAAGTTTCCTTGGAGTTCACATGACAAGTTTAAGCCAAATCCAGTCGACGCTGTCATCCCACAAGGCTGAATTTTTTGACATCTTTAAAGTCAAATCGCTTGCTGTGTTTGGCTCGTTCGCGCGTGGCGAACAACAAAAGGAAAGTGATGTGGATATTCTCGTCGAATTTAGTTCCCCTGTCGGCATCGAATTCATTGACCTCGGCAATTATCTCGAACGCATCTTGAATCAGAAAGTCGACCTTGTCTCCCGCAACGGAATCAAGCCTCAATATTTCAAACAAATAAAAGGCGATCTCAAATATGTTTGAGCGAAGCCCAAAACTTCTGATCGAGGACATACTATCGTCAGCTCAGAAAATTCAGCAATACACCGCCGGAATGACCTTTGAGCAATTCACCGTCGATGAGAAAACCGTCGATGCGGTCGCTCGCAATTTCGAGATCATAGGTGAGGCCGCAAATCGTCTGCCTAACGAGTTTAAGTCGCAGCATTCAAGTATTGATTGGGACAGGATAAGAGGTTTTCGGAATCGTATTGTCCATGATTATTTCGGAATCGATTATTCGATCGTTTGGAATATTACTGAAAACTATTTGCCTGAATTGTATGCTGAACTGAAAAAACTTAAAGCCCCTAAATGACGATAATTCTATTCGACATGGGGCTTCCCATGATATTTCCGTCAATCGTGCTAATGGCGATTGCCTTAGCCCCAATTGTCTTTATTGAAGCTTACGTCGTCGCGTCAACACTACAGGTGAACGTTAAGAAGGTATTTGGTCCTGTCACCATCGCAAATCTTGTTTCAACGCTTTTAGGAATCCCAGCAACTTGGTTTGTGCTCGCATTGCTGCAAATCGGAAGTGTTCTTGTTTTTGGCACGATCGCGAAGTGGATCCCTTCGACGGACCTGTTCTCGCTTACGCTCGGGGCTCCTTGGGTTTATCCTGGGCATGATAACGAAAAACTAATCATCGTCGGTGCAATGTTGTTCTTGCTGATACCTTACGGGCTGGCGTCTTGGGCAATCGAATACCTCGTCGCGAAAGCGATGCTTTCGAAACGGCAAGAGTTTGGTGATCTCTCGCTAAACCTTAGGGCAGCGGTGGGCAAAGCCAATCTCATCTCATATTGTTTACTGGCGGTTTTTGTAATTCTGTTCTGGATCGCGAGTCTTTATCGCTCGAGCTAGCCAAATTAAGAATTCGTTTTACGAGCCTGAGACTGAACCGCAGTAATAGCAACCGCATCGACGATGTCTTCGGCTTTGCAGCCGCGCGAGAGGTCGTTGCATGGGCGGTCGAGGCCTTGGAGGATGGGGCCAATGGCCGTGCCGCCGGTTAGGCGTTCGGTTAGTTTGTAGGAGATATTCCCCGCGTTTAGGTCGGGGAAGATGAGAACATTTGCCTTGCCTGCGACCGGCGATCCGGGAGCTTTTGATTCGGCGACTGAAGGAACCAAAGCGGCGTCGGCCTGAAGTTCGCCGTCGATATTGAGCTCGGGCATACGGGCACGAACGGTCTTCGTCGCTTCGATCACTTTATCGAGCAGTTGGTGTTTTGCGCTTCCTTTTGTTGAGAATGAGAGCATAGCGACTCGCGGCTCGACCTGCAATAATGCACGACATGAATCAGCAGACGCCATGGCTATTTCGGCGAGTTCGCTGGCGTCAGGGTCAATGACGACGCCGCAATCGGCGTAGATCATCGCTCCATTTGCTCCAAATTTCTTATCAGGCACGACCATAAGGAAAAAACTCGAAACCGTCTTCATTCCCTGCCGCACACCGATGCATCGCAGAGCTGCAGCGACCGTGTGAGCGGTCGTATTCGTCGCACCGGCGACCGAACCGTCTGCCCTGCCTTCGCGGACCATCAGGTTGCCGAAATACAAAGGATCCTTGAGCGTCTGTTCGGCCTCTTCGAGCGTCACGCCCTTGGCACGTCGCATTTGATGATAGAGAGTTGCGAGTTTTCCAAAATCGTGCGATTTGCGATGATCGAGTATCTCGACGCCGTTTAGATTAGCCCCTGCCTTAGATGCCAGCGAGCGTATATTCTCCTCGCTGCCGAGCATCGTGATCCTGGCAATGCCGTCGCGCGAGCAGATCGCGGCTGCCTCGACGGTACGGACATCTTCGCCTTCGGGCAAAATAATATGTTGTTTATCGGCGCGGGCGCGCTGTCTGATCTGCTGCAATATCATACGTTTCGTCTTCGAATTTATCATACAACTATCGGGCGCGAAACTTGCTCTAATTTTGGCTATTCAATACACTTTGAAAATGCGAACGAGGTAAAACGATGAAAGAGTCGAAATCTAAGATCAAGCGCCGTGAAAAGTCCGAGCTGAAAGGCAGAATGCACAGCTTTTTGATGTTCCTGCCGAACATGGTCATGCTGCTCGGGCGCCTGCTCAAGGACAGCCGCGTGCCGATAGCCGAAAAGGCGCTGTTCGCGGCCGCGATCGTATATGTCATTTCGCCGCTCGATTTTATCCCTGACGTGTTCCCGTTCATCGGCCAGGTTGATGATCTTTATGTCGTCGCTTTGGTTTTGCTCCGGCTGGTAAATCGCTCAGATGAATCGGTAGTTCGCGAGCATTGGTCGGGCGGCGGCGATATTGTTGCGCTTTCTGATTCGATCGCGGGCCTCGCCCCAAAATTTTTGCCGAAGCGCGTCTCGCGCGTCTTGACGGCCCGCGTCGAACTTGCACCTGCCGGCCAGATATTGCGTGGGATCAAGAACAAAGACGAAGCGATCGTACGCGAGATCAAGTCTGACGATCTTTCGGGTATCGAGCCTGCTTCAGCCTTGCCAAATTAATTGCAGACCTGACGCATTTTCTTCTGGATTTCGGCGGGCTTTGCAACTTTATTTTCCGCAAGCTCGTTGGAAAATAATCTTTTAAAGAAATTGACGCGTCGGCACGGATTTTCGATATAATTGGTCCGTTAGCTGAAAATCCATTGGTCGCAAACTTTATGTTCGAACGCTACACCGAAAGGTCTCGCCGAGTCATCTTTTTCGCTCGTTACGAAGCGCTCCAATACGGTTCACAGGTAATTGCGCCGGAACATATTTTGCTCGGTCTGATGCGCGAGGACAAAAATCTATCGGCGAGGTTCTTTCCGTTTCGCCATGCCCTGACCGTCGATACGATCCGCCGCGACGTCGAGGAACGCATCGTTCTCAAGGAACGCATCCCACAATCGTCGGAACTCCACCTCTCCGCGATCACGAAACGCATCCTATTTTACGCAAACGAAGAAAGCCGCCAGCTAAAGAACCGCCACATCGGCCCTGAACATCTGCTGCTCGGCCTAGTGCGCGAAGAGAAATCGATCGCGGCCGAGATCTTATTTGGTTACGGCCTCAGGCTTCACGACGTTCGCGACGAAATGACGCGGCAGGCGGCGGTTCCGGGCGTTTTTGCCCCGGCAAAAGATAACACGAAGACACCGAGCCTTGCGGAATTTACACGCGATCTGACGGTCGAAGCTTCGGATGGACGGCTCGATCCGCTGATCGGCCGCGAACCTGAGATCGAACGTCTGATCGAGATCCTCTGCCGCCGCACCAAGAATAATCCCGTTCTCATTGGCGAATCCGGCGTCGGTAAGACGGCAATCATCGAGGGCCTTGCACAGCGTATCGTCGACCGCAACGTACCTAGCTTTCTCGAAAACAAACGTATTCTCTCGCTTGACCTCTCGCTCATTGTCGCCGGTACTAAGTACCGCGGCCAGTTCGAAGAGCGCCTCAAAAAGATCATGGCTGAGCTGCGTGAGACGAACGATTCGATCGTGTTTATCGACGAACTTCACACCCTCGTCGGCGCTGGTTCGGCCGAAGGCACGCTCGATGCCGCGAATATCCTGAAGCCGGCACTTTCACGCGGCGAGATCCAGTGTATCGGAGCGACGACGCCGTCCGAATATCGCAAGACGATCGAAAAGGACCGTGCCCTCGAACGCCGGTTTCAGGCCGTAAAGGTAGATCCGCCGAATGAAGCTGAGGCGTTGACCATCATCAAAGGCATCGTCGAGCGTTACGAAGCATTCCACCAAATTCGTTACTCGCAAGACGCTTTGGCGGCTGCCGTACAGCAGTCAAACCGTTATATTGCCGACCGCTTTCTACCGGACAAGGCTATCGACGTCCTTGACGAAGCCGGAGCCCGTGCCAAGCTGCGGTACAGCCAGGAAAATCGCGGCGAGCCTTCGTGGAAAGAGACCGTTGAGAACTGGAAACGTGTTGCTGCCAACGAGGACCAGTTGATCTCGTACGAACTGCAAACGCTCGAAGATTCGTTCTTTGCCGTCGAAGTGACGCGTGATGACGTCGAAGAAGTTATCGCCCGCTGGACCGGGATCCCGGTCGCGTCGATCAAGCAGGAAGAAGCTCAAAAGCTAATGAAGATCGAAGCCGCACTGCACGAACGGATCGTGTCGCAGCGTCCGGCGATATCGGCGTTGGCTCGTGCTATTCGGCGTTCGCGTGCCGGACTCAAGAACCCGAGCCGGCCTGTCGGTTCGTTCCTTTTCCTAGGCCCGACCGGCGTCGGCAAAACCGAAGTCGCCCGCAGCCTCGCTGAATTTCTCTTTGGCTCCGAACGTTCGCTCATTCGTTTTGATATGAGCGAATTCATGGAAAAGCATTCGGTTTCCAAGTTCATCGGCTCGCCTCCGGGATATGTCGGTCACGAAGAAGGCGGCCAGTTGACCGAAAAGCTGCGGCGTTCGCCGTATGCCGTGGTCCTGTTCGACGAGGTCGAAAAGGCACATCCCGATCTCTTTAATGTGCTGCTGCAGGTCTTTGAAGACGGTGTTTTGACCGATGCGACGGGGCAGACGGTCGATTGTAAGCACGCTATATTTATAATGACCTCAAACCTTGGCGCTCGCGTTATTCAGAAGAGCGGGACGCTCGGATTTCAGGCGAACGCATCGGCGTCGCGTGACAAGCTCGAAGATCAGGTGATGGCGATAGTTCGTCAGACATTCGCACCGGAATTTATCAATCGTTTGGACGAGATCGTGCTGTTTGACGAACTCGACGACGCGGCCTTGCTCGAGATCATCGATCTGCAAGTCGGCCGTTTGAATACGATACTCGAAAACCGCCAGCTCAAGATCAGCCTCACTGTTGACGCCAAACAATGGCTAATTGACCGCACATGTGCCGACCGAAAATATGGTGCGAGGCCGCTTAAACGGGCCCTTCAGAAATATATCGAGGACGAACTGTCCGAAGGTTTACTGCAAGGCGACGTCGCCGAAGACTCGTCGGTCGAGGTCTTTCTCGAGGGCGAAAACCTGGCCTACCGCACGCTGGCCACCGAAAAAAAGGAGCTGTCACAAAAGGCCTGATAAACACAATGTACCGCCGTTCAAAATTTAACGAGCTTCTGCTCGAAATTCGCAAGGAAATGTCCGCCGAGGCTGACTTTGATGTAGATCTGTTTGCCGAAATGGCCCGCTCGGGCAGTACTTCCGTCTCAGCCAAAGTTCGAAAAGCCATGAGAACGGTTGAACCGGCCGACAGGACTGACGATGAGATCGCCCGTATCGAATCCCCGACCGACCTCGTCCCTGAATCCTGATCCACTTGTAGATACAACGCAGAATTGGTTTAATAACGGCTATCGATGCTTCGTTATCTGATCTCAGTTGTTTTTGTGCTTATAGTTGTCGCTGCTTCAGGGGCGATCTTTTTTCCTAATTACTGGGTGCATCGCTACGACGATCTGATCGAGCGGCAGGCCCGCGTTTATCGAATTGACGCAAAATTGGTTTGGAGCATCATCCACGAAGAGACTTATTTTCGAGCCTGGAAGATCGGTGCTGACGACGAGGTCGGCTTGATGCAGGTCACACCCGCCGTTGCTCGCGAATGGGCCAAAGAAACAGGCCTCAAGGAGTTTGAGAAACAGGCAGCCGAGAACGTCAACACTTTTCTCTCTGACCCTGAACGCAACATACAGGTCGGCTGCTGGTATTTTGAAAAACTCCGCGAACAGTATCGCGGCCGCCCTTCCGAAACCGCGATGACGCTCGCCGCATACAACGCCGGCCCGAGCCGTGTCGAAGAGTGGACGCGCGAGACAGACACGTCGGTGTTGTCCGAAACTGATTTCGTCTCCCGAATCGGCATCGCCTCGACCAAGAATTACGTTTCGTCTATACTCGCGCGCTACCGCAGCGTTCCGGAACAAAAATAAGACGGTCGAACACGTTTTTGGGTGAAAACCAAACGTGTATTTTTCACCTCACGTTTAAATTGTGGTACGTACCACAATTTGTGCATACATTCCCCCAAAAATGCCGAAAAATGGGACTTGCGACAATCCCAGGCTGCCTTGTGACAGTGTAAAAATGGGCTAGCGACATTCAAGAACAGGCCCTGCGACAGTCCAAAACCGCGTGGCAACAATCGCAGAATCCACCGTTGCAATACGCTCAGATCGATCGTTGAGGTCCAATATCGTCAAATTCCCATCGCCCTCCGGAGCACACATCGGTTCCCGCCGAACCAACACCACGGCTGAGGCCCCATTCGCCATGCATCAGCACCAAGATGCCCATCGGTGTCCATCCGTTCTCGGCTGATTATCGATTTCGTCGCTGTTTTGTTTTAATTGTGAAATGAAGATCATCTCTGCAGATCACGTTCTACCTATTTCGTCCGGGCCAATTTCGAATGGTGCGGTCGCGATCGATGGCGCGACGATCGAGGCGGTTGGGACCAGAGCCGACGTGGAAAGCCAATTTCCGGGCGTTGAGGTCGAAGACTTTGGCGAAGCGGCGATCATGCCCGGGATGGTCAATTGCCATTCGCATCTTGAGGTCACGTCGATGCGAGGGGCATTAGATGATGTCGAGCACGATTTTTCGGCGTGGCTATTAAAACTCAACGGCCTGCGTGCCGGGCTATCGGATGACGACATTCTCGCGGCAGCTGTAAATGGAGCAAAGGAAGGTGCACGAGCGGGCGTCACGTGTTTTGGCGATATAGGGCGCCTCGGACATGCCGGAGTGCATGCGTTAAAGACCGTCGGGCTTCGGGGCGTCGTTTTTCAGGAGACAGAGTTTTCGGCAGACAATCGAACGGCGGACGACGATTTTCTAAAGCTTGCGGCGAAATTCGAGCAGCTGAAAAACGAAGAGACCGAGCTTGTCCGCGTCGGGCTTTCACCGCATTCGCCGTACACGGTCGGGTCGCGTTTGTTTGAGCTGATCGCTCAGTATTCGATTCTCAACCATGTTCCGCTGACGATCCACGCTGCCGAATCTATGGACGAGCACGAGCTGTTGACGCAAGGCACCGGATTTTTCACCTCGGTCTATGAAAAATACGGCGTCGATTGGAACAGCCCGCACTGCACGCCCATCGAATACCTCGAACGCCTCGGCGTCCTCTCGACCCAACCGCTGCTTGCCCATTGCGTCGTTGTATCGGACAGCGACATCAAACGGATCGCTACAAACGGAGCCAAGATCGCCCATTGCCCAAAATCGAACGCCAAATTCGGCCACGGCTACGCGCCATTCGAAGCGTTTCTCGACGCCGGCATCGCCACGGGACTCGGCAGCGATTCGGTCGCCAGCAACAACACCTGCGACCTCCTCGAAGAATCCCGCTTCGCCGCCCTCGTGGCTAGAAATCGCACCAAATGCGGAAGCCCGCACGAAGTAAGGGCGTTTTCTTCGGCGAGTTTCATTTCAGCCAAACAAATGCTCGAAGCCGCCACACTCGGCGGCGCCAAGGCCCTTGGCCTCGACGCGCTAATTGGAACCCTCGAACCCGGCAAACAAGCCGACATCGCCGTCGTCTCACTCGCCAACATCGCCCAACAACCGGTCAGCGATGTTCATACTGCTCTCATTTTTGCTTCAAATGGGAGGGATGTGGTGACGACGTTGGTTGCGGGGAA
>CAZVDM010000020.1:0-32112 GCA_964625555.1 uncultured Chloracidobacterium sp.
TGACGCTATCCGTGATATTCTTGATAGTTTCGATGCGTCGAAAGCCGAATTTCAGGGAGAATAGTTTATATGGCAGAAGAAACAGAGATCGTCGAGGGTGAAGAAGTCGAAGAAATTATCGATCCGCCCGCGATCGATTCGAAATACCGCATGATCATCCTTGCCGCTCAACGCAGCAAACAGCTTCAACGCGGAGCTATCTCACGCGTCGATCTCGACATGCGAAAAACCAAACCAACGCGTATCGCGATGAAGGAATTTCAGGAAAAGAAGGTTAACTTCGAGATCCTGGAAAGCTAATTTAGTTTTCAAATATCAAGTTTTAAGGCCGCCGCAATTGGCGGCTTTTTGATTGTGGATCTACTCGCCGCCAGCTAACGCGCGACAGCCTTGACTTTACATTCCTTTATAATTCGGTCCGCCGCCGCCTTCGGGTGTTACCCAATTGATGATCTGATACGGATCCGCAATGTCGCAGGTCTTGCAATGAACGCAGTTCGAGAAATTGACCTTTAATTCGCGCCGTCCGGTCACCGCACTCTCTTCCATCTCATAAACCGCCGCCGGGCAGAACCGCTGACACGGATTGCCATATTCCTCAGCACAGCGCGTCGCGCATATCTCGGTATCGAGTACGTGCAGGTGCGACGGCTGGTCTTCGTCGTGGGCGACGGCACCGTAAAAGACATCAGTGACCTTGTCAAACGTTAACTCTTTGTCAAACGGCACCCCGGCATAACGATTCAACTTCAGATGATCCGACGGCCCAACGCCAGTCTTTCCATCACTACGCTTCAGCATTCTCTCGTAGCCGGGAACGTGATGCTCCTTCGGCATAAAGCCCCAAGCGAGGCCGTTCGTTAGAAACTGCAGTCCGGTATTCAGAAGTGCCGACCAGCGGCCCTTCTGAAATGCCGCATGAAAATTGCGGACCGGATGCAGTTCGTCATAGATCCAACTGAGGTTCACTTTTTCTTCAAAATGCTTGAGCGTAGCGGAGGAAAAATCCTGATGCTCGAACGCCCCGATGATCGTCTCGGCGGCCAGCATTCCCGATTTCATCGCCGTGTGGATGCCCTTGATCCGTTGTCCGTTAAGGAATGAACCCGAATCGCCGACGATCAGAACGCCATTCGCATATAACTTCGGCATTGTAAAATAGCCGCCGGCGTTGATCGTCTTCGCTCCGTATTTGATCATTTTGCCGCCGGCGAGCACTCCGGCGACCTTTGGATGCGTCTTGAATTTCTGAAATTCGGCATGCGGATCGATCATCGGATCTTCGTAATCAAGGCCCGTAACGTAACCGATACTCACGACGTTATCCTTCATTCCATAGATCCATCCGCCGCCATAGGTCCTTGTGTCCGATGGAAATCCGAGCGTGTGAACGACCTTGCCTTCCGGAAAATTGCCCTCAGGCAGCTCCCAAAGCTCTTTGATCCCGAGCGAGAACACCTGCGATTCTTTCCCGTGATCAAGACCGAGACGAGCCGTGATCTGTTTCGCCAGCGAGCCCCGCGAGCCTTCGCCGAGAACTGTTACTTTCGCGAGCAGATCGACTCCGGCCTCGAAATTCGCTTTTTGCTTGCCGTCTTTATCGATGCCTTTGTCGCCGGTACGGACGCCGATCACGGCATCGTTTTCGTCGTACAAAACCTCGGCGGCCGGAAACTCGGGAAAGATATTAATGCCCGCCTCTTCGCATTTTTCGCCGAGCCATTCGCAGACCTTGCTTAGACTGACGATATATTTACCTTTATTTTTCAAAGGCGGCGGTACCAGCGGGGCGTTAAATCCCTTCTTTTCAGTCAGATACCAAAACGCGTCTTCGGTAACGACCGAGTCGACCGGACATCCCTGATCGAGAAAATCGGGCATCAATTCGCGGATAGCGATCGGGTCCATCACTGCTCCCGATAGAATGTGAGCACCCACGAACGAACCTTTTTCGACAATGGCGATCTCGAGTTCGCCAACCTTGTTGCCGAATTTCAAGCCCTTTTCGATCATTTCATCGTGTTTGGTGATCTCATTTTTCAGATGCAGAGCGGCCGCCAGATTCGCCGGCCCGGCACCGACAAACACCACATCCATCTCAATTTGTTCGCGTTCGATCATAATAATATTTTTTTTGCAGAAGCCCGCACGGTAGTAAGGGCGTTCTTACGCCGCCAAATAAACCCAAGCCTCTTTCCCCGACGCCAGCGTCACCTCCGCTCGATGGTATTCAGAAGGCTCGTATTCGTCGGCCCGTAAAAGCTCGTCGTACGTAATTTCGAAAACCGTTCCCTCGACGGTGTCGCCTGAATCTCGTGTTTCGTTCAAAGTCTGTTGCCGTTCGTCCCCACCACTAGCGAGAAAATCAGAATCAGTGATCTTAACTTCTTCTAGCCTATACCCTAACAATCGATCGGTGTTTCCAGCGAGCCTTCGGCCGAACAAGTCGTTCTGCACACGGCTCTCCCGCAATGTTCCGTACGAAAATAAATACTCCGCCATCTCAATAATGAATGACCATTCAGTTCGCTCAAAAGTATAACAAATCAAAGGCAGAAACACGACCGGTAGGGAGCGTGTCTCGTGTTATGGTATTCAGGACAACATTGAAAAGACAATGCTGGATTCCGCTAAACATACTTTGAGACTGATCCGCCGCACACTCTCTACCGGTCGCGTCTCCGCCTTTTTGATGATCGCCCTTTTGACCGCGTGCGGAACGAAGAATCAAGTCACCCCAACCCTCTCATCAACCGTGCCCACTAAAATCCTCTGGGCATGGGAACGGTCTGAGGACCTCCGTTTTCTTGATCCGAAAGATTACGGCGTAGCGTTTCTCGCTCAGACCATTTTCCTCGACAACACCGGCGTCACACCAAAGCCGCGCCGCCAGCCACTCGAAGTTTCGCCGGGGACGTACATGATTGCGGTCACGCGGATCGAGACAAACAAGGACGGCAAAAAACGTCCGTCGTTCGACGACGAGATGAGAACCAAGGTCGTGTCGCTGATGAAGAACACGCTGGAACTGCCCGATGTCAAAGCGATCCAGATTGATTTCGACGCCGTCGTTTCCGAACGCGATTTTTACCGCTCGATGATGAAAGACCTTAGAAGAGAAACGCCTGAAGGCGTCACTCTTACTATGACCTCGCTCGCCTCTTGGTGTACGGGCGACGCGTGGTTCAACGACTTCCCTGTAGACGAGGCCGTCCCCATGGCCTTTCAAATGGGCGCCGACAGCGACAAGATCAAAAATTACCTCCGCAATGGCAACGACTGGAACGAACCGCTCTGCCGCGGCAGCTACGGAATCTCATTAGAAGAGGGAAGGTTTGAGGGAATGAAAGAAGGTCGGAGAATCTATTTTTTCAAAAACTCGCCTTGGACGAAAAGCGACATGGAGAAATTACAATAACCATTTAGACAGGCCTTATTGGGATCCGGTCTCGCGGCACGATTGAAGTCTCTGGGCGGCTTTCTTACTAAAATCAGTAATTTCAACTCTCATGACTTTCGGGTCGCGGACAAAATCATTGTACGACCAGATATAATAAGAAATTGAATTTCTTGAAAGGGCATAGATTTCCGTGCCGTAACCCCAAAATGCTCCGACTGTATCAAACGTAATTGACTCGACTGAAACGGGATGGTTATACAAATTCCATTCTTTCTTCTCGGTCTCAAAATTTTGCCGCCGGAATTCCGGAATTTCAGAGCGCTCCCAATTCTCGTTGACGTAAAAGAAATTACGATTGAGGTATCCGCTGTTTTTATTGACTTTGGTAATTAGTATTCCATCAGTGCCAATCACATACACTCGACGACCGTTCTCCTCGACCTCTTCGCTTCCGCACGGCTCGTCGTAAAAAATAACAATCTGTCCTCGGTATTGGTCAGGTATCAAGAATGTTTCCGATTTTGCAGAGGATAGGTAGATTGAACCAGCAGAGGTCGTAGGAATCAGAGCTATTGTCGCTAAGCCAACCAGAGCCTTTGCCTTTATTTGTGCTTTTGAAAGAGCTAAAAGAACAATACCCAGAGTCAGTAAAATCAATGGAATTCCGAACCAGTACAACACGCCCACATGAAATGCTCCGATGACAAAAGCATTAAGCAGGCAAAATATCGTGCCGCTCACGAATTTCCAATCATTTTGCAGCTGACTACTTTCAGGCCTCAAACTGTCTCCATGTTTAATTTACTTTTCGAATCGAGAAAGATCTCCGACGCGTCCGACTCCATCTCCATTTTCAGCACCAGGGCGAGCACGATACCAAAAGCCCAATTCCGTTTCGATTTCTTCTTGAGATATATCGGAATTTTTCAATCTGAGGTACGCGATAAAATCTTGCTCCGCTACCTGTCTGAGTAACTCAATTCTCTGCCAGACTTTTGAGTAGTTCTCCATCTCTCTATTTTAACATGAACGTCTCGCATTACCGTCGGCCATTCTAGTGAACCGGCCGCCCACTCACCCAGGCGGTTCTGACTCGAACTGCCCCCGCAAACTCTCGATATATGGAGCTCTCGCGACGCCTTTTTCGGTGATGATGGCGGTGACCAGGTCGTTTGGTGTGACGTCGAAGCCGTAGTTGGTGATGCCGACGCCTTCGGGGGCGAGTTGGTGGCCTTTTAAGTGGGTGACCTCGATGCGGTCGCGCTCTTCGATGGGGATCTCGTCGCCGGTTGGCGTGTTTAGATCGACGGTTGAGAGCGGGGCGGCGACGTAGAACGGAATGTTGTGGCGTTTTGCCAGCACGGCGACCATGTAGGTGCCGATCTTGTTGGCGACATCGCCATTGGCGGCAATGCGGTCGCTGCCGACGACGACGGCCTGGATCGCTCCTTTTTTCATGATGTGGCCGCTCATGTTGTCCGTGATGAGCGTGACGGGAATGTCGTCTTGCATCAGTTCCCACGCGGTAAGGCGTGCGCCTTGGAGGTAAGGACGCGTTTCGTCGGCGACGACCGATATATTCTTGCCCTGATCGACCGCTCCGCGAATCACCCCGAGAGCCGTGCCCCAAACGCCGCCGGTGGCGAGTGCTCCGGCGTTGCAATGTGTGAGAACGGTGTCGTTGTCGCCCAGCAATTCGCCGCCGAATTGAGCGATGAGACGTTGCGATTCGATGTCTTCTTCGTGGATGTCTTTGGCGTCTTGCAGCAATATCTGCTTGATCTCGCTGACGTTTTTGCCCTCGGCTTTTGCCTTTTGGAATGTGCGGTTCATGCGGTCGATCGCCCAAAAAAGATTGACGGCGGTCGGACGCGTTTTAGCAAGAACGTCGCTGATGAATTCGAGTTCGTCTTCGAGGTCCGCGACGGTCGTGCCGACGAAATTCTTTGCCCCCAACGCAATGCCATAAGCCGCCGAAACACCGATTGCCGGAGCCCCGCGAACGACCATGTCCTTGATACCGGCCGCGACTTCATCGTAGGTCCTGAGCGTGAGCCAAACTGTTTCCGTCGGCAGCAAACGCTGATCGAGCATCAAAACGCCTTCGTCGGACCATTTTACGGGGATAATGTTGTATTTCATAAGTTTGTCCAGCTCGTCAGAACCGCCTCCCGTTAGGGGGCGGCTTGTACGCTAATAACAAAGCAGCGTCGGCACCAACTTGCACGCCGCCCGCTAACGCAGGTGGTTCTGACTTGCCGCGAAATTGTCGATTATAGCGAATTGGTTTGCGATTGTGAATTTTGGATGCCTTCTCTCTGCGTCCTTTGCGTTCTCTGCGTTTAAAATTGCCGTAAGATCTATTCAACGCAGAGACCGCAAAGAAGGCAGAGTCGGGAAAAGAACTTTTTCGCCGTGATCGTCGTTTCAGTTTCCATGAGGATTAGAAACATTCTTGACGATCTACATGTTGCCCTGACCAGGCGTTGGTGGACACAGATCTTTACGGCATTTACAAGGGTGTTGCTCGCCGTGGCGTTCATTCCGCCAAGCTACAAAAAGATCGTCCATGAACCGTTCACGTCGCTCCCCGATTCGAATCCCGTCGGCCATTATTTCAACGCGCTTCTCCAAACAGGTTTCTATTACGAATTTCTCGGATGGGGCCAGATGATCGCGGCTATCCTGCTGCTCATCCCGCGATTCTCGCATCTGGGTGCTCTGCTCTTTCTCCCGATCATTGGCAATATCGCCGTGCTGACAACTTCCGTCGGATTTAAGGGAACCTGGCTATTAACCATCCTCATGACCTTCGCCGCGACATGGCTGGTCGCTTGGGAATACGACCGGCTAAAACCGATCATTTTTTCGACCCGCGAAGACACACCGCGTAAATTCCGTTTGCAGTTCCTAACCATCCCTGCCTTTTTCGCAATTGGCGGCGTGGCAGCGGGAATCTTTACCTGGCTCATCCGGCTCGGTAATTTCCCAAATTATCTGACGATCGGACTCGTTCTGACCGTGATCGGTTTCGTTTTCGGCGTTGTTGTCGCAGTGCATTACCGAATGATGCCTGTCGGACATTTGACTACGGAAAGATCGGGGAGGATCGCGAAAATTTGATACTGAGCCTCGCATCGTTTATATTCGTTGGATACATTCAGAATCATTCAACGCAATTATGACGGAGGCTTCGACCGATATCGCAAACCAAGCAACCAGCCCGCAGACAGAAAGAGTTTTCAGGACAGACTTTGAACTAAACCGTGAATTGCCGCAGCAGTTAAAACCGCTTGAGGCCATTGCCTCCAATTTTTATTGGTCATGGCAGCCTGACGGCACGGCGCTGTTCCGCGACCTCGACCCGACGCTGTGGGACAAATGCGAGCAAAATCCGCGTCTTTTTCTCAAGAAGGTAAGCGGTTTACGGTTATATCAACGGGCGGCCGACACCAGTTATGTCGATCGTTTGCAACGGTTTGCTGAAAGGCAGGACAGTTACCTTTATACCGGCAACCGACAACCGGCAACTGATAACCGTATCGCCTATTTCTGCGCCGAATACGGCGTGCATAATTCCCTTCCCAACTATTCCGGCGGTTTAGGCATTCTAGCCGGAGATCATCTCAAATCGGCGAGCGACATGGACCTGCCCCTGACGGCGATCGGTCTGTTGTATCGATATGGCTATTTTCGCCAGAACATTCGGCACGATGGCTGGCAGGAAGAGTCGTACAACGACGTTTTTGAAGGCGAACTGGCCATCACGCCTGTTTTTGACCCCAGCGGCGATCGTATGACCGTCTCGGTACACATTCGCGGCCGCGAGGTCGTCGCACAGGCGTGGCTCGCCAGCGTCGGCCGTATTTCGCTCTATTTGCTGGATACAAATGTGCCGCAAAATAGCGAAGTCGACCGTCTCATCACGGGCCATCTCTATGGCGGCGATACAGAAACGAGGATCGTGCAGGAAAAGGTGCTCGGCATTGGCGGTGTTCGTTTGCTTAGAAAGCTCGGGATCGCGCCGTCGGTTTTCCACCTAAACGAGGGCCATGCCGCGTTTTCGACACTCGAACTCGCAAAAGAATATCTCGAATCGAATCTCGACGCTTCATTTGCCGGTGCAGTCCAAGAGGTTCGCAAACAGTGTGTTTTTACGACGCACACGCCGGTTTCCGCCGGCAACGATAGTTTTCCGCCGGACCAGCTCGACGATTGTTTCAGCGACGAATACGTTTCGGCTCTAAAGCTCACCAACAACGAATTCCTCGCACTCGGCCGTTCGAATCTGTCCGACAACACCGAATATTTCGGTATGACACCGCTCGCGATCCGCATGTGCCGCTCGGCAAACGGCGTGAGCGCAAAACACGGCGAGGTTTCGCGTGAATTGTGGCTCAAAATGTTTCCCGACCTTGCTGATCCCGGAGCCGTGCCGATCACATCCGTGACCAACGGCGTTCATGCGCCGACCTGGGTCGCACCGGTCTTCCAAACGCTCTATGAACAGAATATTGGTCCGAATTGGCACGAGATCGTCCGCGACGAAGAAACGTGGGCGACCGCGGTTAACTTTGTCTCCGACCACGAGATATGGAACTCTCATAGGACATTGAAGAGCCTGCTAATAGCCTTCATCCGCGAACGAACGCGTGCCAAGGAAACAGGTTCGGTCGACACGATAAACGAGCACGAAAACACAAAAGGGCTATTCTCGCCCGATGTATTGACCATCGGCTTTGCCCGCCGCGTGGCCGCGTATAAACGATGGGACCTTCTGTTTTCCGATCTGCCGCGATTACTTAAAATGGTCGATGATGCCGACCGTCCGGTACAGTTCGTTTTTGCCGGCAAGGCTCATCCGCAGGACCGGACCGCAAAGACCATCTTGCAGGAGCTGATGAGCATTAATCACGATTCAAACTGGCAGCGGCGTGCGGTATTCATTGAAGATTACGATCAAGAGGTCGCCCGTTATCTCGTCCAGGGAGTCGATGTCTGGATGAACGTGCCCCGCCGCCCGATGGAAGCCAGCGGCACCTCCGGCATGAAGGCGGCGATGAACGGTGCTCTCAATTTTTCGATCCTTGACGGTTGGTGGATCGAGGGTTATAACGGCCAGAATGGCTTTGCGATAGGCGATCTCAACGACGACCTGACAGAAGACGAAATGGACGCCGCTGACGCAGAAGCACTATATTCAACGCTCGAAAACGAACTTATTCCGGCGTACTATTCACTCGATCAAAATGGCCTGCCGTCGGAATGGATCGCCCGAATGAAAAATTCGATCGCGACACTCACTCCGCAATTTTCTAGTGATAGAATGGTCGCGGATTATCTCGCTAATATTTACGACAGCCAATAAGGGATGCAAGAACTTGAATTCAACGCCGGAGCCATCAAACCTATAGAATGTGTTCAGGAGGCTTGGGAACTCGTCAAGGCGGACTATTGGATGCTCTTTGCGATATCGCTGATTGGCGGTTTGATCGGCGGAGCGTCGATGTACGTGCTGCTCGGTGCTATGGTCTGCGGGATCTTTTATACGTATTTGAAGAAGATCGATGGCGGCGGCAAGGCCAGCCTAGACGACCTCTGGGTCGGCATGAAATATTTTGTGCCGAGCCTACTGGTGACGATCGCTTTTGTGGTGCCGATGGTCGTATGGATGGTCGTCTTGTTCGTTACGATCTATCTGCCGCTGATCGCAACCGCGATGATGGGCAATAATCCGGATCCAACGGTAATTCTAGGCTCATTTGCCGCAGGGTTAGTGGTCGATATCATAGTTGCCGTCATAATGACGATGATCCATTCGTTGATCATCTTTGCATTCCCGCTGATCGTGGACCGCAATCTTTCAAGCTGGGATGCGATGAAACTCAGTGCCCGGGCCGCTATAAAAAACATGGGCGGTATTGCCGGTTTGATCGGTGTGAATTTCTGCCTCGTTTTGATCGGTTATCTCGCATTGTGCATCGGGCTTTATCTGATGATCCCGATAATTACGGCTACAAGCGTTATCGCATATCGCAAGGTATTTCCGGCGTTGGCAAAAACAAACTTCGATCCGCCGTCACCTGCTGCCTTTCAAGGACTCTCATAATGCCTGCAAACTTTGTTAAGATCGAATCGCTCGAGCAGCTCGATGCGTTGTTTGAAAGCTCGTTCAACCAGCCGGTAGCTCTACTCAAGCACAGCAATAGCTGCGGAATCAGTTCGCATGTCCTCGAAATGGTCTCCGAGGCCGAAGGTACCGTAAACGTAGTCGTTATTCAGGAAAACCGTCCGATCTCGAACGAGATCGCCGTGCGGACCGGCCACCGTCACCAATCGCCTCAGGCATTTGTTCTAAAGAACGGCCGAGCGATCTATCACGCCACACATTACGGCATCGACCCTTCGAAGATCGAGGAAAACTTAAATTCATAGATATGATCCAGCCTTCACAGATAATCGAAGAGTCAAACAGCGAGGTCTCGATCAAGTGGTCGGACGACACCGAAACACGATACAGCGCCGCCCAACTCCGTCGAGCCTGCCCGTGTGCGAGCTGCGTTAACGAATGGACCGGCCAAAAAATATTGGACGACAAAAAGATACCTGACGACCTGACATTCGGCTCGATCTCGATCGTCGGGCGCTACGCCCTCAATTTCCATTTCTCCGACGGCCACGATACCGGAATTTTTAGTTTTGCATTTTTACACAAGCTGTCAGAGCCACCTGCGGTAGCGGGTGGTTGAACATATTGAAAAGACTATGTGGAACGATACGGACGAACCGTTAGCAATATTCATCACATTCCGGACGTACGGAACATGGCTTCCAGGGGATGAACGCGGAACGGTCAACCGCTTTCATAACAAATACGGCACTGAGAGAATACGAGGTGTTTCGGAATGGAAAGACGTAAACCGTGAACGTATGACCGCTGAGCCCTTTTTTATGTCGTCCCGTCAACGAACATGTGTTCGAAAGGCTATACGCGACACATGCCGATTTCGAACCTGGAAATTGCACGCAGTCCATATCCGCACAAACCACGGCCACGCCGTTGTAACAGCACCAAACAAAAAAGGGTCGATCGTTCTGAACGCTTTTAAGGCAAACGCGACCAGACTCTTGCGCGAACGCAACCTTTGGCAAAGCAGTAAGAGTTCTTGGTCCGATAAAGGAAGTGCCAGGTATGTTTGGAATAGTAAGTCGATTGAAATCGTCTGCAATTACGTGAAATTCGGACAGGGTGATGAACTCCCGGAATTCTAGTGGTACAATCAAGGAAGAAACAAGGGGATTAAACCACCCGCTACCGCAGGTGGTTCTGACTATGAACGAACGCGATATATTTGACGAACGGCAGGAAACAAAGACAGCGAGCTTTTCTTGCCCCAATTGCCGCGAGCGGCACGATTACGATGTTCGATGGCTCAAGCGGACGAAAAAGAAGAACGTGAATGCTCGAAACGAGCAGGACCGTGCCCAGTATCAGAAATCTCGCGACTATATGGTCCGTGTTGACGACATGCTGATGTGCAAGAACATCCGCTGCCGCAAACGGTTCGAGATTCCCTCGTCGCAGTCGGTGGTCTTTATCTAGAGCCCGTCATACTAAATAAAAAAGGTTGACCGAATCGCTTCGGTCAACCTTTTCTTGATGATGATGTAAGTTTCTAGTAGATCGTAAAGCTGTATTGAATGGTTTTGACGACGGTCTTTGCAACCCCGTTTTCTTTCGCCGGCTCAAACTGAATTCGGCGTGCAGCAGCGATCGCCTGTTCGGTCAAACCGTAACCAAGACCGTTGACCGGCGTGATCGAACCGACCGAGCCATTTGCATTGAGTGTCACCCTTAACGTGACCGTGCCCTGTACCTGATTTACCCGAGCCGCATCAGTGTATGTCGCTTTCGGTTTGGAAATAATCCTGAACGGAGTGGTAACGCCGGCCGCTACCGGAGGCGGCTTCCTGACGTTTCCGCCCGAACCGTCGCCATCACCTATGCCATCGCCGTCACCGCCGCCGAGGCCGCTGCCGTTACCCGAGCCCGCACCGGTTCCGTTGCCCGAACCTACACCGGTTCCACGGCCCGTTCCGATACCGCCGCCCGTCCCCGGGCCATCCGAAACAGTATTGTATTGACCGATCGTAACGCCGTAATTCTGATCAGGATCCTTCGTGGTTTCATTGATCGGACCCTGAATGGCTTGTTGTATGCGAATGGACGGGTCAGTGATCCTCACCGAGTGAGCACTTGGCACAAATTCGGGCTGCCTCAGCATCGGTGGGCGGGCACCCTGAGACGCAGGTGTTTCTTCCTCTTTTCCTCCTCCGCCGCCGCCGCCGCCGTCCTTATCGTTCTTCTTTTTCTGTTCTTCGACTTCGATCGAATATGGATCATCCAAAAGCACGGCATTGAACACACCGTCGTCGATCGAATTGATACCTAGATCTTTGCTGAAAATGTTGTAAACGAGGCCCGACATCAATACGAAGACCATCACGACCAGAGTTCCCGCCAAAAGGGACATTCGCTTGCCAGCTCCGATGTCTTCCACAACGGTCACGTGATAGCCGTCGTCCCTGGAAAAAGTGTCAACTCTGGGAGTAAATGCAGCGGGCTTTTTGTCAACATCTACCGGAACAGATCGCGCAAAGACCGGTGCCGCGGCCGCAATGACGGGCTGCGTCTCCGCGACGGGCTCGACGATCTCTTCGGCTTCCTCTACGACCTCGGGAGCAGCCTCGACGACCGGTTCGGGCATTGAAAAAACGGGCGCCGTTACCGGTTCGGGAAATGTTTTCTCAACGTGTGCAGTCGCGGCTTCGACGATCGGCTCCGCTACCAGCGGGTTCATTTCAAATGCCTGCAGCGAAGCTCCGCACGTCGGGCAGAACCCGAACTTTTCCGCAAAACTCTCATCACACGAACTGCAATACTTGACGATCTTTCCCATTTCTTCGGCCTCTCACTTTTTATTGCCCAACGAACGAACAATAACATCTAAACTCGATTATACCGCGTTTTACGCGGAAGTTAAGCCTTTTAGGGCACTTTTTTGCGAGTTTCCATAATTCGGAATGCTCAGTTTTGATAGATGCTTCATTCGTTTGACGCGATGCCTGCACAGTTCTAAAATTTCTCTTTGGCCCGGGCGGCATTATTTTGACGTGTGACAACACCAAAGCGTGTTATTGCAACTAATTGACAGGCTCGACCGCGTTTCAATATATCTTTACGATGAAAAAAGTAAGACAGTTCACACGTTTCTATAATCTAGCTGCATTCGCACTTGTCATATTAACGGCCTCGCCGGGCGTTTTTGCTCAATCGGCCGCTCAGCAGCCTCGTCAGGAACGGCTGCTCAACGGCCTAAAGCTGTTGATGTGGAGCGATCCGTCCGCACCCAAAGTAACTGTCAAGATCCGCATCCACGCCGGTTCGGCTTTCGACCCGCAGGGTAAAGAGGGCGTTATGCGGTTGCTCGCTGATAATATCTTTCCGACGGAAGCTGCTCGCGATTTCTTTCGCGAAGACCTCGACGGCAGCCTCGAAGTAACGACCAACTACGATTATATCCAGATCGATGCGACCGGAAAGTCGGATGAATTTCTGAACATTCTCTCGACGCTTTCGGCCGCGGTCGCCAATCCTGTGATCGACAAACCGACGACCGCCAGGCTAAAAGAGGAACTGCTTGCAAAGGTCAAACAGATGGAAGGCGAGCCAGGTTACGTTGCCGATCAAGCAGTCGCAAAAAGGCTGTTCGGCACTTTTCCGTATGGCCGCCCGCAAAATGGAACCAGCGAATCGATAGGAAAGATCGATTTTGCCGATCTGCTCGACGCTAAGCAGCGATTTTTGACCGCCGACAATGCAACCGTCGCTATCACGGGCAATTATGATAAGGTCCTCGGGTATCGTGCAGCTCGCAGATATTTTGGCCCGTGGCTAAAATCTGACCGCCGCATTCCCTCGACATTTCGTCAGCCCGATCCGCCGCCGACCGCTCTGTTGTCGGTCCCGTCGCCGAAAGCTGACGTTTCCGAGATCAGATATGCGATCCGCGGAACCGCTCGCGGCGATAAGGATTTTGCGGTGTCAAAAGTTTATGCCGCCATCATCGAAAGCCGGCTTCGATCCCGCGTGCCTTCTGTAAATTCCGACAAGGTCTTCGCTCGAATGACAGAACATATTCTCCCCGGCATTCTTACTATCGGTCTTTCAGCATTTCGGAACGACAGTGCAAACGGAAAGGTCGAAGCTAACGACCTTGTGATCAAAGCGCTGAATGACCCGATCACCGATGCGGAATTTACCACTGCCCGCAACGCATTTGCAGCCGAATGGGCAAAACGTGACGTGATCGGTATGTGGCTGGATATTGACACCTTCAAGACCGGCGAACCGGCGGCGGAACAGAAGCTGGCAGACGAAGTCACGATCGCGGCAGTAAGGGCCTTTGCGGATCGCGTCAAATCAGCTCCCGCGGCTTCAGTTCTCGTAAATACTCCCGCAAACTGATCAAGTGCAGAATCAATTGACCGAAAAAGAGGCGGCGCACGCCAAAGCCGTCCGCGAGATGTTCGCGGGCATTGCGGGGCGTTATGACCTTTTAAATCACGTTCTCTCGCTCAACATCGACAAACGCTGGCGGCGGATCGTTGCCAACGAATTGCGCGATATCCTGGACCGTGAGGATGCGGTCGTGCTCGATGTTGCATGCGGTACAGGCGACCTTTCGCTCGAGCTCAACAAGAATGCCAAAGCTCAGATCATCGGCACCGATTTTTGCCGCCCGATGTTGGCCTTTGCGAAAACAAAATCCGAGGGCGAAGCTAATTCGATCCCATACATCGAAGGCGATGCGATGGCATTGCCGTTCGACGACGATCAGTTTGACGCTGTTACGATCGCGTTCGGGCTGCGAAATCTTGCTAACTTCGCCGACGGACTCGCCGAGCTTTGCAGGATACTGAAGCCCGGCGGACGGCTCGCAATACTCGAGTTTTCGGCTCCAATAGTTCCTGGTTTCGGCCAATTGTTCAACCTCTACTTTTCGCACATACTGCCCCGTATCGGCGGTGCTGTCAGCGGTTCGCGCGGAGCATACGAATACCTGCCCGATTCGGTCTCGAAATTCCCAAATCAGAAGAACCTCGTTGCGTTGATGGAAAAGACCGGATTTACATCGGTCAAATTCCGCAACTTGACCGGCGGTATCGCCGCTTTGCATTCGGGCACGAAAGCAAGCTAAAATTCTCGTTCATTTTCCTTTTCTGAGATGAACAATTCGAACGAAAATAAAGCGCTCACGTTCGAGCGGATACTCTTTTTCAGTGATGCCGTGATCGCGATCGTAATTACTCTACTCGTCTTGGAATTGAAAGCTCCGCATATCGAACGTGCACATTTTACCGAAGCCGCAATGCGGCACGAGCTTTTCGAATTGCTCCCAAAGTTCCTCGGCTTCGTGTACAGCTTTTTTATCGTCGGCATGATGTGGATCGAACATCACCGGATCTTTCGCTTCATCACCGATTGGGATTTCGGCCTGATCTGGCGAAATCTGCTGTTTCTGTTATTTGTTGCGTTCATTCCGTTTCCGACGGCATTGTTCAGCGAGAATTATTACAGCCAGACCGCTTTTATGCTGTACGCAGCGAGCTTTGCGTTAGCGGCGTTGGCAAAGGTATGGATCTGGCAGTACGTCGTATCGAAACGCGCCGATCTTATCGGCGATGACGTCGACGACGAAACGATCAAACAAATTACCCGGCGTTCATATGCCGTGCCGATCGTTTGCGTTATCGCGATCGGATTTTCGTTCATTGCGGTGGCATTCGGCGGGTTCGCATTCCCACTGATCCCGCTCGTCGCAAATCTGCTCTACCGTAAAAAGAAGGTCAACGCTTGAAGTACCGCCTCTTAAACATCGCCCGCCAATTGGCGCTGATGCTACTGGTCATTTGGACGGTGGTGTCGCTCGTCACTCTCTTGATCGAGATCGTGCCCGGCGACCCCGCAACGGTTATTCTCGGCGAAACGGCAACACGAGAGCAGATCGAGAATTTCAACATGAAACACGGCCTCGACCGGCCGGCTTTCTTCTTTTCTTACAATTCTGAAGACGGTTTCAAATGGAATGGTGCCGAAAACCGCTACCTCGACTATTGGCGCGGCCTTGTCGTAGGAGATCTCGGCAGATCGTTCCGAACAGACCGTCCGGTTCGCGAACTGATCTTTGAGCGTTACCCCGCGACGATTAAATTGGCGATCGCCGCCATGTTCGTCGCGATCGGGATCGCTCTGCCATTGGGCGTTTTTGCCGGATCACAAAAAAATTCGCTGATCGATAATGGGGCGTCGTTCTTTGCTCTGCTCGGCATTTCGCTGCCGACATTCGTTATCGGTCCGTTCCTCGTTTATATATTCGCGGTTCAGCTAGGTTGGTTCGCGCCGACCGGAAGTGCCAATCCAGAGGATATCGTTCTGCCGGCCGTGACGCTCGGCGCCGCGCTGTCGGCAATATTGACGCGTATGGTGCGTTCGAGTGTGATAGAGGAGCTTGGCGAGGATTATGTCCGCACTGCCCGGGCCAAGGGCCTCAGCGAACGTATCGTCGTTTACAAGCATGTCCTCAAAAACGGCCTCATTCCGGTCGTCACGATCCTCGGCCTGCAGCTCGGCGTTCTGCTCGCCGGCTCGATAATCACCGAGAAGATCTTTAACTGGCAGGGCCTCGGGCTCCTGCTGCTCGAGGACGGCATCGGCAAACGCGATTACCGCCTCGTCCAGGGCTGCGTGCTTGTGATCAGCGTGACGTTCATCATCGCCAATTCACTAACGGATTTTGTCTATCGACGCTTAGATCCCAGGATAAGGCTCTCGTAAATGAATCGACTTTTTTACATCGGAGCCGGCGTCGCCGTGGTCGTAATATTGGCCGCTATCTTGGCACCTCTTCTCACTACGCATGATGTGATCGCAATAGACACGAGCTTGCGTTATATCGCGCCGAATTCCGAGCATTGGTTTGGTACCGATGCGCTGGGACGCGACGTATTTTCGCGTGTCGTTTACGGTGCAAGAATTTCGCTGCAGGTCGGTATCTCTGTCGTTTTCGTATCGTCGATCATCGGTACAGTCATCGGAGCCATTGCCGGATTTTATGGCGGTATCGTCGATAAATTTCTTTCGGGATACGTTTTTAACGTCTTTCTTGCATTTCCCGGCTTGCTGCTGGCGATCGCGTTGGTCGCCTTTCTCGGTGCAGGCCTCGGCAAGATGATCCTCGCTCTCTGCATTATCGGCTGGGTCGGCTATGCCCGCGTGATGCGCGGCCAGGTGTTAAAGGTGCGGGAATACGACTATGTGCAGGCCGCCCGTGCTCTCGGAGCTTCGAACATGCGTATTTTATTCACGCATATCCTGCCGAATGCGATTCAGCCGCTGATCGTACAGGCATCGCTTGGAATGGCCGGTGCCGTTCTGTCCGAAGCATCGCTCTCGTTTCTCGGCCTCGGCATTCCGCCGCCGGCACCGAGTTGGGGCACGATGATCGACGAAGCCCGCAGCTTTGATATTTTGACGAGCGCCCCGCACGTCATGCTCTTCCCGAGCCTCGCCATCGCGTTGACGGTCCTAGCGTTCAACTTCATTGGCGACGGGCTCCGCGAATATCTCGATCCAAAACAGCGAACACGATGATCAGCGATGACGTCAGGATCTTTTCACTCGGCGAAACGGCACTGACCGTCGAATTCGGCACCGCGATCTCCGAAGATCTAAACAGACGAGCGATCGCTCTTTCCGAACACTTTCTCAAACACCCATTTCCCGGCTTCATCGAATCCGTGCCCGCGTATGCGTCCGCGACGATCTTCTACGATCCGATCGCGGTCCGCCGAACTTTTGCCCAATTCGACACTGCGTTTGACGCAGTCAGCGACATTGCATTGACCGCGATGGCGACGAGCCAAGAGAGCAAAGAAGCCCCACCTCGGATCGTCGAAATTCCCATTCGGTTTGATACGGACAACAAATTCGATCTCGAGTTTGTAGCGAATTCGAACGGTCTCTCTGCTGCCGATGTTGTCGAGATTTTTACCTCGACCGTCTACCGCGTTTACATGCAAGGGTTCCTGCCCGGCTTTTCGTATATGGGCGAGGTCGACGAACGGATCGCGACACCGCGAAAAGAGACCCCGCGAATGCACGTTCCCGCCGGCAGCGTCGGCATCGCGGGCCGGCAAACCGGAATCTACTCGCTCGCGTCGCCGGGCGGCTGGCAGATCATCGGCCGGACCGATGTCGCGATGTTTACTCCACACACCGATTCACCTTGCTATTTGCGGCCGGGCGACAGCGTGAGTTTTGTGGCGATCTGATGGGCGTTCACATCAAGAAACCGGGAATTTTATCGACCGTCCAGGACCTTGGGCGGCTCGGATATCGGCGTTTTGGAATTAATCCGAACGGCGTGATGGACCGCACCGCGGATCGGCTGATCAACATTTTGCTGGGCAATGAAGAGAACGCGGCGGTGATCGAGATGCACTTCCCTGCGGCTGAGATCGAATTCGAAAGCGCGTGCCTTTTCGCCATCGGCGGTGCTGATCTTGGAATGAAATTAGACGGCGCTGAAGCAGGAAATTGGCGAATACACAGGGCCGCAAAGGGCAGTATTCTCAATTTTCAAAAGAAACTGCATGGCGAACGTGCATATCTTGCGGTCCGCGGCGGATTTTGGGTCAATAAATGGCTCGATAGTTCGAGCACAAATTTAACGGCCATGATTGGCGGAACTAACGGTCGCAAACTCGAATCCGGCGATCGAGTGAAATTCTTTTCGGACCGGAATCAAGACAATTCGTTTACGCGTCAACAAGTGTCGACATCGCTCATCCCGCGATACAGTCGCTTTCCTACGGTTCGCGTCATAAAAGGCGGCGAATTTGAATTGCTCAGTGATAAGAGTCAACAGCAATTTGAAATTTCACATTTTCAAATTTCAAATAGCTCTGATCGCATGGGCTTCAGACTGAGCGGCAAAACTCTGAAGCTTAAAGCTCCAACTGAACTGCTCTCTTCGGCCGTCAATTTTGGTACCATCCAACTCCTGCCCGATGGCCAGTTGATCGTCCTTATGGCCGACCATCAAACGTCGGGCGGCTATCCGCGGATAGCGAACGTGATCGAATATGACTTGCCGCTGCTTGCTCAGATCGGCGCGAATGACAAGATCGCATTTAAGTTGATCGATATTCGAACTGCAGAGTCCGTCGCGGCGGCATTTCATCATGATCTCAATCTGCTCAAAACCGGCGTCCGCCTTTGCTCGCGACGCGATTTAGGTGAATAATGCCGTCAATGTTATCAATCGATCTAAATTGCGACCTGGGCGAAGGCTATCCGAATGATGCGGCGCTGATGGACTACATTTCGTCCGTTAATATCGCTTGCGGATTCCACGCGGGCGACTACGCAACGATGCGTGCGACCGTAAGGGCGGCGATGGAAAAGGGCGTCGCTATCGGCGCACATCCGAGCTTTCCGGACCGTGAAAATTTCGGCCGGACCGCGATGCAGCTTTCGACTGACGAAATTCGCGAGATCGTGACCGAACAGATCCAAAGATTGAAAATTATCTGTGATGCCGAGGGAGGAAAGCTGACTCACGTAAAACCGCATGGTGCGCTATACAATCAGTCGGCCAAGGATCGAGCGGTCGCTGATGCGATCGCTCATGCCGTCATAGACTTCGACGACGATCTCGTCCTTTTCGGACTCTCCGGAAGCGCGTCGATCGACGAAGCGAAAAGGCTGGGGCTGCGGACCGCGTCCGAGGCGTTCGCCGACCGGACATACGAACGCGACGGCTCGCTGACTCCACGAACCGAACCGAACGCTCTCATCACCGATACCAGATCAGCCGCTGATCAGGCAGTACGAATGATCTCGAGCGGAAATGTCATCGCCGTGAGCGGCGAACCAGTCGCAATCGACGCCGACACGATCTGTATCCACGGCGACGGCGACCATGCGTTGGAATTTGCCGCCGCGATCCACAAGAAGCTGAACGAAAACGGCATTCGAATTGGGGCGATCAATGGCTGAAGAAAGCTCAAAACCACGTTCGATAACATCGGTCATCTTCGGAGCCGCTTTTCTGATGGCGACATCGGCCGTCGGGCCCGGATTCCTGACGCAAACGACCGTATTCACAAAACAGCTGCTCGCGAGTTTCGGTTTTGTCATATTGCTGTCGGTCATTCTCGATATCTTTGCCCAACTCAATATCTGGCGTGTTCTGACCGTAAGCGGCAAACGCGGACAGGACGTTGCGAATGAGACGGTGGTGTACAGCGGTTATCTTCTCGCGGCGTTGATCGCATTTGGCGGACTTGTTTTCAATATCGGCAACATCGCCGGCACGGGACTCGGGCTCAATGCCCTGTTCGATCTGCCGGTCGAATACGGTGCGGCGATCAGCGGACTGATCGCGATCGGGATCTTTGTCGTAAAGGAAGCGGGCAAGGCGATGGACCTTTTTGTCAAAATACTCGGCGTGGTGATGATCGTGATGATCGTTTATGTCGTATTCGAGTCGCGTCCGCCCCTCGCCGAGGCCGCTTATCGCACATTCTTGCCCGAACAGATCGACGCCCGTGCCATCGTCACGCTCGTCGGCGGCACGGTAGGCGGTTACATCACTTTTGCGGGCGCTCACCGTTTGATCGACGCCGGTGTGACAGGTCTCGGATCGCTCAAAGAGGTCAATCGGGGCGCGATGAGCGGCATTATGTTGACGGCGGTGATACGGTTTTTGTTGTTCCTCGCCGCTCTCGGCGTTATCACGTTGGGCCTCGCGATCGACGATAAAAATCCGCCGGCTTCGGTTTTCCAGAACGCCGCCGGAACGGCTGGTTTGCGCATTTTCGGGATCGTAATGTGGGCGGCAGCGATCACGTCGGTGGTCGGAGCCGCTTTTACCTCAGTTTCTTTCTTGAAGACCTTTCACCCGAAGATAGAGTCCCGCAGCAATTACGCGATCATTGCGTTCATGTTAGTCTCGATGATCATATTCCTGCTGGTCGGCCAGCCGGTGAGAATACTTGTTTGGGCAGGGACTATCAACGGCTTTATCTTGCCGGTCGGGCTTTCGCTCGTGCTGCTCGCCTCGCGAAAGGCGTCGATCGTCGGCGAATACCGGCATCCGCTGTGGCTCCAGATCGCAGGTTGGTTCGTTGTCGCCGTGATGCTCGGATTTAGTATCCTTACAGTTTTGAGCAGCCTTTCATAACTTATTCAACCTTTTGCGGCTTTTGTAGCATCAAAAGTAATTATCTCGATCACGGAGTATCAGAACACCATGTTGAAACGAACGCCGATCTTACTGTTCCTGCTGCTACTCTCAACGATTTCGTTTGCTCAATCCGGCCGCCGCGTCGCACCGACTCCAAAGCCGACGCCGGTAACCCAAACGCGCGACGATGTACCGCGATATTCCGAATCAAAACCAAATCCGCCGCGTCGTGCAACATACGCCGATCGTTTTCCGGGCATTGGCAACGGCACGGGAAAACCGGTATTCACGCCAAAATCGGATGCGGCGGTTCCGGCAGCAAGTGACGATGAAGTTCTGAAGGTCGATACCGAACTGATCACGATTCCTGTGTCGGTATTTGACCGTAACGGCCTCTACATTCCGGGCCTCACGCAGGATGATTTCACGATCTTCGAAGATGGCAAGGAGCAGGAGATAGCGTATTTCGGCACGTCCGACAAGCCGTTCACGGTCATTTTGCTGATCGACACAAGCCCATCCACTGAATATCATATTGACGAGATACACCGTGCCGCTGCCGCATTCGTCGATCAGCTAAAACCGCAAGACAACGTGATGGTGATCGAATTCGCGGGCAACATCCACGTGCTGACCGAGGCGACCAACGACCGCGAACGAATATACAAAGCTATCAAAAAAGCAGATTGGGGCGATGGTACATCACTCTACGACGCCGTCGATTTCTCGCTGAGAAAGCGCCTGAGCAAGATCGAAGGCCGCAAAGCGATCGTACTTTTCACCGACGGAGTGGATACCACTTCGATAAAGTCGACCTATGACAAAACGATCGATCTGGCAGAGGAATCGGACAGCCTCATCTTCCCGATCTACTACAACACGTTCTTTCAACAACCGCGCAACACCGGCGGCACCGGTTGGCCCGGCGGTATCGGTACGATACGAAGCCCCCGCGGCCAATCAGCCGAGGAATATGCGGTGGGAAAAAAGTACCTCGAGGAACTGGCCGCGTATACCGGCGGCCGTGTCTTCCGTCCGGAGGCAACGCCGGGCGGATTGACAGCTGCGTTCGAAGGCATCGCCGAGGAACTCCGGCGTCAATACAACATCGGTTATATCCCAAAGGACGAAGGCAAACCGGGCCAGCGAAAACAGATCAAGGTCCGCGTCGACCGGCCAAATCTTGTACTGCGGGCCCGCGACAGCTACATCGTCGGAGCATCGTCCGCAAAGCCGAAACCGGAACCGGCCAAGCCAACGAATTGAGCTTTACCTGCTTGTGATCTTGATTCCTGCTTCACGTGACCTTTGCGAGCGTTCACGGCTCGATAATATGTGCGAATCGTGTAGTATCTATAGGTGATATGTCGACGCAGGACGATGTCACGGTTCTCTTATATCAGATGAGCGAGGGCAGCAAAACTGCTCCCGACGAGCTATTGCCGCTCGTATATGACGACCTCCGCCGGCTTGCTCACGCCTATTTTTCAAACGAAAACAGCGACCATACTCTGCAGGCTACCGCACTGGTCCACGAGGCATACATTCGCCTCGTTAATTGGGAAAATGTCTCGTGGCAGAACCGTGCACATTTTTTCGCCGTAGCTGCGGAAGTGATGCGAAAGGTTCTGATCGACCATGCGCGCAAACGCAATGCGCAGAAACGGTCAGGCGGCCAGCGTATCGTTTTGGACGATGCTGTAAGCTTGCCCGACAAAAAAGAATTTGATCTGTTAAAGCTCGAAGAAGCACTTCGATCTCTCGAATCGGTCGATCCGAGGCAGGCGAAGATCGTCGAGCTTCGGTTCTTCGGCGGCCTCTCGATCGAAGAGACCGCGTATGTTCTGAACATCTCCGAAACGACCGTTCGCCGCGAATGGACCTTCGCCAAGGCATGGTTCCAACGCGAACTCACCCGCGGGTGATCGATCATTCGATCGTCACAAAATCGGCATCCTCGACTGCGTCCGTCAGATTGATCACCCTGGTCGACTGTGCAAATCGAAACGATTTGTTTCTGACCGACAAAATATAGGTTCGGCCCGCCTCGACCTCGTCGAAGCGATACGTCCCGGCTGCGCTTGTCACGGTTCGCCGCACAAATCCGGCGTCATCAGTCAGATAAACGATCGTGTCTCTCACAGGTTTTCCGGTCGAACTAAGCACGCGACCTGCGATCGGGACCATCGACGCCGTCGGAGGAAGCAGGACGATCGGAGCACCGTCGAACGTCGCCGTCAGAGCGCCCGCCGCGCCGTCAACGATCTCGTTTTTGACCAAATCGCTGTTAAAGGTGATCGGCGTCGAGGCCGCAGCGGTCGGGCTGACGTCAAATTCGACCACGACGATCTGGCGCGTTCCGGCCGGAAACGGCTGTGACGGGAGTTTGTCGAGAATGATACCGACTTTACCGGCCTGAGTTGTGTTATACGTCAATGTCGCACCTGACCCACCGGCACCGAGCGTGATATTCGTCGGATTCAATAGGTCAGCGGTGTTGTAATTAAGCGTAAATCCAACTCCCGTCTCGTCACCCTGAGCTTCGAGCAGCACGCCGATGACTATTCTGTTCGCCGTGCGGCTGACAATTGTCGGCCTTATCGACCGCGGCAGCAGATTGCCGTCTTTCCCCGGAATCGTCTTCCCTGCCAAGGCCGCGGCCGATAGCGGCCCCGCATTTGAACGAACAGCGTCCGCACCCGACGAAAACCTGCTAGTCTGTATAACATCAGCGACCGATAGCGAACCGTCACCGCCGTCAACGAGCGGCGAAACATCTGCCCGCTGAAACTCGTTGTATTGGAAATCAGTGTCGAGCTTCGCCGCAAATCGTCTTACCTGATCGACGTCCTGAGTATTGATGGTGCCGTCGTTAGTACCGTTAGGCCTTGACGCCACGTCGCCTTCAAACGCCCCGCCGAGCACAGTTACGACTGCATCAGGCGATGCCGGGGCGGCCTCGACATTACCGGCATTATCGCGGGCTCGCGAGTAGAACCGGTACGTTCGTCCGAAATTGCCGTTGAAAGTTCCGCCGAGATCCGGCGTAGACGAAACGAACGGATAATACTCGCCGTTGTTCTCGGAAACGTATATATCGAAATTACCGAGTCCCGAGCCGTTCGCGTCGTCGCTGCCGCCCCAGACCAGCGGGATCGAGACGGACGCGGACGTCGCCGGTAGGGCCGAGATCTGACTCACCGGAAGGTCGGCATCGAGCAGATTTGTCGTCGTATTCGTCAGGATCGGCTCATTATCGTCAAAGTAGATCGTCGCGGAATTCGCCAAATCCGTTCGCGTCGGCTGATTCGCCGTTGGCATGACCGTAAACGAGACATAACCTTGGCCGTCATTTGACGCATTGTTCGGCGGCAAGATCCCACGTCCCGGATCTATCGGCTCTTCGCCGGTGGCCGGGTCAATGGCGATCATGTTCAATGTGACCGCACCTGTCGCAATATTGACACCGGCGGTGATGTCAGCCTGCAGATCATTTAAGTCAGGTCCGAGCTGCATTCGCGTCTGATAGAACGAACGGTTTGGCGGTATTACGATCCGGTATTGCTTGAACCCGATCTCGGTCAACCTGACGGTTCGCGGATCAAGCGTGGGCGGCAGTTGATCCACTATCCTGATGCGATGTGCCGGAGCAGTCGCATCTGATCTATTTTCGAAGTTTATTCGATACGGCAGCGGCGTCCCAACCGGCACGAATTTCTCCGGACCGTAGCCAAACGGCCCGACCTTATCGTTTGGATCGTTCGGGAGATTTGTATGAACCGGATGGGTATATTGAGCGGTCAGTTTGATACAATCCCGTCCTAACAACAATAACTGGTAAATATCCCAGATTATAGATGCGATCTTAGCAAGCGGAAAATATTTTAGACCTTCCATCGCGCAGTCTTCCGCCGCTCTTAGGGCTTTTGCTGCCAGGCCCCACAACGTTCCCCAAGAAACAAACGAGCCGGTCCGGGCTCCGCCAGCCGTGGACGTGATCCCGTCACCGAGAAAAGCGGCCCCAATGACCTTTGCGATACCTTTCGCGCATTTCACCGGGAATATCTCGCTCAGAATTGCAAGAAGCGTATTAAATGCCAGATTTGCCCAACATTTCGCAACATCTCCACCAGTTACTCCGAGCTGTAGTTCCTCGTCCGGTATCAACGCAAGCCGCGGATCGAATATTCCCTCAAGAGCCTCGGCGGTGATCGTCCCGCGATTACTGAATGCTACATCGATCCCGATATTTACCGTCTCACCCGCCCGGACGATCGGCGCGAACAATGCGAGAATTCGATTTCCGTCAATGTCGGCGTGCACGGTATTCGGGTCCGCAGTGTCATCTGCTGGTGCAAATTCATGATAATCGGCCGTTGACAGGCGATAATTGAATGCATTTGCCGAAAGGCGAACGATGATGGGGACGGTGATCGCGTCGTTCTTGCCCTCGTTTGAAACCGAGATGGTAAATCGCGTGTAGAAATTGCCGCGCACTTCGCCCGGGCCGCTGATCTCGGTCTTGATCCGTTCGCCGCCGCCCTGCGTGATCACAAAATTCTGCGACCAGGCTGACGTCTGGTTATTCGGATTAGTTAGAACGACCTGATAATTGCCGGGCGTGACGCCGTACAGATCGAACAGTCCGGCGGTGTTGATCGAACTGATATCGAATGTCTGCATCGGTGTCAGTTCCGTCGAGTCCGCAATATTGACCAATTTGATCGTCGCTCCGGGCTGGAACTTTGCGCCTTCGACGGAGATCATCGAATAGCCGTTGTTTCCGGCGGTTCCCGGCGAAACCCGTCGGATCCCGAACGGCAAAAGCTCTGCCTTAAGGGCGACCTGTTGTGCTATGAGATCCCTCTTTGCCTTTTTCGAATCGGCATCTTTAAGCTGTCCCGCGAATGAACTTGGAACGTAATCGCCCCTGATCATCGTGTTGTATTTACCGGCGAAGGTGTTTCCAACCACGTTTTCCTGGTTCGGCTCACCTTGCCGTTCGCCCTGGATTTCATAATTCGAACGCGAGACCATGCTGTTGAATTTCGTATACAGTTCGTTGCTCGAACCCGCCTCACCTGTCACCGTTACGAGCATAGTCTCGTCGCCCGGCACGTTGAATATGCTGTAAAAACGCTCCTGGCCCGTCACAAGCGTAGTATTCAGCACGCTGCCCAGTGTCAGCGTCGGGATGGAAACCGTTGTTTGCAGCACCGAACTCGTCACGTTGTTGAGTTCGTTCGACTCGCGAACGGAATTTCGCGCGTCAGTTCTGACGATGACATAATACGTCCCGGTCTCGACCGGCGGAATTACCGTATCGAGTGTTTCCGTGTATGTCGCAAATGGAGCAAGGTTGGTATTGTGCGGACGCGCTCCAATGAACGTGTCGCTGCTGTCCCAGGTAGTATCGGTTGAGAAGTAGACCGAATCCTGCCACTCGCCGCTCGCGGTGTTCGCACTCGAGTTCTGAACCGTCCATCCAAATGTTGCATTCTCACCGAGCCCGACCGATGCCGGAGGCGAGATGTTCGTGACGTTGAGTTCAGCGGGCGGAGGCAATTGCAACTCGACGGTTGCCGCCGGGCTGAGGTTATTCGAGTCGTTGGATTCCGTAACGTAGTTATTCCGGTCGGCAAAGACAAAGATCTTATACTCGCCCGTTAGACCTTCAGGTATTCGGACCGATCGCGTAACGCTATAGCCGGTCCCTCCAGTCACCACGCCTGAGCGCTGGACGTATTCGAGAATACGGTCGGTCGGATCGATGACCAGGTCGCGTGACAGCAAAATATGATCCGACCACTGTCCGGTCAGGGTCGGGTTTGCACCGACGTTGTTGACAGTAAACGAAACGTCGGCCATTTGTCCCGAATAGAGAATCGGATTTGCTACCGGAGTTGTTGGGATGAGGTCTACGTCCGGCAAAGTCAGAGTTATCGGCAAAATTCGCTGATTGTTGTTTTCGTTGGTTCCCTCTTCGACGTTGTCGCCGTTATCAGCGTGGAAGATCAGGTAGTAACTGCCGGCCGCAAGATTCGGAATGGTTATCTGTGCGGTTCCGTTGTACGTCTGGTTCGCCGCGAGCTGAGTATTCAGCGTCATGCCGCCAACTAGTGAATCCCCGTAGGCAAGCGTCTGATCATTCGAGATATAGATACGGTCAGCCCATGCTGTCGCCGAATTCATGGGTTCGCCCGTGTTGATTCCGTTCCATGTAACATTTACCGACGAGCCGAGGACTGCGGACGATGGAGCGTTCGCCGAAGTGACCGACAGATCCGGGAAATTTCCCTGTGCATCAGTCAGTCGCGCGTCGGCATTATTTTCATCAAATGCGCACTCGGGAACATTATTATGTGCATCGGTTTGTACAAATATCTGAACGCTGCCCTCGATATCAAGGGGTAAATAAACGATCTGGTTCTGAAAATACTCGCCATTCACGGCCAAAGAGCCCAAATGCGGGAAAGTCCCGAGAATGCGTAACTGACTGCCGTCATAGATGTAGACACGGTCAAACCAAGACGATTGGTCTGTTGCCGCCGTGCCGTAGTTTTTGACGGTCCAGTTGATCGGCACAACACCATCGATCACTACGGGTGGGACGCTCATCTCTTTTACACGCAGGTCAGGAGCAAAATTGCTGATCACGATCTGCTTGCCCTGGCTGAAATTATTCGCCTCTGCGTCGATGTTCGGATCCCATTCAAATATGTTGCTGTTAGCGTCCGCTTTGGTTATCAGGTAATACGTGCCCTCAAGACAATTTGGAAGGGTGACAGGCTGGCTAACGCCGTACTGTTGTCCCGCCGGGACGCCGTTATGGTACGTATTCCCAAGATATATCGCAGTCGCCACGTCGTATTGCGGAGTCGGCGAAAGATAAACGGCGTCGTACCACGCGCCGGATGCATCGAATGCGCCTTGATTGCGTACGGTGTACACGACGTTAAACGACTGTCCCGCATTTGCCGCAGATGGTGCTGTTATCGGGTTTAGAACGGTGAGATCCGGCGGCGCTCCAAGCACGTGAAGCGGCGAACCGTCTCCAACGCGGTCGTAATCGGAATTATTACTCTCGTTCGTGAATTCGAACACCTGGTTGTATCCGTCCGCGACAACAAACACGTAATAGTCGCCGAAAACATCCAACGGCAGATTCACCGAAAAGCCTGAGACGGTATAACTTCCATTAACCGCGAGCGGACCCGTGTGCGGCCTGACCCCGATGTATCGATCGCCGCCGTCGAGATTCGTATCTCTCGAAAGATAGATAACGTCATTCCACGTTGCCGTTGCCGGCGGCGAGGCTCCATCGCCGTTATTCGTAACGGTCCAATTAAGCAAGATCGGCTGGCCACCGAACGCCTCGATCGGTGCCTGGACATTCGATGCTCGAAGGTCAGGAAGTACCGGAACGCTGATGGTCACCGGCTTAGTGGTAATGTTGTTGTTTTCGTTCTCTTCGTTGACTTCCTGAGATCCGCCGTTGTTTCGGTCGGTCTCGACCATGAAATAATACGAACCTTGCGAACCTCTCGGGATACGTACTGTCAGCGATGTGACGTAGCTCTCCCCCGGATTCAGCGCACTCATGCTGGGTGATCGGGACAACAGAATCGCTCCGTTTTGAGTTTGATTGACGGCAAGGTAAAGCTGATCGGTCCAACCGGTCGCATTTGTCGGTCCGTTTCCGGCATTTGTGACGGTAAACTGGACTTGCACCTCTTGGTCAAAAAACGCCGTTGCGGGTGCAGTGATATTTGTCACCTGCAGGTCGGGCCGCAGTAGACGTCGGACACGGATCGGGTGGAAGGTAACGTTGTTATTCTCGTATCCGCCCTCATTAACGACACCGTCAGCGTCGGTCTTTACATAGACGTAATAATCTCCGGTCAGCGTTATAGAGTTTGTCGGTATCAGAACGCTCTGGATACGGTCGATCGATTGATCGGGAGCCAGTGCCTGTGTAAGCGCAAAACTTCCGATCTCAAGATCATTCGCATTAACGATCGCGTCGGTCGAAAAATAGACACGCTCGTTCATCGCCGCGGCGGCCTTATTGCCGAAGTTCTTTGTCGTCCACGCTATATCAAATGCCGTATCGCTTTCGACCTCGACCGGTGGCGTGACGGACTGTACCTGCAGATCGGGAACGCGATACTCAAACCTAAATGGCTGTGTCGGTGTGTTGTTAAGCTCTGCCGGTTCATTTGTGTTGCCCTCAAACACAACATTGCCTTCGTCGACCTTGAAATAGATAAGAGCATCGCTTGATGGCCTGATCGGAACCGTAGGTATCGAAAACTGCTGACTATACGACGAAACGCCATCGATCGGGAGTGCCGGTGAAACTCGGAACGTGATCGGAACGTCATCAGCGCCGCCGACGGTAGTGTCAAATGACAGATAAGCGTTAACAGAAAAACCGGTAGCCGTTGCTCGCGTTCCGGCGTTTCGGATGTCCCACGAGATCGTGAATTGAACTCCGGGCTCGACCTCCGCCGGCACGACAATATTCTCAGCGATCAGGTCCGGCAGATTACGATTGACCTGAACGGGTATTGACATAAAGTTGTCGGAAAAATTACCGCCGCGTTCGCGCACTGTTCCGGCATCGCCTATCAACACGAAGAGGTAATAGATGCCGCTCGCGGGTACTGCCGAACTCGGAATATTGACCTGATCAAAGGTCATATTCTTTGACTGGCCCGGGGCCAGGACGCCCGCGTTATCATACGAACGGCCGACGATCTTATCATTCGCATCGTTGAACAACTGATCGTCGGGCGAAAGAAAGAACGTGTCCTGACGGTAACTGTCGGTTGGCGCCTGGCCGTTATTCGTCACTGTCCAGGTGGCCGTATAGTTCTGAAGAATATCCATCGTCGCCGGAGCAGCGAGGTTTGACACTGCAACGTCCGGAGCCGCCGGGGCAACCGACACTGTTACTCTCGCCGTTTCGGCGCCGAGCGTCGCTATCACATCACCGCGCCGAAACGTATTGCCATCTGTGGTCGTGACATTGAAATTGTAAAAGACGTTTCCTTCCGGTACGGTCACACTCGATGGCCCGTTCACAACTCCGCTTTCGGAATATGTCAGGTTTACCAACGTTCCTCCTGCCGGGGCCGGGTCTTTGATCCGAAGGGCGAGTTCGGTCGTACGGCCGGCTGCTACGGGATTTGGATAGTTAACGCGGATATTGACCGGCGGATTTTCATGCGGCTGACAAACGAGATCTTGACGGCCTTTCACTTGTCCGCGTCCTGCATTGAACACAGGAACGAATCCGGGATCATTGTAGATCGCCGTCATCTCAGTCTCCTCGAGTCCTCGGCTGTATACGCGCACATCGTCTATCAGGCCGTTGGTATCGGGCTGCGGCGACGTCGTGTAAACCGGCCCGCCGATAGTAAAATCGATCGAATTTGCCGGTAGCGTCTCATCATAGGTCGTGCCTGACCGCTCAGTGCCGTCAACGAACACCTTGATCTGGCCCGCGGCTCGTACGCCGGCCACGTGATGCCATGTGTTGAAGGTCAGATCGTCACCGGTGTTTATGTATTGATAGGTGTTGTTGTTGAGGAGGTAAAAATAGAGCTTTTGACCTTCGACCTTGAGGGCATACGAACCATCGTCAAAGTCCTTGCCGGCGATGAAGTGAACTCCGTTCGTTCGGATATTGACCCATGCCGCTACGGTGAAGTCGCCCGTCTGTACATCGAGGACGTCGCTGCCGCCGTCCGGCACACGCACCCTGTCGCCGTCGCCGTCAAAATCAAATGCCTGGCCTTGATGACCTGCGGCGAATGTCGTGTCGCCCTCGAGAGTACCGTGATTCGTTCCCGACGTATCATTTGCGTCACCGTTTGCCCGCCAGTAGGCGACCAAACCTCCGTTTGGCGTGGGTGTGGGCGTGGGAGTAGGCCCTGTGGGAGGAACATAGCCATTGTAAATGGCGTCAATTTCGGTGTTATTCAGCGCCCGGCCAAACAGTAATACCTCGTCAACACCTCCGTGTGTCGTCAATTGCGGCGGAGTACAGCCGATACCCTTTCCAAGAGTAACCGGTTGATCGTTGACGGCCATCGTGCCGTTTTCGGTGTGGTTGAGAGCAAGCACACCATCGACGTAAAAACTGAATACGGTGCCTTCTTTCCTCAACAGCAGGTGGTGCCAAACAAATGGCGATAGGGTATATCCGCCTAAACCAACTCGTGATCCGCCGGCGTCATGGCTAATGTCGATGAATGGATCGTAATTTGAATCGACACCAATATAGAAATTTGACGATCCGCCATTACACGCCCCTTTTCCTGCGATGTAATGTTCGGCCGATCCCAGCGGATTGAACCAGGTGGAAAGCGTATAATCGCCGGTCTGAACATCGAGCGAATTGCTGTCAGGAATATTGATATAGCCGCCGTCGCCGGCGAAATAGAATCCAAGGCCGCGTTTGCCCGGTTGGATCAGCGCCGCACCATCCAAAAACTGGCCGTTGTTGAGGCCTTGCGAATCATCGGCCGAGAAATTGTTCGCATTCCATTCCGATATAAGTCCGGGTATTGGTGTATAACTCGGTGTCGGTGTGGGGGTCGGCGTGCCCGACGTCAGCGTGCAATCAGGCTGCCACGCCAGATAGTGAAGGATCGCACCGTATGGATCCGTATAAACGAGTTCCGGTTGTTGTCCCAAAACCGCAGTGTAAAGACCGTATTGATTTGTCGCGCTATTTCGAGCTATGAATCCGACGGCTGAACTGTCGGGCGACCAGACCGGTGACTGGCGTTCGAGGATGTTGCCTAGTAACGGTGCAAAGCCGGTGCCGTCGGCGTTGGACGTGCAGATGTTGATCCCTGAATTTGGGCCGATACCGCGGCATTCCATCAAGAGCTTTGCTCCGTCAGGCGAATATTCGGGAATATTCAGTTCATATTGAACAACATCGTCATCGATGATCTTTGTTACATTTGTTCCGTCACTATTCGCTGTGTAGATCTCGCTATTTGACGAAAAAACGATCTTGGAACCATCGGGCGCGAATCTTGCACGTTCGGTATATTCTAAAATGCCTAGATCTACCTGATTCGAACCATCGGCGTCCATTTGCCAGATCTTTCCATCGTAAATGAATATGATCTTCGTTCCGTCAGTAGAAAATTGCGGGTTCTCGACGTTGTTCTCCAGATCCGCCAGCAGCACGGCACCGCTTCCGTCTGCGTTGATCTTCCAAAGGTTGTAATCGGAAATATAGGCGATCGAACTCGAATCCGGAGAGTACGCATAAGCCCCGGAAAAGCCCAATCCGGTGGTCAACCTTGTTTGGTCATAACCATCCGGTTTCATCGTATAAAGCTCTTGAACGCCCGAACCGCTATCACCGTCGCGATA
>CAZVDM010000021.1:0-32095 GCA_964625555.1 uncultured Chloracidobacterium sp.
CCGCGACTGACAAGATAATGCCGCAGGTCATCGCATGGCGTCGTTACATCCATCAGCATCCCGAACTCGGCAATCGTGAGGTCAATACCGCGAAACTCATCGCCGACGAGCTCCGCAAACTCGGCATCGAAACGCGAACCGGTATCGCCAAGACCGGCGTCGTCGGAATCCTCAAGGGAGCAATGCCCGGCCCCGTTATCGGCTTGCGTGCGGATATGGACGGATTGCCGGTGACAGAACGCGTCAATGTGCCGTTCAAATCAGTAGCGAAGACCGATTACAATGGCCAAACGGTCGGCGTCATGCACGCCTGCGGCCATGACACTCACGTCGCGATGCTTCTCGGAACCGCGACCGTTCTTGCGGGAATGAAAGACAAGCTCAAAGGCACGGTCATTTTCATCTTTCAGCCTGCCGAAGAAGGCCCGCCCGCCGGCGAGACCGGCGGGGCACCCGACATGGTCAAAGAGGGCGTCATGGATAATCCAAAGGTTGACGCGATATTCGGCATTCACATCAACTCTGCGACCGAGGTCGGGACAATTAGATATAAGTCAGGCTCCGTCATGGCCGCGAGCGATTGGTTCACGATCAAGGTCAAGGGCAAACAGACACACGGAGCGTATCCCTGGGCAGGGATCGATCCGATCGCGGTCGCGACGCAGATCTACACTGGTTTGCAAATGATCGTTGCCCGTCAATCCGAATTGCCCAAGGCTCCCGTCGTTATCACCGTAGGCCGCATTAACGGCGGCGTCCGCGAGAACATCATTCCTGAGGAATTGACTATGGCGGGAACGATCAGAACGCTTGACAGCGAAATGCAAAAGGACGTCCACGAACGTATACGCCGAACCGCCACCAAGATCGCCGAGAGCATGGGAGCCACCGCCGAGGTCACCATCGAGAGCAAAACACCCGTCACATACAACACGCCCGATCTCGTCAAGAAAATGCTGCCGTCACTCGAAAAGGCCGCGGGTAAGGAAAACGTACTCGACTCAAATTGGGTCACTGGCGCCGAAGATTTTGCCTTCTTTCGCGAGAAGGCTCCGGCTTTCTATTTCTTCGTCGGCGGAATGTCAAAAGGCTCCGACCCATCCAAGGTCGCTGCCCATCACACACCCGATTTCTTCATCGACGATAGCCGCCTTGACGTCGGGATCAAGGCGTTTTGCAATATTGTTTTTGATTATACAAAGTGAAGTGAGCCGGAAGGCTAAGAACAAAAGAAAAAAGCCGCGATCGACTTGCACGGCTCTTACTTATTACACTTTGCAACTACTGATCCGTAATGACACTGCCGCCCGATGACCTAATGTTCGGCGCACGCTGAGTGTTATTGATGCGGCTGGTGCCGGTTCCGCGAAAAAGAGGTGTAAATATCCATTTCGAATGGTTTTGGATGCCGTAATACGCGATCACCGATTTGCTGCGGCTCTGACTGGCAACGCCAATAAACGGCGTATTTTCCGTCAAAACCTCGATCTCGCCTTCGTCCGGTTCGGTGGTATCGCTTTCACTGCCGGTGTTGAGCGAATTGACTATGACAAGAGCAAACCTATCAAACGTCTGGCTCGGATTCGACGGCAGCAGGCCGTTGTTGTAATCCTGCACACGTTTTGCAAACGGCCCGATCGTCGTCACATCTGCCTTTATCAAACGCCATTTGCCGTCCTCGCTCATCGGGTCGACGGCGGCCGAGGCACGCAGGATCTGTCGTTTCTTAGTGCCCTGCGGAAGTCCTTCGAGCAGTTCGTCCATCGAATTCGGCAGCTTTGCACCGCCATAAAACTCAACGTATTGACGAATGGCTTCGGCGATCTCTTCGCCTCGGCGGATCGTTTCGAGTTCCTTTTCGCGTTGGACCTCCATCTGAACTGTAGGCGCGACCGCCATCAACGCGATAGCAAAGATCGCCATTACGGCCAAAACCGCAAAGAGCGTCATTCCTTGTTCATTGCTCTTATCGGTCCGGGTCATCGCCATCGTCATCTACGTCCTTTTTATCGGTAGGCTGCCGGTTGGTATTCGGATTAGGAGGAACATATCGCGGAATATTGTTTGGGATCCCCGGGATATCTTGCGGAACAGTGTTTGGATTGAAAGGCTGAAAATTGGGGTCGCCGCCCGGAAAGCCTTGATTGCCGCGTGAGCCTGGTGCTGCCGGACTCGATCCGGTGCTGCCGCCGGCGGACCTTTCGATCGTCAACGGGTGTTTGAATCCGAGGCTTACGTCCTCAAAAATAACCTGTTGCGGAGTAATGCTGATCAGGCGAAAACGCCCGCCGACAACATCATTCAACCTTGCACCGAAAGGGGTCGGTTTGCTGCCCTCGATAAAGTACGCGGTATCGTTGTTGTACCGTTTTCGGCCGATCATTCCGACATATTTGACGCCCGGTCGGGGCGGAGCCTGCACCTGCAGCATCACTTGATTGGAGTAAAGCTTACCGTCCGGCGACTGGATGATCACCTGCCGCGAACCTTCGGTCGTGACCAGGCTCGCCGGTATATCGGTGACCATCTTCTGCGCGTTGATGAACGTCGTCGGATACTCTACCTGGTTGAAATAGATATGCATGTCCGGCGTGAATCGTTCGCCATTCACCTCGAGCCGGAATCCCTGTGACCCGGCGTACACGCTTTGCGGCGTGATAAACGTTGCGATGACCGGCGGTGTCGGTGTCGGTGTTTGCGGAATCGGTGTTACGACAGGCAGTGGCGTGGGACTGTACGGTGTAGGCGGCGGCGGTTCGTAAAACGCAAAGATATTGCGACCCGCGTCAGGTGCGTAGCTACTGCCCGGAACGTAATTGACCACCGTTACATTGTTGAGGGCCTGTTCGTCGGCGGATGGCAGTTTGAATTTGTTTGGGTCGTTCGTTGTCGGCTTCACGGTCGGTTTAGGCGTCGGCGTCGACTTCGCAGTGCTCGCACTGCTGCTGAAGAGGCTCCGGCCGAACGCAAAATACAAAGCAAACAGCGCAAGCACGCCAAGCAGGATCGCGGCGATCAGCTTGTTTCGTTCGGTCGTAGATCTAATTGCGGTTACTGCCATTTCTATCTGACTATTGCGGTGCCATAGGCACAAAATCCGGCCGACGAAAATACGCAGCCATCTCTAATCTGAGCGCGACCACTTCGCCGTGCGTTTTGCCTTGAGGTTTTCTCACGCCATCTCCCGCAGGTTGGGTGACAAATCCTGGGCCGCTGCCGGCTGCCATTGTCGGATCGCCGCCCGCCGGAACGCCCGCACTCTGGGGCGGTTTGGTCGGATCGTCTTTCTTTTGTTCCGTATCCGACGGCGCCAGTTCGACCGAACTGACAATGACGAACTCATTTCCCGTTTCGATCTCGCGAATGAACCGTCGCAAATTCTGATACGAACCCTCGACAGTCATCGTCACATAGACGCCCGGAAACAAACTGCGAAAACGTTCGCGGCCGCGTTCGCCTTCGGACTTGTTATTGCCTTCGTCCATTCCGGCCGGTTCGAGTGCCTGATAATCAGGCCCGGTGGTGTTGGTCAGCCCGTATGCGTCGATCAGGCCGTTAATGCGTTGATACAGCGAAGTGCGGCCATTCGTCGCGGCGGGCAAAAATCTCGTCTCAAAATCGCTGACGCTCGTTAACAATTTCGCAACCTGAGTTTTGGTGTCCGTGATCTCGCCGTATTTTGTCTGAGCTGAGATCAGCTCGGCGGAGAGGCGGTCTGCCTCGCTTTTGTTCTTTGCGACTTCGCGGTTTGAAGGTACGACGACAAATACGTATACCAGAACGGAAAGAAGCAGAATCAAGGCACTAGCGGAAACGGCAGCGATCTCAGGCACACCCCACATTCCGGAATATACCTTTCGCGGCCGCCGTGTCGCGAGATTAGGATCATAGGCGGCGAGAATTGCATCCTCGGTACCCTCGGCCACTACGACCTTTTCCACTTCGGGCTCGGCCATTAGTGCGTCCCTCCCTGGATATTGAGTGCCACGTCCGCCGGCGGAGTTGTCGAATATCCATAGCCGGGCGAATATATCAGCCGCAGCGTATATTCCGTGTATGTCATTCGATCCGTTTTCTGAAGATCTTGACCGCGAAGCTCAGCTTGAAACAGCCCCGAGTTCTGCATATTCTCGATCATCGTCATCACGCTGGCATAGTCTTTGCTGAGCACGCTGAGTTCTAGTTCGGCCTTGATGCGGTCGGCGTCGGTGTAAATATTTTGAACCACGATCCTCGATGCGCTGACATTTCCCGGCAGGACCGATTCGAGATCAGCAAACAGCCGCGACCAGCCAAACTTCTTATTCGCCACCAGCTTGTGCGAAGCGCCGAGCAATGCGGTCTGCTCGGGCGACAATTCCTGCTGCACCTTTTGGCCTTCGCCCTTGAGCTGTTTGATCTGTTCGTCACGCTCGTTGATCTTTGCCGTCAACTCTTTGTTCAGATCTGAGTTTTGCTTGAGTATCGCAAGGCAAAATATCACGCCCAAGCACGCGATAACGAGCATCAACGCCGACAGCAAATACGGTAAAACCCTGTTGCGGAAGGGCCGAGTTGATAGATTGAGATCAGTGATGAACGACAAACTGTTTCCCCAAAGACGAAAAATAGCCGCAATAGACGACACCGGCGGCACGCGGCCAAACAAAAATAAAGTTTAGCACGAACGCCGTTTCATTGTCTTTCACGCGCGTTTAGCGCAAATTGTTGCAATTTTAAGCACGTCTCGGCGGCAAATGCCGGCTGAGTTCAGACTGGGTCATGTCGCGGTAAGCGGCGACGCGATTTCGGCCTTCGCGTTTGGCACGGTAGAGGGCGGAATCGGCCATTTCGACAAGCTCGATCGGGTCCGAAGAATCATCGGGAAATGACGAAACGCCGATGCTGACGGTGATATGGTGGGTTTCGTTGGTTCGGCCGGGCTGCATTACACTGAATTCCTGCGTTTCGATGCTGGCCCGCATGCGTTCCGCCGCTACCAGCGCCTGCGGCATCTCGGCGTCCAGCAGGAATGCTGCAAATTCATCGCCGCCAAATCTGGCCGCTGCATCGCCGGTCCTGAGATTTGTCATTATCGAAAATCCGATCTCTTCGATGGTCTTGCTGCCGGTCAAATGACCGTAAGTGTCGTTGACACGTTTAAAATTGTCGCCGTCCATCATCAGAACGCAAAACGGCCGGCCTTCGGTCGCCGCACGCCCCGCCTCTCGCCGCAATTCCGAAAAGAACGAACGGCTCGACAATAATCCTGTCAGATCGTCGTGCGATATCAATCGGTGTATCTGCCGCTGGTATTCGCGGTCGATCTCGTCGAGCAGGTCAAACCTGAGAATCGTCTCGCCGATCGCGATCTTATCGCCGTTTGAGAGCTTTTCCATCGTCACGCGGCGGCCGTTCAAAAATGTCCCGTTTCGCGAGTTTAGATCGGTCAGAACGTAATCGGTCATCGAGGTCACCGGATCTTTCGTCGATGTGACCCGCGCATGCTGGCGCGAGACCTGAGTATCATTGACACGAACATCCGCCTCCAGTGCCCGCCCCAAGATCACCTCTTCACGCTCGAGTGGAATAGGCACAGCTATAAGCTCGCCGCTCAGAAAGACCAGAGCAGGCTTCAGATCTCGTCGAGTTATCTCGGCATCGTTCATAAATCACGCGCACGCGCTAAAGGTGAGGAGGGAGCCAAGCTATAGAATAACCTATTCGTTACAACAATTAAAAGCGATTTTTCGCAGCGACGGCTTCTCGTTCTTTGCGTTCCCATTTGGAGATAAACGCGATCTGCCGTCGGAACGATCAGAGAGGTTTTGAGGTAGTTCTGATTTTCAGAAGCGAGCGGCGTACCGAATCCATTGCTTCGGCAACCTCGGCATCTTCCGGATTTCTTTTGAGCGAATCCTCGTATACCGCGAACGCTTTTGCGAAGAGCTCCGCTGCGTCCGGGATCTGGCCAAGCTTGATATAAGTTTCGGCCAAACTCTGCTGGTAACTCGCGAGATCTAGTCGGGATTGTTCGTTTTTGGGGTCAAGGCGGGCAATTTCGTATTGAACTGCGATCGCTTTCAGGTCAGAGTCGACCGCACCGTTAAAATCACCAAGTCCTCGTTTATCGACAGCGATACGGTTAAGGAATAGTGCAAGCTCACGTTTTGAAGTGACATCCGAACCGTCTTTGAGCAGCGGTTCGAGCACCTCGGATGCCTTTTGGTGATGACTGAGAGCGGTCTGAAGATCAGCCTTGTCGTAGTAAACATCACCAGTCTTCAGAAATGAGACTGCCACCGCGTGGCGATAATCAGAATTGTCCGGTTCAGCCTCCAGCAATGCCCGATTGATCTCAAGCGAACGACCGAAACTGTCGAGAGCTCCCGCCGGGTCGCCCATCTTTCGCAGGGTCTGCCCAACGTAATAATGCCGGTGCGCAAGGGCGTATTTATGCCGTGTGTCAGAGGGATCTTCGTTTGCCAGCAATTCAGTTATCGTCAGTGCACGTCGGTATTTTTCGAGAGCGTTCGGATAGTCGCCTTTTGCCCAGTGCAGATCACCGATCGACCCGAGGCTGAGTGACAGTTCGAGCTTTAACTTCTTGTTGCCCGGATCGCCGGTAAGCAGATCTTCGCGGATAGCCAATGCCTTGTTATAGCTGACAAATGCCCCGTCCATATCGCCGAGATTGGCAAAAAACGGATTGCCCTGAATGTCGCCGATCTTCGCGTAAGCACTAGCTAGTTCACCCAGCAGCGATTTGTCGCCACTGCTCTCTACAGCCAGATTATCGAGGTAAACGATCGCGTCGCTGACCATTCTTTGTCGGATCGGCGTCGTGCCCGGCAGACGTTCGATCTCGTCCTGATAGTCAAATATCATCGCGTTGGCGAGCTTGCGAACCTGTTCGAACCGCCGCTCGGCACTTGACCGCTCGCGGTTCGCTGTAATTCCCTGCCAAACTGCGATTCCTGAGACCGCGAAGATGACCAAAGCGGCAAGCGAGCCAGCCGCAACGCCCATCCGATGACGCCCCACAAACTTGGACAAACGATAGAGTTTGGTGTCAGCCGTCGCTGTGACGGGCAGGCCTGAGAGATGCCGACGGATGTCGTCAGAGAATTCCTGCACCGACTGATAACGGCGTTCTGGCTCTTTTCGCAGGGCCTTGAGAATAATATTGTCGAGATCGCCCTCGAGTAATCGACGGTCGCGAACTCCCGCGGCCTTATTGCCGTCCTCGCTGACCGTCCGGAGCTGATCATCGGGTGAAGTGTCACCTGATTTCGCCTGCTGCGTTCCGCCGACAAATGACGACGGGCGGGCAGGTTCCTCGGTCAATATTCGGTTGACTACGTCCTGATAATTCTTTCCGGTTGACCTGAACGGACGTTGGCCGCTCAGCATTTCGTACAGAACAACGCCGAGGCTATACACGTCCGACGCGGTCGTGACGGGCAGGCCGTTTAGCTGCTCGGGCGACGCGTATTCGGGCGTAAACATTCGTGCCTGGGTCGCGGTCGCCTCGGTCTCCTCAGATCCGAGCATTTTTGCGATGCCAAAATCGAGAAGCTTTGGAGTTCCGTCAGCAGTGACGAGAATATTTGACGGTTTTAGGTCGCGATGGACGACCAGATTTTGGTGTGCGTAACTTACCGCCGAGCAAATTTGGCGAAACAGCTCGATGCGTTCACGCACGTCGAGCTGTTGATCGTCGCAAAATCGCGTCACGGGTACGCCGTCGACGTATTCAAGCACAAAGTATGGCAAGCCGTCATCGGTCGTTCCGCCGTCGATCAGGCCGGCAATATTAGGGTGTTCGAGACGCGACAATATTCGGCGTTCAAGCTGAAACCGTCGAAGAACGGCGTCGGTGTCCATTCCGCGTTTGATCAGCTTGACGGCAAACTCCTTTTCAAACCCATCACGGCTTGCGCGAAAGACCGTGCCCATTCCGCCGGTTCCCACGACCTCGAGCAGCTTGTAATTTCCAATTTGCTTGCCGATCAGAGCGTTCGTATTCAGGCCGTATTCATCTGCGGCCGAACGCGCGATAAAATCCTCCGCGCTCTCGTGCGAAGCGATCAGTTCGGCAACCTCACGCCGAACCGTCTCGCTCTCGCCGACCAGAAACTCCGCTCGCTCCGTCGCGGTGAGCACGAGTGTCTGGTGAAAAAGCTCTTTGATATGTGCCCAGTCGGCCTTGTGCATCTTCCTCTGTCAGATAAACGCGTACTTTTCGCGAATTTATTTCAGACGCCATTGATCTTTCGGTTAAGCCACGCCCGGGCAAAGGTCCATTCGCGGAAAACATTTGCTGTCGAGATCTGCAAAACGGCGGCGGTCTCATCGAAGGTCAGCCCGGCAAAATAGCGAAGTTCGACGATCCTGGACTGCAGTTCGTCAAACTCGGCAAGCTCCTTGAGAGCAATGTCGAGGTCAAGGAGCGATTCGTCCATGTGGACCGACATCGCGTCGGCGTCATCGAGCACGATCTTGATGCCGTCACGTTTTTTTGCGTGCCGGTTGCGGGCGTGATCGACCAATATTCGCCGCATCGCCTGGGCCGCGATCGCAAAAAACTGTCCGCGGTTTTCCCAGTCGACGGAATGCTGGCCGGCGAGTTTCAAGTAGGCTTCGTGAACAAGTGCGGTCGTCGGGAGCGTCTCGGCGTATTCGTTCGCAAGCAAATTGCGGGCGACACGACGCAATTCGTCATAGACGATCGGCAACAGCTCATCGAGAGCGTCCTTATTCCCATCCCGCCAATCCTGCAATAGCCTTGTTACTTCATTCGCCATTTTTTTCTTTGAAAAATTTTACCAATACTTTCGCGTTTATGGTTAGAGAAAAATTTTTGAGTTTTTCCGGAGGGTAGTAAACGTGAAAACAGTCTTATTCGCGATCTTCGTTACGGTGTTTTTATTTAGTTCGATGGTGACGGCACAATCGCCGCTGGATGGTCTTGATGTAAATGTTAGCGGAGGTGTGTCAGCAATTGCGGTGCAACCTGACGGCAAGATAATAATCGGCGGTTTTTTTACACAAGTTAACGGCGTAAACCGCAACAACTTGGCACGCTTGAACGTCAATCGGACACTTGATACATCATTTGATCCCAGCCCAAACGGTTCTGTTTATACGATATTGATCCAACCTAATGGCTCGATCCTGGTGGGCGGAATTTTTACTCAAATTGGGAGTGTATTCAGGCCGGCAATTGCGAGACTCCTGCCTGACGGCACGCTTGATAGTGATTTCTATGTCGGAGTAGGCGGTTGGGTCAAATCCATTGCTTTAGAATCAAGCGGACACGTCCTGATCGGAGGCTTTTTTAACATTGCGGGCTCGCCGCCGCAAAGCCATCTGGCACGACTCGATAAGGATTCCGGAAATCCAGATCCATCATTCTCTCCTGATATTCAACGGAACGGAATAGTTGAGGTAAGGGCAATATCCGTGCAAGCTAACGGAAAGATAATTATCGGCGGATTATTTTCGTCGGTAGGCGGCTTGGCAAGAAATTGCCTGGCAAGAATTGATCCGACCACCGGAATTGCGGATTCGTTTAACCCGTATTCCACCTCCGCGACTGAGGTCAATACAATAGTCGTTCAACCAAACGGTAAAATTTTAGTTGGCGGACTGTACCTAGGCGGTTTTGTTACTAAAAAGGTCGCACGAATTGACCCGTTTACCGGAACCGAAGACCCGACGTTTTCAGCAACGTTTTCCGGCAATATCGAAACGGGATATTCGGTTTACGCTCTTGCCGTGCAACCCAACGGCAAAGTTTTGGTCGGCGGATTCTTTAATAATGTAAACGGAGAACCAAGCATCAGTCTTGCGAGGCTAAATACTAACGGTTCGATCGATCCGGCCTTCACCGTCAATAATACTAATGGTGTAGTTAATAGTTTTGCGCTTCAATCCAGCGGCAAGATCCTGGTTGGCGGACAATTTACAACTATCACCAGCGGTGGTTGGCTCTCAATACGAAACAACTTTGCGGGGCTGGAAATCAATGGAAATGTGGACAAAACTCTCGACACTGGCACATTAAATGGGCAAGTCCGCACAATTGTTCCGCAGCCTGACGGCAAAGTGATAATTGCAGGTGAGTTTACGTCTATTTTGGGCATACCGCGCAACAAAATTGCCCGGCTTAATGCTGACGGATCTCTCGATATGGGATTTGATCCGAATCCGGGATCTGGTCGAATTTTTGCAGTTGCACTTGGTGCATTTGGCCGAGTTTACGTGGGCGGAGAATTTACTTTCATCGGCGGACAAAGTCGGCAGTACATTGCCAGACTCGATCCGGTCACTGGCGCCGCTGATTCGTTTAACCCAATGCCGTCGGATTACGTTCTAGCGATTCACGTCAATCCGAGCGGCAGTGTTTTCATCGGCGGAGGGTTTCAGTCTATCGGCGGGGACGGTTTTCCGCATATCGCCAAACTTGATGCGAATACGGGCCAACCGGATCCCTACTTTAATCCGGTTCCCAATGGCGATGTATATGCCATCGCCCAGGAACCTACCGGAAGGGTAATATTCGCAGGTGATTTTACAGAACTATCGCCTAACGGCACACCCGAAGTGCACAACAGAATTGCGAAGGTATTTGCCGACGGCACAGTAATTAGTTCGTTTGTCGCTGGTATTGATGCCCGTGTCATGGCTTTGAAGCTCCAATCTGATGGGCAGATCTTGATCGGCGGAAATTTCACGACGGTAAATTCGCAGGTTCGCAACTACATTGCGCGGCTCAGTTTTGATGGCATTGTTGATCCGACCTTCGATCCAAATGCCAATGGCCAGGTAAATTCAATTTCGGTCCAATCAAACGGCAAGATCCTAATCACAGGTGGATTTTCAACTGTCGGGGGACTGCCCAGAAATGGCGTCGCAAGACTCAATGAATCGACTGGTGTGCCTGAGGTTTTCGGCGGGACGGTTGGCCAATACGACCCGAATGTAGGTGGTGTAGTTTACGCGGCTGCAATTCAGGCCGATGGCAAGATCCTGATCGGCGGAGATTTTATAACCGTTGGTGGTGTACCGAGAAGCAATTTTGCCCGCCTGACAAATGATACGTATGCGGCTTCAGAACTTTCGATCTCCCGGGACTCGGTCTCCTGGCAGATGAATGGCTCGTCGCCGCAATTCAGTGGCGTGAGATTTGAACTCTCGACCGACGGCGGTGTGACCTTTACGCTGCTGGGAATTGGAACTACAGGCTTAAATTCGGCCAAAAATGGTGAAATGTCGCCAACTGCTCCGCAGGCTAGCACGTACACGTTGGCAGGACTGGATATGCCGGTAGGACAAGACATTCTTATTCGTGCGACAGATCCTGAATCAACCACTGAAAAAGTGCAAAGTGCGTTTTTGCTTGCCCCAACTGCCGCATCGGTTTCCGTTTCGGGGACAGTTCGATCGCCAAGCGGAATGGGTGCGAGCAATGCGATCGTTCATCTCACCGATAGTGCCGGAATTATGCGCACGACACGGACCAGCTCGTTCGGCCATTACCGATTTGATGATATTGAGGCTGGGCAGAACGTCATAATTGCGGTAAATTCCAAGCGGTATCAATTTCAGCCACAGTTAGTGTCGGTCAATGGAAGTTTGGTCGACATCGATTTTGTGCCTGTTGGAGCAAATCTTAAACAGTAACAACCAGTAAAAATCCATGAAGAATCGAAACGGTTTCTTGATAACTTCGCTGATCGTCTTCTTTCTGATGAGCGTCAATTTAGCTCACGGGCAATCGTTCTGCGACGCTGCCGGTGATGCGACGGCCGACAACGCTTCGTTGCCCTGGAGAGCCCGGCCTGAAACGAGGAGCGGCAACTGGGCAACCGCGATGAAACCGGTAATTGCGGAAATGCAGCGGCTGTTCCCCCAATCGCCAAAAGGCCTGGAGCTCACCTACGGCATATACGATGCGATGGGCATTCAGACCGCACCGCCAAACGCTCTTCAGTATTACGAGGGCTTTTTCATGATCAAGGATATTGTCTGCTACAAGGATCAGGGAAAGAACGTCATCGGGCCGGAAGGCGAGACGGGCAACTGGATCTATTTTCGAGTGAACGACTTTAAGGGGTTTGCCGTGAATGGAAATACAGGCGATCTGGTGCTGTCGGGAACCGAATTGCGTCTGAATTTGAGCGGAAATATCCGCATCGAAGAAAACAAAAACGGAATGACGAATATTTATTTCTTCAACGAAAACAATGAGCAGCAGTTCTCGGGCTGGTACTTTTCGGAGAGGAAAGCTCTGCCCTATCGACGGGTCAGCAGATCTGAGTTTGCCCAATCATATCGTGAATATTGGTTAAAGAAGATCGACGAGGAGATCAAACGGCTCGAGGGCGTGCTGGCGACCTCGCAAAAGACCTTTAGCCGCGTTTCGACCGAAAAAGGGATTATGACCGACGCCGAAAAGCAGAAGTTTTTCCAGAGTCTCCGCGAAGGTGATCAAAAGACACAGCGAGCAATTGACGAGAACAAAGCCAGACGAAGCGATGCGATCAGGTTCACAGACACGGTATTGAAGGCCACCGACTTACGATCGGAGGCTTTTATCTCAAACTTCAACGAGATCTTTAATCAGCCAAGCGAAATTCGATTTGGTACCGGCGGCGGAAGAGGAAAATTTGCTTATGTAGCAAATCAGGATTTCTACGACCCCAAACTACCAAAATGGCAGCCGCAGGTGGTAGTTGTCCAGCACCGCCAGGAAGGCGATTCACCTGCCAAAGTCGCCTTTGCAAAGAAATTTGAAGATGAATTCGATTTCAATGTGATCCGGAAAATGGTCGGAATGAAACCTCTGCCGAAATCGCCAACAATCTCGGCGATGGGCGACACGCCGATAAGAAATACGGGCAAACCTACGCCGGAAACTGCCTCAAACGGAGATAGCGGCGGGTCATATTTTGAAGACTTTGCCAACGCCACCGTCGGTTTGGCTCCGGGCAAATGGACCGTCAGCAACATCACGGGCATAGTCAAAAAGCCGTCGGGACAGCCCGGAAATTGGCTCGCGATGAGCAAAGAAGGGTTGTTTTTTCCCGACTATGCGGTTCTGGCCCTGCCGAATAGTTTTACTATGGAGTTTGATGTCACTTGGACCAAGAATATCTCGTACTACAGCCCAAGCTTTTACTTTCACCTCGGGGCGGCTCCGTACGACAACACGCTCAAACGCTACGACCGCGCGCTTGTCAATCTAAATGCCTACACGTCGTCGCGAATGGAGCGTGTCGCCCTGTGGATCGATCCGCATTGGAACAACGAACAGGGCCGATACGGCCTGCAGGTCTTTGACGCTCGTGGCGGCTACAAACTTGATAAAGCCGATAAAACGAAAATCTTTTACAAAGACAGAAACTTCGTCAAGGTAAAACTCGTCCGCCAGGGATCGCTGCTTTCGATCTATTTTAACGGAACGAAAATGACCGAGGACGCCGTGCTGAGCGAGAACATCCGCTGGAACTTTTTCGGATTCGGCTTAGATAATGCTCCGAATGCCGATCCGAGCGACGAGTTTTACGTAAGCAATATTCGACTTACGAAATAGAGGTTATATGAAGAATCTAGCGATCATTTTTACTGTAATTGCTATCTTTCTGTGTACCGACACCGCCCGGGCGCAGTCGGACGGTGGGTTGGGCGATGTGGTGAAGAGCGGCGGATTGTCGCCGGCGATGCTCGGAGCGTTGAAAAAGAGCGTCGAAAAGGTACCACAGTCTGTCGCCGGGCCTGAGACGGTCGGCAAGGCAAAGAATGTCGCGGCTTTTCGCCCGACGCCGGGATCGAAAAACCTCGAAACAATAGCATCCGAGATCGGCAAAACGCCGGACGAGCGGGCGGCATTGCTCGAGATATTTACTCAGACAAAAATGGGTTTTGAGCAGGGGGCCGCAAAGAACGGGGCTAAAAATAACCTCGCCGGAGCGATGACGTTTCTACTTACGACGTGCGTGACGGTTTTCAACGACGCGCCCGAACCGTCGGACGAGATCACCGAAAAGCTGTTTCGCGGCCTGAATGCAATGCTCGATTCGACGCCCGAAATGGCGAATGCTCCGGCCAAGGACAAAGAGTTTTTGTACGACACTTACATCAGTTTCGGCGGAATGGTTCTCGCAGGTTACATCGAGGCTAAACAGTCGAACAACAAGGAACTGTTAGAGCAGTTTCGCGTGATCGCCGGTGGTCTGGTGCAGCAGACATTTGGTGTCGACCCGACAAAGGTGCGGTTCGATCCGCAAGGCCTGCAAATACAAAATGCTCAGAACACGGCTGTTGGACCTACGGCTCAGCCCGCTTCGCAAAGCCACACTTTTGCAAAGCAGGTCACAAACTTTGACGACGGTTGGGTCTCAACGCCGACGGAAGATTATGTCAGCGTCAGCAAGGGCGGAACAGAGGTCCGACTTTATTACGATAATCCGCAACTGGAAGCGACAAAACGCAATACAGACGGTCACAGCGCATTCTATTGGGACCGGTACATTCTGCCGTTCTTCAACGTCGGCAACGTCCAAAAAGGCGACGAGGTTTTCGGCGGTTTTGCAATTAACGAGCTGCTTATGGCCGATGCGGTACATAAGCAAACGGGCAAGCGGTCATTTGTTGGTCTGTGGTTCCTGAGTCCTCATTCGGGCGGGAGCAAGGTTTTTGTCGTAGTCGCTCAGAGTCGTGCCGAGCTGCAGCAGTTGTTCCCAAAGGCAGAGAATATCTACCCGATGCTGAATAGCAATAGATTTGCCGTGACGGCCGAAGACATGGTCGGCTCGTGGGCCGGCAGCGGCGGTGGCGGCGTCGAATATTACAGCGCATATACCGGCAATTACGCCGGGATGAAAGCTCTGTCGACATCCGACAACTTTGTATTTTCGCCGAACGGCAGCTATCAACAAACGTACCTCAGCGCAAATGTCGCATCCGGCGGTTCGCAATTTGCACGCATCGATTACAAAGGCCGCTTTTCCGCAACTGACTGGGAAGTCACTGCGACGAATCATTACGGTGGCAAAACAGCGAAATTTGGTGCCCAATTCATCGCCGTCCGCGGCGGTTACCTGCTCGCACTGACCGATCAGCGCAGCAACATCAGGTATATGTTGTTCAAGCAGCGATAGCTATTGATCCCAAAACTTGACCGGCGGCGAAAAGCGCCGGATCAGGCGGGCCGCGATCGGCCCGCCTTTAATTTTTGTCGCCTCCAGGCCGCTGATCACATTGCGGCTTTCACAAATTTTTACTGAAATATTTCCTCAAAACTTCCGCGTCTTTAAGGTAAGGAGATATATATGAAGACACTTGCAGCGATCGCGATCTTTCTGACACTTGCGTGCGGTACCGCAATGGCCCAGACGACGACGTTTAGTTACCAGGGTTTCCTTAAAGATGGAGCGGCACCCGTCTCCGGCAATTACAATATCAGCATTAGCCTCTGGGATGCCGAAACGGGCGGCGTTTTTCTGAGTTCAAACACCTTCCCAACCGTTCCGGTCGTAAACGGCGTTTTCACGGTCGATCTGGATTTTGGCGAGACTGCTTTTTCGGCAGGTGCCGCAAGGTTTATCGAGATCGCCGTCAAGCCGAGCGGATCGGGCGGAGGATATACGCCCCTGACTCCCCGAGCCCGGATCAAGAGCTCGCCGTACTCAATACAGAGTCTGAATTCCGCAAAACTGGGCGGGATCGCGGCAAATCAATACGTCACGACGGCCGGAGGCGGAGCCAATTTTATTCAAAACGGCACCTCGCAACAAACCGGTGATTTCAATATCTCGGGCAACGGCACCGCGAATATCCTCAGTGCGGCCACACAGTTTAACGTTGAGGGGCAGCGGATATTGAGTGCACCGTCAACAAATATGTTTGTCGGCAAAAACGCAGGACAGCAAAACGTTCTGGGTGAATCAAACGCCTTTTTCGGCCTAAATGCCGGTTTTTCGAACGTCAACACAAGCGATAACTCTTTTTACGGATTTGCGGCAGGTTACTCAAACCTCGGGACCAAAAACTCGTTCTTTGGGTCAAACGCCGGCGGAGGAAATGTAAATGGAAGCGAAAATTCCTTTTTCGGCGCGTCCGCGGGCTATAACAACCTTGCAAGTTACAACTCGTTTTTTGGAAAGGACGCAGGTACCCTCAATTCCGACGGCTCGCAAAACTCATTTTTCGGTTACCGTGCGGGGTTCAAAAATACGACGAGCGGTTCAAATTCGTTTTTTGGATTTGCATCGGGTTTTAACAATAACGTCGGTGTCGGCAACACTTTTTTCGGCGATTCTGCAGGATTTGATACAACGTCCGGCGGGAGTAATGTATTTGTCGGAGTGAGTGCGGGGAGTATCAACGCCATCGGGTCCGGCAATACCGTGATCGGCAACAACGGAAACCTCGGTGCGTCAAATCTGACGAACGCCACCGCGATCGGATTTCGCTCTACCGCCGCAGCCAGCAACTCATTGGTGCTAGGCGCGATCGCCGGCGTCAATTTATGCGGGCCGGCGACTCTTTGCGACACCGTCAAGGTCGGGATCGGAACAACGACACCTGGGTTCAGATTGGATGTCGCCGACCGCATCCGCATCAAACAAAATCCAGCCAATACCGGCTCGAACAATTCCGCAGGCATCTGGTTTTTCCAGAACACTCCAAATCAGGAACGGGCCTTTGTCGGCATGGAAACTGACAACAGCGTCGGTTTTTTTGGAACGAATGGCGGCGGTTGGGGTTTGGTGATGAACACACAAACCGGACGAACTTCAGTCACTCAACTCGGTGCGGCAGGCGCAACCCCACTTTGCCGGAATGCGTCAAATGAGATCTCGACCTGTTCATCTTCGGCTCGTTACAAAGACAATATCAACACATTCGCATCCGGACTTGACCTGATCCGCAGGCTCCGTCCGGTCTCGTTCAACTGGAAAGAGGGCGGATTGCTCGATTTGGGCCTCGTCGCCGAAGAGGTTGCCGAGGTCGAGCCTTTGCTCACTTCAACCAATGCCAAAGGCGATGTCGAGGGCGTCAAGTACGACCGGATCGGCGTTGTTTTGGTCAATGCAGTAAAGGAACAGCAGGCACAGATCGAGACCCAAACTGCCCAGATCGAGGCGCAGCAAGTTGTGATCGATCAGCTTACAAAGAAAGTCGCCGAGCTCGATGACCTAAAGGCATATATTTGCGGCCAGAAACCGGCTGCTCAAATTTGTAAAGCAAAACGCTAATTGATGAGTCAAACGGTTGTACTGTAAAAAAAGGTTGGCTAATTTCAATTATTAGGGTATTTTAGGAAAAAATAATTTCTAAAGCACTAACATCGGCCGACCTCAGTGGCCGCACCGGCGACTGAGTTCATTTTCCCGAGATTTTCTGGAGGAACACAAATGAACCTGATTTCGCAGACTACTGCCATCTTATTGACTGTGACGATCGCAGCAATTTCCGCTTTCGCACAGTCGACGGAATTTTCCTATCAGGGCAGCCTGAAAGACGGGGCAACGCCGGCAAACGCAAATTATGATTTTGAGTTTGCTCTGTTCGACGCACCGATCGGCGGAAGTCAGATCGGTTCCACGCTCACGCGAAATGCGGTGGCCGTTTCGACCGGGACATTTGCCGTCAATCTTGATTTCGGCGATCAATTTCCGGGTGCGGGCCGCTTCCTGGAGATCCGCGTTCGGCTAACCGGACAGGGCGGGATCACCATCCTCGCTCCAAGGCAATCGATCGGCAGTTCACCATATGGGGTTCGGAGCCAGACCGCCGCGACCTCCGATAATGCGGCAAACGCTGCGAACGCTGCCCAGCTTGGCGGGATAGCCGCGTCCCAATACGTGCTGACCGGCGATGCCCGGCTCTCCGATCCCAGAAATCCGCTTCCGAACAGTCCGAATTACATCCAGAACGGTGCTACTTTGCAGGCGGCAAGCAATTTCAACATCAGCGGCACTGGGACAGCCGGCATAATAAACGCTACGACCCAGTACAACCTCAACGGCGGACGATTCTCCGGCGTCTTCGGTTCGAACAATACATTCACTGGTGCAGGTGCGGGTGCGGCCCTTACGACAGGTGCCAGTAACTCAATGTTCGGCAGATCGGTCGGTGTTGCCACCACGACCGGCAGCAACAATACATTCTTCGGACTTGTTGCCGGAAGCAGCAATATCACCGGCGGAAATAACACGGCGGTCGGAGCAGGCGCCGATATGGCGACAAGCGGCCTTAATTTCGCAACTGCGATCGGGGCCGGTTCTGTCGTTTCGGCGAGTAATAGCGTCGTGCTTGGGCGAGTTGCCGATACGGTGCAAATCCCGGGTACTCTGAATGTGACCGGTTCGTTTGGCGGAAACGGCTCGGGCCTGACAAATCTTAATGCAGGTGCGATAACCACCGGCACCTTGAATCCGCTTCGCCTTGGAAACGGAGCCGTACTCAACGGCACAACTCTGCAGGCATCAGCTAACTTCAATATTAGCGGCACGGGCACGGCTTCGATCTTCGATGCCGGAAGTCAGTTTAATTTGGGCGGCTCCCGTATTCTTAGTAATCCCGGAACGAATAACTTGTTTGCGGGTATCGGAGCAGGTGCGGTCAATACGGGAACAGAAAACTCCTTTGTTGGTGCTGCCGCCGGAAGCCTAAACACCACCGGCGTACAGAATTCGTTTTTCGGAAAAGATGCCGGACAATCAAATACGACCGGACTTGGAAATTCGTTTTTTGGTGTCTTTGCCGGCGAATTAAACTCTACCGGCCCATCAAACTCGTTTTTTGGTCTCGCCTCCGGACAGTTCAATACTACCGGCGGATCCAATGCGTTTTTCGGCCGCGATTCCGGACAGGCCAATACGATCGGCAATTCGAACGCCTATTTCGGAGGAAACGCGGGCGAGTCAAATGTCGACGGCTCGACTAATTCATTTTTCGGGCGAAATGCCGGTGCGATCGGAACGACCGGCAGCAACAATGCGTTTTTCGGGTTCAACGCCGGAGCGGCCAACCGCGTAGACGGGAACGCATTCTTTGGGGCCCAGGCGGGCGATTCGAACACCACCGGTACTGGCAATGCATTTTTCGGTACCCTAGCAGGAACGAACAACACGTCCTCCAGCGACAACGCATTTTTTGGCGTGGAAGCCGGGCGAAATAACGGGGCCGGAATTGATAATGCATTCTTTGGCAGGTCCGCCGGCTTTGCAAACACCGGAGGCGGCGGTAATTCGTTTTTCGGGGCCGGGAGCGGACAGGCAAATACGACCGGCTTTGAGAATGCATTCTTTGGAGTTTTTTCGGGTTCGGACAATACAACGGCCACTGAAAATTCATTTTTTGGCCCTTTCACCGGAACAGCGAATACGACAGGCGGCGCCAATTCATTTTTTGGCCGACGAGCGGGTCAGGCAAATACCACTGCTGATGAAAATTCATTTTTTGGCCGAAACGCTGGATTCAATACTACTACCGGGGGGCTGAACACATTCATCGGAGCACGATCCGGAGTTTTCAATACGGATGGAACGAATAATACGTTTGTCGGGTTGTTAGCAGGTCAAACAAACACCATCGGCGACAACAATACCGTCATCGGTGCAAATGCTGATATTAACGCGGCGGCACGGAATTTTGCCACTGCGATCGGAGCCGGAACGATCGTGTCATCGAACAATACCATCCAACTCGGCCGCCCGGTCGACACCGTGATCGCTAGCGGAAAACTTATCGTCACGACGCTTGGAGGCGGCGGACAGTTCGGCGGAACTCCGATCTGTCGTAATTCAACTACTCTCGAGATCTCGACGTGCGGGATCTCTGTCGCGATCTCACCGGAATCCGCCGAATTTTCCTCCGGCCTCGAGTCGATCGTCAAGCTGCGCCCTCGTGTTCAAGCTTTAAGCTCCGGCGGCCCGAGTGAGATCGGGTTTGCTCCCGCTGAGGCAGCACTGACTCATCCATCACTGGTGATCCGCGACGCCAACGGTGCGGCCGGAAGCGTCCGGTACGACCGTGTCTCGGTCATTCTGGTCAACGCTGTCAAGGAACAGCAGGCGGAGATCGAAGCCTTGCAAAAAACAAACGCCGATCGACAAAAACAAAACGACGAACTTCGAAAACAGGTTGATGCTTTAAAAGCTGTCGTGTGTTCGATAAAAGCGGACGCCGAGATATGTAAACCAAAGGAGGATTAGTATGCCAAGGATGTTACTCGCGATCTTATTTTGTGCGTTCGTCGCCGTCGGCATTTCGGCGCAGACAACGGCGTTTAGTTTTCAGGGCAGTTTGCAAACAAACGGCGCTCCGGCGACCGGGAATTATGATTTCGAATTTGCGCTGTTCGACGCCGTTAGCGGCGGGACACAATTTGGAACAACCGTTCCGTCGAATAACGTCGCGGTGTCGAACGGCGTATTTAGCGTGTCGCTCGACTTCGGCGGGCAGTTTCCGGGTGCAACCCGATTTCTCGAGATCCGAGTTCGTGCAGCGGGCGGCGGAGGTTTTACTTTGTTGTCGCCAAGACAGCGGGTTGCGAGTTCACCGTATTCGGTCAAGAGTTTGACGGCGGATAGTGCGACAAATGCTGTGAACGCAACGAATGCGGCAACCGCAACAAACTCATTACAGCTTGGCGGCGTGGCAGCGAATCAGTATGTCGTCACTACCGATCCGCGAATGACAGATGCCCGAAATCCGCTGCCAAACAGTGCGAACTACATCTGGAACCAGAATTCTGTTCTGCAGCCATTGTCAAACTTTGTTATCAGCGGCAACGGAGATGTGGGCGGCACGCTCTCGGCCAACCTTGTCAGGGCCGAGACGCAATACAACATCGGCGGCAACCGCGTATTAAGTGTCGCCGGAACTCAAAATACCTTTGTTGGCATTGGCGTGGGTGCCGGAGGCAATTCCAATTCATTTTTTGGTAATTCTGCCGGTGCGGCTAATACCGGGGGAAATGGGAACTCGTACTTCGGATGGGCTGCCGGACAAAACAACCTAACAGGCTTCGGCAATTCTTTCTTCGGTTTGGCCGCCGGACGAGACAATACAGATATCAATAATTCGTTTTTCGGGTACGGAGCCGGAGCGAAAAACACGGTCGGTAGAGAAAACGCATTTTTCGGTCATTCCGCGGGAACTAATAACATAGACGGTTCGGATAATGCATTTTTTGGCAGCGATGCGGGCCTGGAGAATGTTACCGGCTACGACAATGCGTTTTTCGGAAGTGATGCCGGACGAGAAAACACTGCCGGTATCGGGAACGCTTTTTTTGGAAGACGCGCAGGACGCCAAAATACAAGTGGTTTCGAAAACTCGTTCTTTGGAACGGAGGCCGGATACGCAAGTTTGGCCACCCAAAACGCCTTCTTTGGAGCACGCGCAGGCTATGCGACCACGACTGGTGACCGAAACTCATTTTTTGGAACTCTCGCAGGCGACACGAATACCACGGGGACTTACAACACCACCGTTGGTTATCAGGCTGATGTTTTAGGCAATAATTTGCGTAACGCCACAGCCATCGGTAATCGGGCCGCAGTCGGCGCGGACCAGTCTCTTGTTCTCGGCAGCATTCTTGGAATAAACGGATGTGGTGAATTTGGCAGCTTTTGCGATTCGGTGAATGTCGGTATCGGGACGACGACGCCGTTGACCAGGCTGCATGTTGTCGGCGGCAGCGATGCCGATCTCACAAGCGGAGGTTATATGGTCGCGGGCGATGTTGCCGCCGCAAACCTCGTGATCGACAACAACGAGATAATGGCGCGTAATAATGGGGCGGCGTCCACGCTATTTCTTAACGCAGACGGCGGCAATGTCACTCTGATCCAAAGCGGCACAGGCAATGTCGGAATCGGCACAAGTTCACCCGCCGCTCTACTGCACGTCAACGGCGTCATTCGTGCCGACGTTCTCGGCTCGGCAGGCGCGACCGCACTCTGCCGAAATGCGTCCAATCAGCTGTCGAGTTGTTCGTCGAGCCTGCGATACAAGAAGAATATTGGACGATTTGGCGACGGACTGTCATTCGTAAACAAGTTGCGTCCGATCACATTTGATTGGAAGGACGGCGGGTTGAAGGATGTCGGCTTCGGCGCCGAGGACATCGCGAACATCGACCCGCGATTTGTTACCTACAACGATAAGGGCGAGGTTGAGGGCGTCAAATATGACCGCATCGGTGTGGTGCTCGTCAATGCCGTAAAGGAACAGCAAGGCCAGATCGAGGCTCAGCGAAAGGAGATCGACCAATTGAAACAACGCCTGGCGGAGGTCGACGAGCTCAAGAAACTTGTCTGCGGGCTCAACAAGAGTGCAAGTATTTGCCGATAGGTCTGCGGCCGATCGGAGCAGTTCGTGAAACGGGCTAAACCCGACATCGACGGTGCGGTACGAAAGCGGTTGACAATCTGTCAAATGGGTCTATCTTTAAGGAACGGCGCATCAGTAGAATCAGTTACGGGCACCTCCGTGTCCGGTAACCACTTGTTCTCTCAACCTTTTCTCAGGAGAAATGTATGAAATTAAATGCCCGGCTCGCCCTTTTTGTTTTGTTTATTTGTTTTTCGTTAACCCCGGTTTTTTCTCAAACAACCGAATTCACTTACCAGGGCAGCCTGAAGGACGGCGCAAATGCCGCGAACGGCAATTATGATTTCGAATTCGCGTTGTTTGACTCGCTCGCCGCGGGGACCCAGATCGGAACGACGCTGACGCGAAGCACCGTCGCTGTCGCCGGCGGCACGTTTGCCGTCAAGCTCGATTTCGGCTCTCAGTTTCCGGGCGCAAACCGGTTTCTCGAGATCCGCGTACGGCTAACAGGCGGCGGTGCATTTACGCCTTTAACCCCACGGCAACTTGTTAACAGCGCGCCATATTCAGTTAAGAGTCTGAGTGCGGATAATGCCGTCACCGCCGCAAGTGCGATAAATGCCGCGAACGCAACGACGGCCGCGAACGCAACGAATGCATTGAGCCTTGGCGGCGTGGCAGCGAATCAGTATGTATTGACGGGTGATGCGAGGCTATCAGACGCGCGCAGCCCACTGCCCGGCAGCGGGAATTACGTTCAAAACACAACGGGCCAGCAACCGGCAACCAATTTCAATATCAGCGGCAACGGCACCGCCGGTGGAACTTTGTCCGCACAGAACATTAATTCGACATTCGAATACAGGTTCGGTGGACAGACGTTTTTGAATTCGGTCGGCACGAACTCGTCGTTTGGGGTCGAGACGGGTTCGGCCAATCAAGGCCTTTCAAACACGTATTCTGGTTTTCGAGCCGGCCTTTCTGCCACATCGAATACCTCAAACAACTCATTCTTCGGTGCACGGGCAGGCAGACTAAACTCGCTTGGTAACGATAATTCGTTCTTTGGAAACAATTCGGGCGAATTGAATACTTTCGGCGGATTCAACGCTTTTTATGGCAGCAATTCGGGTGCGGCGAACAGTGCCGGCAATAGAAATGCGTTTTTCGGCGTCACTGCCGGCCGCGATAACACGCTCGGCAGCGACAACACCTTCGTCGGCGGAGCCGCGGGACAGGCCAACCTTACGGGCAACAACAACTCATTTTTTGGCAGCGTGGCCGGGACAGGAACGACGACCGGTTCGAACAACTCGTTCTTTGGCCGAGCAGCGGGGAATGTCAATGTCTCGGGCGCCTTTAACACTGCGATCGGCGACGGCGCAAACTTCGGTGCCGGCAACCTGACCTTTGCAACGGCGGTCGGTTCCGGTGCGATCGCGTCAGCAAGCAACAGCGTTGTCCTTGGCCGCCCGGCGGATACCGTTCAGATACCGGGAACGCTCGCGGTGACAGGCGCCATTTCCGGAACCGCGTCCAACTCAAATCAGCTCGGCGGTATTGCCGCGAATCAGTACGTCACCACGACGGCCGGCAACGCAAGTTACATTCAGAACGGCACAAGCCAACAATCAGCCACAGATTTCAATATTAGTGGTACAGGCAGGGCGAGTAATTTTAACGCGACTTACTACAGTATCTCCGGCTTACGGGCTTTAAGTAGCCCGGAGCTTTCAAGTATCTTTGCCGGCTATGATGCCGGTTTTAATAGTTCGGGCGGCAACCACAATTCGTTTTTTGGGAACCAAGCCGGATTGAACACGACGGGCTCCGATAACACGTTTGTTGGTTGGATAGCCGGCAACAACAACACTACTGGAAGCGGCAATACGTTAATTGGGGCCAATGCGAGTGTCAACTCATTAAATCTCTCGAACGCAACCGCGATCGGGGCAGGATCTGTTGTCTCCTCCAGCAATTCACTGGTCTTAGGAAGCATAAACGGCTTTAATGGCGCAACCTCAAGTGTGAATGTCGGCATCGGCACAATATCTCCCGCCTACAAACTTCATGTCGTTGGCGAGAACGTGAGGGTCGAGGGCAACACGGCGGGGATATTTCCTCGTTATTCGCTCAACTTCACGGGCGGCGCGGTGGACGCAAAAAAATGGCAAAACTATGCGACAACAAACTCCCTCACCTTTACCGCATTAAATGATGCTGAGACTTCCGAGATAGGGTGGTTGACGGTTAATCGCGCCGCTACCGCTATCACGAGCATCTCTTTCCCGAATGGAAATGTTAACATCGGCACGGTCGGCACGCCCGACAAACTTGGAGTCAACGGGTCTATCAGCTTTGCGACGCTTGGTGCCGCAGGGTCGACCCCACTCTGCCGGAATGCACAGAATCAGATCTCTTCCTGCTCATCATCGGCTCGCTACAAGGAGAATATCAACAGCTTTACTTCGGGGCTGGCACTGATCCGCAAGCTGAGGCCGGTATCGTTCAACTGGAAGGAAGGCGGGATGGCCGATATGGGCCTCGTCGCCGAAGAGGTAAATGCCGTCGAACCTCTGCTGACGACGGCCAACGCCAAAGGCGAGGTCGAGGGCGTCAAATATGACCGCATCGGCGTCGTGCTCGTCAATGCGGTCAAGGAACAGCAGAGCCAGATCGAGGGTCAAAAGACACAGATCGAAATACTACAGCAGCAGGTCAAGGAGCAGCGTGCCGAGATCGACGCATTTAAGGCTCTGGTCTGTGCACAAAACCCGTCGGCGGAGGTTTGCCGGCCTAAGAATTAGAGGGGATCATTATGAAGAAACTCAACTTGATAATCGCGTGTTTGGTGTTGACCGTTTTGGTGGTCAGTGTGGCCCGTTCGCAATCTGGCGGGACGTTTACTATTACCAAGTCGGTGATCGCGGGCGGCGGCGGACGGACGACGGGCGGTGCATTCACGCTTGACGGAACGATCGGGCAGTCTGTCGCCGGAACCAGTTCGACCGGAGGCACCTTTAGCTTGATCAGCGGATTCTGGGGCGGCGGTTCGTCGGCGGTTCCGCAGATCAGGACCGCGTTCGACTTTGACGGAGACCTGAAAGCCGATCTTTCGATCTTCAGGCCAAACGGTGCGAACGGGGCCGAATGGTGGTGGATCAAGAGCGGCAGCGGCGGCAATGCGGCCGTCCAGTTCGGCGGCGCGAACGACAAGATCGCTGCTGCGGATTTTACCGGCGACTCTAAGACGGACGTGGCTTTTTGGAACCCCCCGTCCGGGCAGTGGTTCGTGCTGAGGTCCGAAGATTTTTCGTTCTTTGCATTTCCGTTCGGCGCGAACGGCGATATTCCGGCTCCGGCCGACTATGACGGTGACGGTAAAGCCGATGCTGCTGTTTTCCGGCCTGTCGGGGCGACCTGGTTCATTTCAAGATCAACAGGAGGCACGACGATCACACAGTTTGGTGCCGCCGGCGATCAGCCCGTCAATGCCGACTATGACGGCGACGGAAAGTCGGACATCGCGATCTATCGCCCGAATGGTGCTTTCGGAGCAGAATGGTGGATACAGCGCAGTTCCAACTCGACCGTTTTTGCCCTGCAGTTCGGAGCGTCGACTGACAAGGCCGTTCCGGGTGATTACACCGGCGACGGCAAAGCGGATGTAGCATTCTGGCGTCCGGCGAACGGCAACTGGTTCATACTCCGCAGCGAAGATTTCTCGTTCTTTGCATTCCCGTTCGGCGCCAACGGCGACTTACCGGTCCCGGGCGATTATGACGGCGACGGAAAGGTGGACGCCGGTGTTTTCCGTCCGTCAGTTGCGACCTGGTTCGTGCAGCGGTCAACCGCGGGCACATTAATTCAGCAATTCGGCATCACCGGCGATCTGCCCGTGCCGAATGCTTTCGTCCGCTGACACGGTATGAGGGTCTTGGACCCGTTGAAAGGCCCCATCGATCGATGATCGATGGGGCCTTTTTTGCTTAGGCATGAGCCAGTTCAAACGGCACCATGCTGACGAACACTATTTCCGCTCTGACGCAACTGGGATGTCGCCGGCCGCTCCATACGGGTAACCGTAGAACGTAGTGAAGTTGTCACCGCTACGCAGTACGTACCAGTTGGAATTGCTCGGACGGAAGAATGCTATGTCCGCGATCCCGTCCTTGTCATAGTCACCGGGTGTCGGCTTGTCGGTGCTCAGCCCAAACTGGGCGCCAAAGACTATGCCGTTGCTGCTGCGCTTGAACCACCATTGGCCGGCGGACGGACGGAAGATCGCGACATCGGTCACGCCGTCGCCGTCATAATCGGCATCGATCGGGATATCGCCGTTCAAACCAAAGTGATCGATAACGGTGGTATTGGTGCTGCTCTGCAGGATATACCAGTCACCGGTCGACGGCCTGAATACAGCCGTGTCGGTAAATCCATCACCGTCAAAGTCGCCCGGACGCGCAAGCGAATCGGAAATTTCGAAAAGATACGGCTGGTTTTCGACATCGGTAAATGGATTCCACACGACGATCGTGTAGGGAACGCCGGCGGTCGCCCTAAAGGACAGAAACTGCCTGCTGCCCGTACCGCCCACCGACACGTTAGAGTCGGCGATAAAATTCGCCTTTACATTCGTCGGGTTGAATGACGAATAGACGGTGGCCTGAAAATAGCCGGTGCCGCCGTAATAGTGCGAACTGATCGTCACGCATCCGCTGACCGTCGGCGTGATGGTGTACGTGTCGTAACGAAATGTGCCGATCGAGTTGGGCTGGCTCGACGGGCCCTTGGGCGTGTCGCAGGTGCCGGGTGTGCTGCCGTCGCGATACAGCCTTTCGGTCATCGTACCCGTCGTGACGGAATTGACGCCGTCTGCCAAAAACGGTGCAGTGCCGTCAAGTGTTGATGAAATGTGATGCGCGAGGGCAATTCCGGGAAGCAGCCCTATGCCGAGCGCGAGTAAGATTATCCTGGTAAATATAAGGATCCTCATTGTCTTCACCTCCTAAGAACATCAAATAAAGTTGTCTTGACCGAACGTGATCGTTCGATCTCGACCAACACCGGAGGTGAACTGAAGGTCGATCGCGCGCCGTAACGGTCAATCCACCTCCATATCAATTCTGTGCGCAAGACGTGTGCCAGCCGATTCGGTACGTCGAGAGCGATGTACTATCGCCAAACAAGGGAAATACGCGGCATAGCCCGACGAAGCCGTGCGCAATTCCACGGTGGTGTGGAAAATCCGCCGACGTGCAGATGCCGAACGCGTTTGTAAGATGATACTCGTTCAACGTTCGACGTGTACGGCGGGAAAGACAAAATGAGGCGGCCGCGGAAATCAGTTTTTCAGGAATTGCTTGTACTACTTCGACCACTCATCCGAAGTGTGGACGTCGACCTTGATCGGAACGCGGCTGACGTATTGGGCTCCGGCCCTGGTCATTGCGCCTTCGAGAATGCTAGCGATGTGTTCTGATTCGGCGGCGGCGCATTCGACGATGATCTCGTCGTGAACGATGTTCACGAGCTTGGCCGAGGTCGGGCGGATTTCGTCATGCAGCAACCGCAAGGCACGCTTCAGGATGTCGGCCGACGTGCCTTGGATCGGCATATTTTTAGCGTAACGCTGAGCAGAGGCGAGCGAAGCCCGGTCATTTTCGTCAAAACGGAATCGCGCGATGCGGCCGGACTTCGTCCGCGTCATCCGCATTTCCTTTACCGTCGAAGCGGCTGTCCTGAGCCACTCGTCCATCCGCGGATACGTCGCAAAATACTTGCGTAATGTGTCCTCGGCCTCTTTCTGCGTCAGCCCCGTCATCATCGCAAACCGCGACGCGCCAATACCGTACACCACGCCAAAATTTAGCCGCTTGGCAAATGAACGCTGATCCGGCGTGACGTCTTCGGCCCTGATACCAAAAACCTGTGCGGCCGTTGCCGAGTGAAAGTCCTGTCCGGATTCAAATGCCTCGATAAAGTTCCTGTCCTCGGAAAAATCGGCGAGAATGCGAAGTTCGATCTGTGAATAGTCCGCGATAACCAGCTTTCGCCCGTCAGGAGCACGAAAACAGCGTCGATATTCTTCTTCGTGAGGTATCTGCTGAAGATTCGGCTTTGAGCATGAGAACCGCCCGGTCGGTGCTCCGATCTGTCGAAAATCGGCATGGATCCGGCCCGTCTTCGGCTCGATAAATTCGAGGATATTCTCTCCAAAGCTCGAGATCGCCTTGGCCACACCGCGATACTCGAGCAGCTTTGCAATAACCGGATATTTCTCGGCGAGCGGCTGCAATTCCCACGCCCGTGTCGAACTCGGCACCGGCACTCCCAAACCCACAAGGGCATCCGTTACCTGTGCCTGCGAATCGAGATTGATCTCTGACCGCCCAAACAGCGACGCCTGTGCCACACCAGCGGACAGCATGTCCTGGAGCTGATCGGCAGCTTGACGCTGTATAATGGTCACCTTTTCGAGCTGCTCACGCCAACGGCTTTGGTCGAGATAAAAGCCATTCAGCTCCATCTCGGCAACGGGCATCACACACTCATTCTCGAGCTGCAGCACCTCGGTCAGGCCGTCCGAAAGGATGCGTTCCTCTAGCTTTGCCCGCACTTCGAGCATGATAGCCGCGTCTTTCGCAGCGTATTCGACCTGTGATCGCGAAAGCTCGGCCGCGCCCCAATCGCTGACCTGCTCGGCCTTATCAAGCGTCCGCCCCAGAAAAAACTGCACCACATCCGCCAGCCCGTGCCGCCGGTCGCCCTCGCCCGCTGCGATCAGGATGCTCGCCAGATATGTGTCATAGATCGAGCAGACCTCGACGCCGAGATGATGCCGCACCCATTTCGTATCGAATTTCGCATTATGCGCGACCTTAGTATGTTTCGTCGAGGCCAACAGATCGCGCAGCGGCGCCAGATCAGGATTGGTCCTTAGAGCCTCGAGCGTTCCTTGTCCCTTGCCGCTTGCCCCTGCGGCAAAGCCGCGAAGGTCGATCACCTTAGTATTCTGCCCATTGCTGAGCTGCACCAGCCGAAGGTCACCCTTGTACGGATCAAGCTCCGTCGTCTCGACGTCAAAGCCGAGAAACCGGTCGTTCGCGAATTCACCGCATGCCTTTTTTAACGACTCAGCATCGCTGATCAACTGAAAATATATTTCCATAAGGCTGCTCAATTGTATCTGCGGGAAATGGCAATTAACAATTGGCGACGTGAGATTCGCACGAATTTATTTTACTTCGCGTCGCTTATCTGCATATACTATCTGTAGTTTGCCCGAAGGTGCTCGAAAAAAACGAGCGGCGAAGCGGTGCAGGCCTCAGAAGATTTTACAGAAGATTTAGTTTTGAACGAGATATTTAGCGGGTTTGAGCACTTTCCTACCTTCAGGAAATAGGTGCTCCCCGAACGCGGAAAGAACACGTTTGTTCTTCCCCGAGAGAGATCCATAGCGTGAATAGATTTCAATACTTGTCCATTTGGAAACCACTTCCAAACTCAAGCTATAAAACCAAAACGCAAGTTCTGCTCGACCGTTCAAACTAGGTTCTCCGTCTGTGATCCAGCTGAAATGACCGCCTATCCTTCGCCTCCAAATCCTTTTGGGCTAGTAGAACTCTATTTAGAAGGAAGTATTTTTGTATGTCAAAAGAAATGATCGTCAGCGTCAACGGACGCGAAAAAAAGATCGCGATCCTCGATAACGGTAAGGTTACCGAATTTTATATCGAACGCGGCGAAGAAAATGCCGGCGTCGTCGGCAACGTTTATAAGGGTAAAGTGATGCGTGTTTTGCCCGGTATGCAGTCGGCGTTTGTTGATATCGGCCTCGAGCGCGATGCGTTTTTGTATGTGTCTGATTTCTTCGACGAAGAGGAAGAGATCGAACGCATCGTCATGGAAAAGAGTAAGAAAGAATCTCCAGAGCAGGCTCAACGAACCGCCCGCGAGATGATCGACCAGTCGCGTGCCGAACGCGAGAAACAAATGGAGGCCGCCCAGGAAATAACCGAACCTATTGTCGAATCGACCGACGACGACCGCGAAATGGACCGTGAGGATTTTGTCGAGAGCGTTGTGTCTGACGACGATTCATCAGAATCTGAGCCCGTCGCCGAGCCCGTGAAGGAGCAAAAACGCTCACGTCGGGGCCGTCGCGGCAAGGAACCGGTCATTGAGATCGAGGAAACCGCACCGGCTTTTGAGATCGAATACGACAACTCCGGTTTCGAACGCATCAGCGACAGCGAGGATGAGGACACCGGTGAGATGTTCAAGGACGCGTACATGCAGGAGGCGATCGTCGATCGCGTACGTGCGGCCGAATTTGATATGGAGAGCATCGCCGAGGCCGAGGTGGGCTCGCTCATGGCTGACGTTGTCAGCGATAACAACGGGTTCGAACGGATCGCGGACGAAGACGACGAAACAGCCGCTCCGGCCAAGGGCCGTGGACGTTCAAAGGCCCGATCAGACGCCCCCGAAGAATTGGCCCCGGCCAAAAAGAAAGCTCCCGCAAAACGCGCTGCCGCTAAAGGCAAATTCGCTAAACCAAAGGCGAAAAAGGCCGCCAAAAAAGAAGACGGCCTCGAAGACGCCGAAGCTAGCCACAAAGAGTCTGACGGAAATCCTGAGATGGCCGTCCGTAGAGGAGGGCGCGGACGTCGTCGAGGAGGCAAAAAAGAAGAAGGCGGTGAAGAATCCGTTGACGGTCAAGAGTCGACCGATGCCCCGGAGGAATCGGGAAATGGTCTGATCGAAATTTCCGAATCGGTTGTCGAGCCTTCAAGCAGTAAACGTGAGGCCGAGCCGCAAGGCGAATCAACCGAAGAGCGTGAACCGTCGACAGAAGACCGCCCTCGCGGCCGAGATAACAGGGAAAATCGTGAGCCACGGGAGCGCGGAAAACGTGGTGGACGCGGACGAAATGACCGACCGAGCGGAGACCGGCCGGCCGGTGATCGCCCTAGCGGTGACAGGCCTGCTAATGAAGGCAGGCGCGACCGCCATGATCGTGGTGATCGCGGAGGCCGCACGCCACAGCCGACGATCTCAGATCTATTGAAAGAGGGCCAGGAAATTCTCGTTCAGATCGCCAAAGAGCCGATCGCAAAGAAGGGTGCCCGTATCACTTCGCACATCGCTCTGCCCGGACGCTATCTTGTTTATATGCCGACGATCGAGCATCTCGGCGTGTCGCGAAAGATCGAATCAGCCAACGAACGCGGACGTCTCCGCACGCTGATCCAACGCATCCGTCAGGACAGCGAGATCGCTTCGGGCGGATTTATCGTACGCACTGCAGGAGTCGGCGTTTCTGAGGAAGACCTGAGAAATGACGCCAAATATCTGGCTCGCATGTGGGCAGATTCGAAGAAAGGTTCGGAGAAGAAACGCTCGCCGGCAATGGTCCATCAGGACCTCGATCTCGTGCAAAGGCTGCTGAGAGATCAGTTGGCTGACGATTTCACCGCAATTCGGGTCGATAGCGAAGAGGAATATCTCCGCACGGTCGAGTTCATGAATCTCATCCAGCCGCGTTCGGTAAATCGCGTCAAGCTGTACACCCGCGACGAGCCGATCCTCGAATACTATGGTGTCCAGGAAGAGATCGACAAAGCATTAAAGCCGCGTGTCTGGCTCAAATCGGGCGGCTATCTCGTCATCAATCAGACCGAAGCTCTGGTCGCGATCGACGTTAATACCGGCAAATTTGTCGGCAAAGGCAACGCCCGTCTCGAGGACACGATCA